>JAUUDM010000045.1 GCA_030826765.1 Nautiliales bacterium
GGATGAGACTTTATATAATTTTAAACCAAATTATATAAAAATGGATATAGAAGGTGCAGAAAAAGAGGCTATACTTGGTGCAAAAAATATTATTAAAGATTTTACACCAAATTTAGCAATTTCTCTTTATCATAAATCCGAAGATTTATGGGAGTTACCTTTATTAATTTATGAATTAAATTCTAACTATGATTTTTATATTCGAGTGCATTCACATTTAGGAATAGAAACTGTTTTATATTGTGTGAAAAAAGAAAATGTTTAAACTTGGATTTTTAGGTGGAGGAATTGATTCAATAGCGGGAAGAGTTCATTTAATTGCTTCTGAAATGGATAAAAAATTTAAAGTAATTGGTGGAATTTTTAGTAAAAATGAAGAAAAATCAAAATTATCTGCAAAAGAGTATGGAGTTAAACATTTTGATTCTATTGAAGAAATGGTAGAAAATGTAGATATTATTGTTGTTTTAACTCCTACTCCATCGCATTATGAAAATTTAATGGAATTAAAAAAATATAATAAGCCTTTGATAGTTGATAAACCGCTTGTTTCTTCTTTAAAAGAAAAATTAGAATTTGAAAATAGAGTAATAGTTACTCATAATTATAGTGGTTATCCATTAGTTAGAGAGATAAAATATTTAATTAAAAATAAAATTTTAGGAGAAATTAAAAAAATAATAATAAAGATGCCTCAAGAAAGTTTTTTTAAACCTATGAAACCAGGCTATCCTCAAAAATGGAGATTACAAGAGGGTGAAATACCAAATATTATGCTTGATTTAGGAGTGCATACTTATCATTTATTAAAATTTATTTATCCTAAAAAAATAGATGAGGTTTTTGCAGAGTGTAATAAATTTTCTAATTATAATGTCTATGATGATTGTGAAATTTTAATAAAAATGGATAAAGTTTTGTGTAGTATGAGTTTTTCAAAAATTTCAATTGGCAATGCAAATTCTTTGTCTATTGAAATTTTTGGAGATAAAGCGGGAGTAAAATGGGAGCAAAATAACTCTGAAAAACTTTTATTATCTCATTTTAATGGTAAAAAAGAGATTTTAAATAGAAGTTATGCCTATTTTGAAGCAAATAAAAAAAGATATCAAAGAATGGCTTATGGTCATCCAAGTGGATTTATTGAAGCATTTGCAAATTTATATAGTGATATTTTTAATTATTTAAATGGTGAAAAAAATGATTTTGTTTATGATTATCACCATTCAATTGATAGTTTAAAATTTTTAAACACTGCATATAAAAGTTATAAGGAGAAAAGATGGATGAGATTATAAAATTTTTATGGGATTATTTAAACGAAATAAAACCTTTAAATTTAAGTAAAGAAGAGTTTTTAAAATATAGATATTTAGATTCGCATTTAGATTCATTTGAAATTATGCAGTTTATTTTAGCAATAGAAAATGAATTTGATATAACACTTTTACCAGAAGATACAGAAAGTGAAGAAATAAGAACTATTGAAGGATTAGCAAATATCATAAAAGGTAAATTATGAAATACACTAAACAAGATATCATAAATGCTCTCAAAAATAGCGGTATTAAAAAAGATGATACTGTCTTTTTTTCTACATCTCTTGGAATGGTAGGTCTTCCTCCAAAAGAGATAAATTCACAAGATAAATTAAATAAACTTTTTTTAGATGCAATAAAAGAAGTTTTAAGCGAAGGTAGAATTATAGTTCCAACATACTCTTATACTTTTGGTAAAAGTTTAGCTTCTAATTTAGCAACTTTTAAAAAAGATACTCCAGCAGAAATTGGTTCTTTTCCAAATTTTATTTTAAAACAACAAGAAGCAATTAGAAGTTTAGACCCTTTTATGTCTGTTGCTTGTATTGGTAAAAATTGTAAAGAATTATTAGATGGAATTAGCAATATTTCATATGGAGAAGGAAGTTTTTTTGAAAGACTTGTTAATTTAGAAAATTCTAAATGTTGTAGCATAGGACTTGGACCAAACTGGACTCCTTTTATACATTATTCTGATTATTTAGCAAAAGTTCCTCATAGATATGATAAACTTTTTTGGGGAAACATAGAAACAGAAAAAGGAGTTGTTAAAAAAATTCCTTGGATTTATAGTGTAAGATTTGTAGGAGATGAATCTTATCCTTATGCTCACATAGCAGGAAGAGAAGCTGAAAAAAGTGGTATTTGGAAAAGCGAAAAATTAGGACGGGCAAGAATTTATACAGCAAGTTGTAAAGAATATTTTGAATTTGTAATGAAAAAACTCTCTAAAAATCCTTGGTATTTAGCAAAAGGACCTGCAATTGACGTTATACAAAAAGAGAAAGAGAGAATACAATATCAAGATATTAAAAGTAATTTTGAAACAGGTCAATGGGTTGATGGAGTTTTATTGCCAGAAAGATGGAATTATTTTGAATCAAAATTAATTGATAGTAAAGGAAAAATAATTTCAACTACTCCTTGGACTCACTCTCTTTCGGTAAATAAAATAGTTTCTATTGATAAACTTAAAAAACATACAAGTTTTTATAATAAAAATTGTTTTTATAATCGTGATTGGGGATTTGTAGTTAAAGAAGAACTAAAAGATAAAGAGTATAAAGTTATTATAAATTCAGAATTTGGAAAAGGTAAAATTGCTTATGAAAATGGATTTATTTTTGCAGAAGAGTGGCAAAAAGTAGAAAAAATGAATTTAAAGAAAAAAATATATTTTAATGGAGAAATAAATGATTGGTAAAAAAATGCACGATTTGGCAAAAAGATTATTTCCAATAAATAGAAGTTTAACCGGAAAAGGTGTTGTAGAAACTCTTAATATTTTAAAAGAATATAATCCAAATTTAGAAATTCATTCTATAAAAAGTGGTTCAAAAGTTTTTGATTGGGAAGTACCAGATGAATGGAATTGTGAAGAAGCTTACATTATAACTCCTGATGGAGAGAAAATTTGTGATTATAATCAAAATAATTTACATTTAGTTCAATATTCAATTCCGGTTGAAAAAGAAGTTTCACTTGAAGAGTTACAAGAACATCTATATTCGTTGGAAAAATTACCCGATGCAATTCCTTATGTTACAAGTTATTATAATAAAAAATGGGGATTTTGTATAGCAGATAAAGATAGGAAAAACTTAAAAAAAGGAACTTATAAAGTAATAATAAAAAGTGAATTAAAAAAAGGAGTTTTACATTATGCTAATATTATAATTCCTGGAAAAATCAAAGAAGAAATCATGTTTTCAACTTATATTTGTCATCCTTCTATGGCTAATAATGAACTAAGTGGACCTATATTGACTACTTTTTTAGCAAAAGAGTTAAGAAAAAAAGAGAATTATTATACTTATAGATTTATTTTTGCTCCTGAAACAATAGGAAGTTTAGTTTATATGAGTGATAAATTAAAATATCTTAAAAAGTATGTAAAAGCTGGATTTATTTTAACTTGTGTTGGAGATGAGAGAAATTATTCCTATCTTGAAAGTCGCTACGGAAATACATTAGCTGATAAAGTAGCACAAAATATACTTAAATATAAAATTAAAAATTATAATGAATACTCTTTCTTAGAAAGAGGAAGTGATGAGAGACAATATTGTGCGCCGGGGATTGATTTACCAGTTTGTAGTGTTATGAGAAGTAAATATGCTACTTATCCAGAATATCATACAAGTTTAGATAATTTAGATTTAATCACTCCTAAAGGATTAGAAGATAGTTTTAATCTATATAAAAATATAATTGACACTTTAGAAAATAATTTTTATTATAAAACAACAGTTTTAGGAGAGCCACAACTTGGTAAAAGAGGACTTTATCCAACAGAATGCACTCCATCTACAAATTATACTCAAGCCTTTTTATATAGAAATATTTTAGCTTATGCTGATGGAAAAAATGATTTAATTGATATAGCAAATATATTAAAAGTAGATGCAGTTTCTTTAATCCCTATTATCAAACTATTTTTAGAACATAATTTATTGGAAATAAATTGAATTTTATTTTTAGTAAATAATCAATTGGTTGCGGGAGAAGGATTTGAACCTCCGACCTTCGGGTTATGAGCCCGACGAGCTACCTGACTGCTCTATCCCGCGACAGAATAGAATAAGTGGCTGGGGTAGAAGGATTCGAACCTCCGAATGCATGGACCAAAACCATGTGCCTTACCGCTTGGCGATACCCCAATGTTTGTGGAATGAAATTATACTACTTTTTAAAAGCTATGTCAAGAGAATTTAAAATGAATTTAAATTACTTTCCAAACTTTCAATCACATAATTTTGTTCTTTCTCACTTAAACTTGGATAAATAGGTAAACTAAAAGCCTCTAAATAATATCTATCCATTTTAGGAAACTCATCTTGTGAATATCTATATCCCTTTTTAGCATAAAAAGGTTGTGAATTAATAGGAATATAGTGAAATTGTAGTGCAATTCCTTTTTCTCGCATCTTGTTAAAAAATTGTGCTTTTTCATCAAAATTTTTGAAACTATATCGAACAACAAAAAGATGATAAGATGAATTTTCATTATATTCATAAAGTGGAATTATATTTTTAGGTAAATTTTCGTGATAAAATTTTGCGATTTCGTGTCGTCTTTTTTGAAAATAATCAAGTTTTTTAAGCTGACTAAGTCCCATAGCACAAGCAACATCAGTTAATCTATAATTATATCCAAGCTCTACCATTTTATATTCCCACGGATACATTGAGCTATCTTTATATATTCCATGATTTCTAAGAAGTAAAAGTTTTTTATACACTCTTTCATCATTTGTAGCAATCGCACCACCTTCGAAAGTGGTAATATGTTTTACTGGATGAAAAGAGTAAGTCGCAATATCACAAACTCCGTTATCTTTGCCAATAAAATGAGCATTATCATATAAAACTTTTACTTTATATTTCTCTTTTAAATATTTTACTTTTTCATCATCAATAGGATGACCTGAAAAAGAGACTAAATAAAGAACTTTAATTTTTTCTTTCTGTAATTTTTTCTCTACTAAATCTAAATCAATCAATCCTTTTTCGCTAATATCTACAAAAACTGGTTTTGCTTTTTGATAAATAATAGAATTACTTGTAGCTAAAAAAGAATTAGGAGTTGTAATAACTTTATCTCCTTGATTAAGTAAAACAATTGAAGATAAATGCAAAGCAGCCGTTCCATTGCTAACATTTACAACAAATTTAAAATTTAATTTTTTAGCTAATTCTTCTTCAAATTCTTTAACTTTTGGACCAGTTGTTAAATAATCACTTTTTAATGTTTCAACTACTGAATTTATATCATCTTCATCAATACTCTGTCTTCCATAAGGAATCATAAAAATTCCTTAGCCAACTCTAAAAACTGCTCTTTTGTAAGCCATTCACTATTGTTTGCTGAATTATATTCAAATCCAATATCTAATTCCTTACCTTTTTCACCAAGAGCATTTGTTGTAAAATCAGAAATTTTACTAAATTGAATAGTTGGTTTAATCACATAATGGTCATTAAACTCTATAACTCTATCATCACTTGCAATCATCACTTCGTGCAGTTTTTCACCTGGTCTAATTCCTATTTCTTCAAGTTTACACTCTGGACAAAGAGCCAAAGCCAAATCTATCATTTTCATTGATGGAATTTTAGGGATGAAAATCTCTCCACTCTGCATTCTTTCAAAGTTTTTAAGTACAAAATTCACACCTTGTTCAAGTGTAATAAGAAATCTTGTCATTTCAAAATCTGTAATAGGTAAAATTGTAGCACCTTCTTTAATAAGTTTAGAAAAAAATGGAACAACACTTCCCCTACTTCCTATTACATTTCCATATCTAACAACTGAAAATATTGTTTCTTTATCCCCACTCATATTATTTGCCGCTACAAAAAGTTTATCACTTGCTAATTTTGTAGCACCATATAAATTAATTGGAGCAGATGCTTTATCAGTTGAAAGTGCAATAACCTTTTTTACATCACATTCAAGTGCCGCGTCAATTACATTACTTGCACCATTTATATTTGTTTTTATACACTCCATTGGATTATATTCAGCTATTGGAACTTACTTTATAGCAGCCGCGTGAATTACATAATCCACTCCATTCATAGCTTTTTTTAATCTATCTTTATCTCGAACATCTCCAATAAAATATCTCATACATTTTTGATTGAATTTTTGAGCCATTTCATATTGCTTAAGCTCATCTCTACTATAAATTATTATTTTTTTCGGATTGTATTTTTTTAATAAAATTTCTGTATATTTTTTACCAAAACTTCCAGTCCCACCTGTTATTAAAATTGTTTTATTGTTAAACATAGTTATTTACTATCCTTATTAGCCCATTCTCCATAAGATTCTTCAACAACTTTTTTCATAGCATCTAACCCACCTGCTAAAAAGAAAAGCCAACTTTTATGTTCATAAATCCAATCTACCATTTTTGCTTTTTTTTCTTCATCTGTATTTACATTTTTTACCATAATTTTAGCTAATTCCATCTCTTCATGTAAAATAAAACTCATAGTAACTTCATAAAAAACTTCATAAAAACTATCAGATTCATAAATAGTTTTTATTTTATCTATTTCATTAATTGTTTTATTTAACATATCAAATGTAATTTCTTCTAATCTATTTTCTTTATTTAAAAGTTCTATATTTTCAATAGTCTCCATTACCAATAAAAAACTATTTTCTACTTTTTTTTGGACATCTTCAGTATATTTTAATAAATCTTCAATTTTTTTACGTGCTAATTTTATATTTTTTTCATAATTATTATTATTTTGTAATTTAATTACACTTTTTTTATCACCCATATCTACATTATTAGATAAAAATTCTGCAAAAGGTATATGCTCAGCACCATTTATTTTTGCTCCACCTTCTGTACAATTATAAGTAATAATTCCCTTTTCTTTTGCTTCTGAGATATTTTTTTCAAAAAAATTCAAAAACATATTCCATATTTTATTAGTAACAACTTCATCACCATAATATCCCTCTATTACAAAGTTATTATCTGATATTTTAACTTCATCTTCTCCAAAAGTATGACCTTTACTATGACTTTTACCATCTTTAGAATAAGATAAATCTTGACCAATCAGAGCTATATTTTCAAACCCACTAAAAAAAGCACATTCAAACGCCATATTAGCCGCACTCATACCAAAGCCTAAATATCCCCAATCTTTAAAGCCAAAATATTTTAAAAAATTAAATGGTCTTATACTCATTTGAACATTCATATCTTCTATGTTTTCTAAAAGTTTTTTATGTATAAGAGAAGTTACTTCAAATACAGTATCTTTTAAAAATTCTTTATCTAAATTTTCATAAAATTTTGCAGTAGCTTCTACTCTTTCCAATGAAAACACTACATCTGGCCTAATTTTATGTTCTTGTAAAATCGGTAAAGAAGCATCAACACAAAAAATAGTAATATAATCTTGATATTTTTTTAAAAGTTCTAATTGTTTATAAAGAGATGGACCAGTAGAAACTATAACCACATTTTTACTATTTTTATATTTTTTTATTGAATCTTTTAAAGTTGGGGTTTTTAGCATAAATGGAAGGTTTGCTATATGATGTTTTAATCCTATCAATGAATCAATTGAACTATTACCAATAGCTGTTACGACATGAGTAATTGCTCTTACAAAAATTTTATTAACTCTTGTTATATCAGATGAATAATATTTATAATAATAATTATTTATAACTTGTAAAGTATAAAGTTTTGCATAAATTTTAGCATTTCCATCAAAATATGTATTTGCTTTTAGAAAAGAAAAATCTTTACTATGTTCAAATATAACTTTTCCATTTTTTATCTCTTCTGAAAAATCTAAAAGATTAAAAATAATATAAAAAAGTTCTATATCAGGTTCTATAACAATAATTCTTTCTAAATTCTCTTTATTTAAAAGTAATTTTATTAAAACTCCATTATCTAATCCATAAAAATATAAATATAGATATCTACTATAAATCTTTTCTATATTGTCATACTGTTGCATAACAGTTTTAATAGGACTATTTTTATAAAAAAATTCATTATTTTCTACATCATAAATATTATAATTTATTCTATCTTTTTCATCTAAAAATACTTCAAACTTTTTATTTTCTTGAACTTTCATTATCTTAGCAGTTAAATATGGATTAATTTTTAATAATGCTGATAAATTTTTCTCTAACATAAACAACCTTTTTTTTAATAAATCGACATAAATAAATAAATAATTATAGAGAAATTCTCTATAATTATTTTAAATAAACATTATTGTAACAATTTCATCACATTTTGTTGAACAGCATTAGCTTGACTCATTGCATAACTTCCTGATTGTGCAAGTAAGTTATGTTTATTGAAGTTTGCACTCTCTGCTGCAAAATCAACATCTCTTATTTGA
>JAUUDM010000005.1 GCA_030826765.1 Nautiliales bacterium
AAAGAGGCAGTAAAAGAATTATTAGAAAAGCCTTTACACATACCAACGGAAGATGGTTTTATTATGTGTAACTGGATAAGCGGGGGACATTATGTAGAAAACGAAGGCGAAGTTAGATTTATGATATATCCGAAGTTACGCCCTTTTTTGCTTGAAGCACAAAAAAAATTTTTAAAGTATAAGTTAGAAAATATTCTTCCTTTAAGAAGTTCTTATTCAATCAGAATGTATGAAATACTAAAAGACTGGCTGGAACTGAACGCAAGATACGGAAATAAAGCTGAAAAAATAGTTAGTTTGAAAGAGTTTATGGAAATTTTAGGAATTCCAAGAAGTTATAAATTCTATGATATTAAAAGACAAATACTAAATAAAGCAAAAAAAGAATTATCTGAAAATACAGATATTATTTTTGATTATGAGGAAATAAAAAGCGGGAGAAAGGTTACCCACTTGAAGTTTTTTATCCGTCCAAATCCTGCTAAATTACAGGATAATAATAGCACAGATGAGAGATATTTTTCAAGCCGAAGAAATTTTGTATCTCTTTTAAGAAAGAATTATTCAGGCAACGGCAAATTTTTTGGATTTAAAACATTTGAAAATGGAATATATTGGCTGGGACTTGATAATAACGGGTTAGTTTATGCAACTTTAAAAGATAATATTAAAGACTTAAATGCAGTGGAGAGTGCTAAAATTTACGATATATGGCTAAAAATAGGCCAAAATTCGGATTTGTATAAAGAGTTAATTTTAAATGGAGTGTGTTTAAGAGATTTATCTCAAAATAATAAAGAAATTTGGCTGGAATTGAGAGAAGAATTAATAAGACTGAAAGAGGAAGGAATAATATGAGTATAGACTTTAAGAAATTTGAAATGGTATCTGTTAAATGGGGAAATTCTATTAATCTTTTAGAAATTGATAAATTATATTCAATTCAAGATATAAATTATTTTTGTGGCATTAATATTGGGGTAGAATTTTCTAATGTTTTTAGTAATAGGGAAATTATTCATATGGGAATAATTTTAAGCAATAATTTTTTAAACGAATATTCTAAAAGTGTATTGGTAGCTCCTATAACTTCTTTGACTGAGAAACATAAAGAAGCTCATAAAAATAAAGTGATTTTATATAAAAATGATTTTTCTTTTTTAGAAAAAGACAGCGTAATAATTTTAAATAAAATACGAGAATTAGATAAAACAAGAATACTTAAACATATTGCGTATATAGATAAAAGTGATATTAGGAATAAAATTAATGATAGACTAAAATTTACTTTTTCATTGAAGTAAATAATACCCATCCAAATGGATGGGCGGGCTGGCTAAACCAGCGGTAATAATTTAAATAATTATACCATAAAAAAGTAATAAATAAAAAAATATTTTTTAATATCAGGCGTTGCCACCAAAAATGAGCGAATGAAAAATAATGTTTGGGTTGCCATTAGACAAAGGGCGTAAGCCCGTCCCAAACATTATTTTGAAGTGTAAGCGAATATATTTTGGTGGCAATGCCTGAACTATTGTATTTATTAAATATTTAAATAATAGGCGGTTTAACAAAATATTAAATTTAAGTTATAATTAAAAAAGAACTTTTTACAAAAAGGTAAAAAATGGATAACAAAAAAGAAATAGGCAAAAAGATTTGGGATTTATTTCTTAAAAATTACACTTATTCGCAAATAGCAAAGCAATTAAATATAAGTAAAAGTGTAGTAAGTAATATAATAAATTATTCTATGCCCCCTAATGACTGGTGCAATGAAAAAATTGAAGAAATTAGAAAAACAGAAGAGGAACTGAAAAAACAACTTAATGAAAGAAATGAAAAAATAAAAGAATTGGAAGAAGAAACTGAAGAACAAAATGAAATAATCAAATTAGGATTAATTTCAATAAGTATATATTTAATAGTCGTTGAAATTATTTTATATTTTTTTAATCTTAGTTTTTACCACAATTTACTAAAAATAGGATTATTTATTGGTTTTTCTATTCTGTTTATATTTGCAGTATTATATTTTTTAGCTTTCTTAAAATATAAAGATTGGATTTAAGATGGTATTGCCAAAAAAAGAATTTAACCTTGAAGTTCATTTAAAAGACCACGCCGAATATTTTAAACAATACCAGCAAATTAATAAAAAGGATTTACATTTCAATTTTTCCTTTTTGGATATACAATTTTTTAATAGCGTTCAACCGCCTGAAAAAACGATGTTTGAACTTTTGCAAGAACTAAAAAAACCTGCTGAATACAAACAAAAAAACGGCTATTATATAGACAAAAACGGCAATAAAAAACAAAAATACACAAATAGAAAAATAGATTTAAGCAAAGCAATTAAAATAGAAGCTATACACATTAAAGGAAATGAGGGCGAATATGTTATGCCTCACATTCATTTAATACTTTCTCCAGATACTACACGATTAGGAAAAGATTTTTCTCTGTTAAAAGAGCATATAAAAAATGTAAGTGAGAAGTTTGGTCTTACGCCAAATTTCGCTGAAACTCCAACACAAACAAATTTTGCATACAAAAATCTAGCAAAAGCCGTAAAAAATTTTAGTTGGATTATCCGTAAAATGCCAAACTCCGATTTTAAAAAATATACAGATACAAAACTAAAAGAAAAATTAGAATTACTATGGGAATATTCCCTATTGACCGGGAATTTGCAATATTATGTAAAAACGCTTAATTTTATACAAAAAAGACTTAACAAACAAAGAATTGATTTTGTTTGGAAAGAGCATAATTTAAGAAATACATATCCTATCCCTATAACGCAAGAAGATTTAAAAGTAATAGAGCTTATAAACAGAAAAGAATTTAGCCAAAAGGCAATTAAACCTTACCTAAATAATGCAATAATGAGAGATTTTATAAGATATAGTTATTTTAAGGATAAAAATAAAGCCTTAATAATTAATTCTATAAACAAACAGACTGATTTATTTAAAAATTTACGCCCTAACAAAAAATTTTTAAACAACTATCTAAAATTATTTAACAATAATAAAGATAATGTTTCTATTCAAATGCCTAAAATAGATGTAAAAGATGTAAAAAAAGAAATGGAAAGTATAAAAGAAATATTAAAAGAGGATTTACTAAAAGTAGTTAAAACCTGTAAAAACGAAAAAGAACTAAGACTTGCTATGCAAAAACTTGGATATAAAGAATTTGGATTTAAGAAAAAAGCTGGAAAAGTCATAGGTTACCAGTTTATTTTGCCACAAGATAATAAAAAAATAATAGTCAAATGTGCTGACAGTGTAGATATTAAAGAAATAAGAGCTATTTTAAAAGAGAACTGGCATCAATCAAAAATTACTGGAAAAAATAATAAAGATGAGTTAAATGAAAAAAGCAAAATTACCTTTTATTCATTACCAAAACCTTTTTTAATTCCAAAACCTGTTCCAATAGAATACAAAATCCAAGAAATTGAAGAACAAAAAGAAAAAATAAAAGAAAAAATGAGAAAATTAAGAAAAGAAAGGGAAGAAAATGAACGAGAATTACAAATCCTTATATCTAAAGCAATTGAGTTTGAACGAAATCTTGAAGAAACAATTAGACGAGCAAATCAAGTCAAACGAGATATTAATTCAACAAAATCAATTACTCCAACAGGAATTAAACAATTACAAGAACAACTGGCACAAACTGGAAATAGAATTGGAAAACAAGTTGAAAACGAAATTGGAAACACAATATCAAGAGAAATTGAAACAGGAATGGCAAAAATTAAACAAACATTTGAAAACAAAATACAACGAAGCTTTAATAGAATTGAGAAAGCAATTAAAACATTTATACCAAAAGTTAAAACAGGAATATCAAGAGGAATTCAACAAATTAAACGAAGAATTAGAGAAATTAGAACAAAAATTGAAGAAAAAACAATAAAAATAGGAGTTAAAATAAAAAGATAAATTTTATTTTAACTAAATCCTTAAATGCAATTTATTTAACTTTTTTTGAAAAAAATGCAATAGCTATTAATATCCAAGCAACGAAAAATAATAGTACCCCTATAAATATTATAGATAAAATTCCTCCCCAAAAAAACAATGTTCCAGCAGTTTTAAATAATTTTTCTCCACTTATATCATATATTCCCCAAAATGCTTTCTTAAATAGAATACCTTCAATAATAGTCATTATATAATTAATAATTAAAATCACTATAACAGTTAAACTTAAATTTCCTATAGAATCATAAGAATTTCCTGCTGACATGAAAGAAAATAATACTAATGATGAACCAAATAATTCAAGTAATAAAGTTCCAATTACATATAAAATAATAGCTGTTATCCAATTCTTAAAAATTCTTTTTTCTGGAGATATATCAGAAATACGCTTAATAGCAATAGACAACATAAAAATTCCAACAATTCCTAAAATTAATCCTATATATGGGATCCAAGTAAAAAATAATAATATAGCTCCAATCCCTCCTATCAAACCATTACCAATATTAAATTGTTTTTTCCCTATTAAATAAATTTCTTTAGCTTCATTTTGTTCAACAGTAAAATCAACAGTATTTCCTTTTACAGGTAATTCTTTTTCTTTCCAATCTTGCAAAGAAAAAGGATATCTTTTACCATCTTCTCCAATTATAATCCCTTCGTTTCCATTAATATTTAATATTTCCCCTTTCATTACTTTCTCCTTAATTTTTAAATTTAATTTTAACTAAAAATTAATAATAAAATCAATTATTATTTAACATAATAGAAATTCTGTTATTATTTTATAAACAATTATCGGAGGAAAAAATGATACAAAATTATATTTTTTTAAAATATGGAAAATTAAACTATAATGAAGTAAATATTAATCCTAATATTATAGAAATTTCCTGTACTTTTAATAATTTTCATAAACAAAAACAAACATTAGAAATGCCATATTCTTTACATACTGAATATTCTGCTTCAATTATTAATAATCCTGTCTTACAAGAAAGATACCCTACATTGTTTCAATCAAAATACAATAATAAAGCAAGTTTATGGACTTCACAAAACTGGGTAAAAGAATTTACTAATTTAATACAAGAATGCATCAATAATATTGGAAAGTTACCAAAAATAATAGAAATACATCCTCCATATAAAAACAAAGTAGATTTAAAAGATTTCTTTAATTTATATTCATTATTTGAAAATAATATAAAAAAATTAAATGATAATATTATTATTCTTTTAGAAAATAGAAATTGTTGTGGAAATTTTTTACTTTCAACAATAAATGATTATAAAATTTTTGTTCAAAATATAGAAAAGAAAAATCTTGATCTCAAATTAATAATTGATATTCCCCAACTATTTGGAAAAGAAATTTTTTTAAAAAAACCTCAAAATGAAAAAGATTATAAAAAATTGATAGATAATATATTTGATACTTTATATTCCAATAATATTTATTCGTATATTCAAGGCTTACATATTTGTGGTAAAGGACATAAAGGAGATTTGTCTTCTATATTTAATAATAATTTAAATATAACTAATTATTTTTTGGAGAAATTTAAAGAATTTTCAAAAAATTTACATAATCAAATTTATATTGTACCGGAAATCTTTAATCAGAAAGATTTTGTAACTATAATTAACGATTTAAGAAAATTCAAAATAATTTGACTTTTATATTTTTAATTTAAGCTATCAACTTAACATAATCAATGTTCCCTAAATTCTACAATTCTTTTAATGTTTGTTTCATTTCAAAATGTTTCAATTTATTATTTTAAATTGTTTCAGTTTGAAATAATTTATTTCATATTGACAAGTCATTTTGAAATATGTTAAAATGTTACATCAATTTGAAAGGATTTGAAATGGAATTCGAAGTATTTGGATACAAAATAAGCATAGAGAAAAAAGCATTAAAAGAAAAAAATGAAATGCCAAATGACTTGAAATGGGCTTTGGAAGTAATTGAAAAGTATGGGGCTAAAATACCTCCAAGCGAAAAGAAAGTAGAAAGTGCTAAAAGGGCTTCTAAAATAAAAGCCAACAAGTCAAAAGAGAAAGTAATAAATGCAGTTAATTTATTACGCTTACAGGGAGAAGAGATTACGCCTTATAAAGTGGCTAAAATTGCTGGTATAAGTTATAACACTGCTAAAAAATATTTAAAAGGTAAAAAATTAATCAATTAGAAGCGATTTAACGAACGAACTAAAAGCTTTAAGTATGTTTGATTTAAAATAAGAAAAAATGCAATAGAGGGCTTTAAAATGCTAAATAAGGCTATATTTAAAGAGAGATAAACAATAAAAGCGATTAAGTGAAGTAAATCAGAACTTCTATTCCTTCCCTTTTAATAAATCCCAAAAAAACTAAATTTAACGATTAAGATTAGCTGGTAACCGAAAAAATCAATCGATTTGGTTGATTTTTTTCCTTTTTCTCTCTTATAGTGTCTATATATAATCTTGTAATATGTATAGTGTAGGGGCGCGAAAAATCCGAAATTTAGGGATTTTTTGAGTTTAAAAACGATAAAATCAGGGTGAAAAACGATAAAATCAGGGTAAAAAACGATAAAATCAGGGTCTAAAAAACGATAAAATCAGGGTGAAAAACGATAAATTATAAAGATATACTTTGATTTTTATCTTTTTATGTTATAATTACATAAAAAAAGGATTTAAAATGGCTAAACTTATTCAGGTTGATGGAAATTTGGAAGTTAAAAAAGCCGATGTAGTGGTAAAAGCGAGATATAAATTAAATCCTTTACCTTTAAAATTTATAACGACTTTAATATCTGGATTAAAAAGAAGCGATGATATTAATGAAGAATATGTTTTTAAGGTTAGAGATTTTAAGGAACTAACAGGTTTAAAAAGAAAAGATTTATATTGGGCTGTAAAAGAGGCAGTAAAAGAATTATTAGAAAAGCCTTTACACATACCAACGGAAGATGGTTTTATTATGTGTAACTGGATAAGCGGGGGACATTATGTAGAAAACGAAGGCGAAGTTAGATTTATGATATATCCGAAGTTACGC
>JAUUDM010000027.1 GCA_030826765.1 Nautiliales bacterium
AATGTTTATGAAAATACTTCTTAAAAAACTTGGTTTTGAATTTGAAATAGCAAATGATGGTCTTGAAGCAATAGAAAAATTTAAAAATAATAAATATGACTTTATTTTGATGGATGAAAATATGCCAAATATGAATGGAATAGAAGCAACTAAAAGAATATTAGAATATGAAAAAGAAAATAACCTTCCTCACACACCAATAATAGCCCTAACAGCAAATGCGATTAAAGGTGATAGAGAAAGATTTATGAATGCCGGTATGGATGAATATCTTACTAAACCTTTGAATAAAAATGAGTTGATGAAAATATTTTCGAAGTTTTTATAAATTGTGATAAAATTATAACAAAAAAGGATGTAATAATTTTAATAGAATTTCTCAAAATAAAAAGTCACATTAAAGAAAAATTATGAACTACTCTTTTTTAGTTAGTTTTATTTTAGTTTTAATTCCTTTATTTTATTCATATAAAACTCATTTAGGAATTGAAAAACAACTTTTAATAAACTCTTTTAGGGCATTTATCCAACTTTTAGCCCTTGGATATTTTTTAGTTTTTATCTTTAAAATAGATAATATATTTTTACTTGTTTTAGTTCTGTTTTTGATGATTTTATACTCTTCTTATATTGCAAAAAACAGAGTAAACAGCAGTTTTTTAATTGCTTTTTTGACAATATTTCTATCTACTTTTATAGTTCTTGGAATAATGGTCTTAACTCAAATAATATCGACTAAACCAAATGAATTTATACCGATTGGAGGGATGATTATAGGAAATTCACTAAATTCATTTACTTTAGCAATAGAGAGATTTAAAAGAGAAACTGAAATACAAACAGATTTAATTGAAGGTTTTATAGCTCTTGGTGCAAGCTTAAAAGAAGCTTATAAAACTATGCAACTTCAAGCCATAAAAGCAAGTCTGATTCCTACAATCAATATGCTTCAAACCATTGGTCTTGTGGCAATCCCTGGAATTACAACGGGTATGCTTTTAGCTGGTGCTGACCCTTTGACTGCAGTTAGTTATCAATTAGTAATTATTTATATGCTTGTTAGTATCAACCTTTTTAGTGCTTTATTTGGTATAATGTTTTTTATAAAATACAAGGACAAAAATGAAATTTAAAGATTTAGATAAAGTTACAAAACAAAAACTACACGAAGAATTAACTGAATATGCCCAAAATATTGGTGGTAAAAATGCCTTTTTGACAATGATAGAAGATATTAGAAATATCAAAAATCCACTTTTAAAAAAAACGAAGTCACTTCATTATGATTCAGGAAAAATTTACTGGAACAAAGCAATATTTCAAGATAAAAATGACTTACTTTTTCAAACAATGAAAAAAATAGAGACTGAAGGTTCTATGACAAAAGGTTTAAATGATTATAAAATTAAAAAAGTAACAAATATGTTAAAAACACTCAAACCCGTTATGTTTGAAGTAGTTCCAAACAATCAAGAATTGGAAGGATTTGATTTTTATATAATTACTGAAAATAATGAAATCGATATGATTTTTAAAATAATATTTTTTTATAATATTGGATTTGCAAAAGAAGTCTTAAACTACAAGGGCTAAAATGCAACTTTTAATAGACGCAGATGCCCTTCCAAGAGCTATAAAACCTATAATTGAGCGAGCAATTGAAAGACTCTCACTACAAACAATAGTTGTTTCAAATAAAAAAATAAGTTTTAATAAAAGCAAGTTTATTGAATATATTATAGTTGAAAATGGACTTGATAAAGCCGATGATAAAATAGTCGAACTAACTCAAAAAGGTGATTTAGTCATAACTGCAGATATTCCTTTGGCTGATAGAATCATAAAATTAGATGGTATTGGATTAGACCATAGAGGCACGATTTTCGATGAGAATAATATAAATCACTATTTGAGTATGAGAAATTTAATGACTGAAATTCGAGATTCTGGAGAAATTACCAAAGGTCCAAAACCTTTTGGTAAAAATGATATACAAAAATTTGCAAATAGTTTTAATAAACTACTCACAAAACTTCAACATTAACAAATTAAGCACTAATTAAATAAACAAAACAACCATAAATTTTAATGAAAAAAATGGATTAAAAAAGTGTGCTTAAAATCAAATCTTTTGATTTCCACACTTTTCCATTTTTCGGAATGTCTAAAATTTGTGCTTACTTTTAACCTTACTCATCAATATTATAAACTTTCAATACTTTTAAGTCATCATCAAATTCATAAACTCTTGGAATTCCTGTTTGAATTTCAAATTTTGGAATATCTTCATCACTAATTCCATCAAGTTCTTTTACCATTCCTCTGATTGTATTTCCGTGGGCTGTAATTAAAACATCTTTTCCTTCTACCAATAAAGGAGCTACTTTTTCGTGAAATGCTGCCATTGCTCTATGTTGATTATCTTTTAAAGATTCAGTTGAAGGAAGTAATTTAGGATCAACATTTTTATATTTTGGGTCGTGAATTGGATGCCATTTACTATCAGTTGAAAGAGCTGGAGGCGGAACATCATAACTTCTTCTATATACTAAAAATTGCTCTTCCCCTACTTCTGCTTTTACCTCATCTTTATTCATTCCAGTTAAACCACCATAATGTCTTTCGTTAAATCTCCAATCTTTCATATGGTCAATATGAAGTAAATCAAGTTCTTCTAAAATATAATAACCAGTTTTAATAGCTCTTTTTAAATAACTTGAAAAAGCTATATCAAAATTAAGACCAGCTTTTTTAAGTCTTTTACCAGCTTCGATAGCCTCTTCTACACCTTTTTCACTTAAATCTACATCTACCCACCCTGTAAATCTATTTTCAAGATTCCATACACTTTTACCATGTCTAACTAAAACAAGTTTTGCCATTTGAATCCTTTTTTTTTGAATTATACACTTTAATTACTTTTATTTTGCTAAAATTTCATAAAAAAAGGTAGTTAAATGAGATATTTTATCCCATCTTTTATAATTTTGATTATAGGATTAATTGTAGCTTATTATTTAGGAAATGTAGCAGGAGTCTATATAGCTGGACTTTTAGCACTTTTAGAAGTTAGTTTGTCATTTGATAATGCAGTCGTAAATGCAAAAATACTTCAAACAATGGATAAAAAGTGGCAAGCCAGATTTATGACTTGGGGGATGGTGATTGCCGTTTTTGGAATGAGATTTTTATTCCCTATTTTAATAGTTGCTGTGGTAGGTGGAATTAGTATGGGAGAAACTTTGAATTTAGCAATGAATAATCCAGAAAAATATCACGAAATTTTGGCAAGTAATGAAAAACTTATTTATGCTTTTGGTGGTTCATTTCTTTTAATGGTTTTTCTTGATTTCTTTTTTGAAGAAAAAGAGATTAAATGGGTTAAATTTATTGAAGACAATATAATAACTAATAATTTAAGTAAAGTTTCAAATACTGGGCTGATTTTAACTACAATAACTGGAATTATTTTAACTTATTATACAAAAAGTTATGAAATTGCTATTGCTTTTTATACTGGTATGCTTATTCACTCAATTTTAGCAAGTGTAGATGACTTTTTTGATGAAAATGTTGTTAGAAATGGACTTGTTGGATTTATTTATTTAGAAGTTTTAGATGCAAGTTTTAGTTTCGATGGAGTTATTGGTGCATTTGCTTTATCAAATAATATTTTCTTAATTATGATAGGTCTTGGAATTGGTGCAATGTTTGTTAGAAGTTTAACTCTTTTTATGGTAGAAAAAGGAACTCTTTCAGAATACAGATACCTTGAACACGGGGCTCATTACGCAATAGTTGTTTTAGCAGTTATTATGCTCCTTAAAATTTTCTTTCATATTTCAGAAGAATTAACTGGAACAATTGGTATAGTTTTAATAGCAATTGCTTTTATTCATAGTTATTTAGCAAATAAAAAGGAAGAAAATGAAAGAGTTTTATAGTTATGAAGAATTTCAAAAAGATATAAAAAGTTTAACTAATGAAATAAAAAAATATAATCCTGATTGTTTAGTCGCTATTGCAAGAGGTGGTCTAACTTTGGCACACTTTTTAGGTGAAAGTTTAAATATGAGAAGTATTTATACAATTAATTCTATTCATTATGAAGGCGAAAAAAAACTTAATACTTTTGAAATTAAAAATATTCCGGATTTAAGTAATCATACAAAAATAGTATTAGTCGATGATATTTCTGACACGGGAGAAACTCTAAAAGAAATAGTTGATATTTTAAAAACAGAATATCCTAATATTGAGATTAAAACTTGTGCAATTTATTATAAACTTACTTCTTTAGTTATACCTGATTTTAAAGTAAGAGTTGCTGATAAATGGATTACTTTTTTTTGGGAAAACTCTTAAAATTTTTGATATAATTTTTAAAAAAGGATAGCAAATGGCAAATTTACTAATCATCGGAGCTGGTGGAGTTGGAAGAGTTGCAACTTTCAAAGCAGCGATGAACACACAAAGTTTTGAAAAAATAACTCTAGCAAGTAGAACAAAATCAAAATGTGACGCAATTGCAAATGATATAAAGGAAAAACTTGGAGTTGAGGTTGATACTTATAGAGTTGATGCTGATAATGTTGATGAAACAGCTAAGCTTATTAAAAAAGTAGGAGCTGATATTGTTTTAAATGTAGCACTTCCTTATCAAGATTTAACAATTATGGATGCTTGTCTTAAAGCAGGAGCTGATTATGTAGATACTGCAAATTATGAACATCCAGACGAAGCAAAATTTGAATATAAACTTCAATGGGCAAAAGATGAAGAGTTTAAAAATGCTAAAAAAATGGCCCTTTTAGGAAGTGGATTTGATCCAGGTGTTACAAATGTTTTTGTAGCATATGCGGCACAGTATCTTTTTGATGAGATTGAATATGTAGATATTTTAGATTGTAATGCAGGTGATCACGGATATCCATTCGCTACAAATTTCAATCCTGAAATAAATATAAGAGAAATTACTCAAAAAGGTAAATATTACGAAAATGGTGAATGGAAAGTAATTGAACCTATGAGTATCAAAATGGATTGGGAATATCCAAAAGTTGGAGTTTATCCAAGTTATTTACTTTATCACGAAGAACTTGAAAGTTTAGTTAAAAACTTCCCATCAATTAAAAGAATTAGATTTTTTATGACATTTAGTGATAAATATCTAAAACATCTTGAAGTTTTACAAAATGTAGGAATGACAGATATTAAACCTATTGAAATTTGTGAAGGTTGTGAAATTTCACCTATGGAATTTCTAAAAAAAGTATTACCAGACCCAGCAAGTTTAGGTGAAAGAACAAAAGGTAAAACAAATATTGGTTGTGTAGTTGAAGGTATTAAAGACGGTAAAAAAAGAAAAGTTTATCTATACCAAATTTGCGACCATGAATGTGCTTACAAAGAAACAGGAGCACAATGCGTAAGCTACACAACTGGAGTTCCTGCAATGATAGGTGCAAAAATGATAGCTGATAAAAAATGGTATAAGGAAGGTGTACATAATATGGAAGAGTTTGATGCAAAACCTTTCTTAGATGAACTTAACATTCAAGGACTTCCTTGGGAAATGATAGAATTAGATACAAAAGAGGATTAATTCCTCTTTATTATTTATAAGAAGGATAGATTTATGATTGTTTTATTTAAATATTATTTTCGTGAATTTTTAGATAATTTAAAAGAATTTTTAGAATTTGTTTTTTAATCTATAAAAAAGTAAAAAATTGCCATTACATAAAACATTAAACACAATTGATATAAGTAATATTGACGAAGAAAATTATCAATATGCTATTCATTTAGCTATAACTGATAAAATAATAGTTTATGATAAAATATTTAAAATTGCTCCAATAAAAAATCATAATAAATTTAAAAGTGTTGATTTTTGGAGAAATATTTCCTTATCTGTCGAAATATTATTAAAAGCTTGTATGTTAAAACATCATTTTAACTTTTTTCACAAAAGAGCAAATGCTGAATATGGCCCAAAAGTAACAGCAATTAATAATAAATGGCTAGAAAATACTCTAAAAGAATTAGATATTTCATATATTGCACAAATCAACACAGGAACTATTTCTACTACACTTAAACATGCTGAAAAAGCATTTTTAGAGCAAATCAATCCAGAAAAATCAAAATTAATTCAAGAAATAATTTATATTATTGTTAGAACTCGGAGAAATAGAAACACTCATTTCTTCTTTCCAAATCAAGCAAAAATTGATATAAATGAAGTTGAAATGATTTATTTACCTATTTTAAATTTATTAGAAGAGATTTATGAAAGTAACTTATAAGCCCCAAAAAGGAGCTAAATAATTAATGAGTAGAAATAGAAGCAGTTTTATGAAATTTTAATGATAAAACTATAAATCTATAAAATTGATAAATCACACATTTTCTTCTGAAAATCTCTTCTCCTGTTGGATACATTCCATAATTCCAATCAGTATAATTTCTTTCTTCCCAAGTTGTTTTTAAATGTTGTTTACTTTGATCCATTTTTTCTCCTTTTTTATTTAATTATCCATTCTCAATTTTCCATTCTCAATTAATATTAATCTGGAATTAAAGTCCAACCAAGTTTACCTTGTGCTTTGTACATAAATGCATAATGCATTAGCCATTTAAACCAGTGTCCTGCTACACCAACTTCACCAACTGTATATTTAATATCTCTACCAAAATCTGGATATTTTTTGAAATCTGGAATAGTTGGATATACTGACATACTTCCAGCAATTCCTCTAAATCCATAACTAATAGATACAACACAAATAGAGGCAAATTTAGCCATTGATGCTTCATGATTAAATGTTTCTTTTCCATTTAAAATAGTTTCAGCTACATTTAATGCTACAGCATGACCCATAACTGCACTTGGCATACCAGTTCTTGGTGGTGCTGGAGTTAATGGTCTTCCTTTTGGAGTTGAATGAGGTTTTGAAATTGGATGTGGTGGTGCAAACGCAATACCAACAGCAAAAATATTTTTCCAAGTAGGATTTTGTAAAGTTTTAGGCCAATCTTCCCCACTCCATTCGTGATAAGGTTTTTTACCACTTGTATAATCAGCATCAACCGTCATAAGACCATTTGGTTTAAAAAGTCTTCCATCACTTGTCATATCACTTCCATCTTTTGCAATAGCTTTGATTCCAACACCAGCAAAAGCAGGAATTAACATTGCAAAATCATAATCCATAGTAAGTTCTTCACCTTGAAGATTTTCATAATATATTTTACCAGGTTCTACTTTATAAACAGAACTTTGTGGATACCATTTAATACCATATTCAGTAAACATAGCACCAATAATATTTTTAGTATGAGCTACATATCCATTATTTTCAACATAAGCTCCACCCATTCCTAAATCACCAATCATATATTCATTTGTCAAATATCTAATATCAGCCATATCTTCTAAACCAAGATCTTTAATCAAAGAAGCTACATTTAAAGAATACTCAATAGCAGCACCTTGACAAGTTGCCCCACCGTGTCCTAATCCAATTACAATTTTTTGTTTTTGACCTTTTTTCATTTTTTCAATTACTTTTTTAAGTTCTTGCCATGCGTGAGTTGCATGCTTGTAATTACAAATAGAAACTGTTCCAGATTTATCCGATCCAAGCCCTTCTGTAGCATCAAAATTTAATTTAGGTCCTGTTGCATTGATTAAATAATCATATTCTACTTTTTCTGTTTTACCATTATTTACATATTCAATAGTTACAAAACCTTTATCAGTTGTAGCATCTCCATCTGGATGAATACTTCTTGCAAAAGCTTGTTTAAAATCAATTCTTAATTTTTTATAAACTGGTGCTAATGGAAATTTAACTTGATCAGCCCTCATATGCCCTGTTCCAACCCATACATTTGATGGAACCCATTGATAATTTGAATTTGGTGAAATTACTATAACTTCATGCTTTCTACCAAGTTTATGTTTTAAATTCATAGCAGCTGTATGTCCTGAAATACCAGCTCCTATTACGACAACTCTTGCCATATTTTCTCCTTCTAAAATAACATTTGAATAATTATAACCATAATTTATTTTAAATAAGAGAAAAATACTCTTTTTTTGAAATTCCTATAAAGTGTATCTAAATATGTTACTATTTGTTACATATTACACATCTGGTCTAACTATTTTATAAGTTGGGTCATCTTCTTCCCATTCACAATAAGGCCCTGCCTCTTTTAATAAATCTCTACAATCTGGACTTAAATGACGAATTGTTATTCTTTTGCCTACTTCTTTATATTTTTTTGTAACTTTATCGATAGCTTCAACTCCACTGCTATCCATAACTCTTACATCTTTAAAGTCCATAACAACCTCATCAGGGTCATTTTTTACATCAAAACTTTCTACAAATGTTTTTGCACTTCCAAAAAACAGAGGTCCTTCAAAAAGATATATTTTTCTATTTCCTTCCATTTTAGTTTTATAATAGACTTTTGCGTGCTTCCAAGCAAACACAAGAGCTGACATAATAACACCAATAATAACTGCTATTGCTAAATCGGCAAAAATTGTAACCACTGTTACAGTAAACAATACTAAAGCATCCTCTTTTGGCATTCTTTTTAGTCTATCCAAACTTGCCCATTCAAATGTCGCAATACTTACCATAAACATAATTCCAACTAATACCGCTAATGGAATTTTAGAAACATATTCAGACAAACTTACAACAAAAAGAAGCAATAAAACTGCAGCTGTTACACCTGAAAGTCTTCCACGACCTCCCGAAGTATAATTAATTACACTTTGACCAATCATCGCACAACCAGCCATTCCACCAAAAAATCCACAAGTTGTATTTCCAGCACCAAGTGCAATAGCTTCTTTGTTTCCATAACCTCTCTCCCTACTCATCTCTTCTAAAACTTCCAAAGTTAAAAGAGATTCAATAAGTCCAACAAGTGCCATAATTACCGCAAAAGGTAAAATTATTTTAAATGTTTCAAAATTCAAAGGTGCTAAAGGAAAATGAAAATGTGGTAATCCACCAGAAATATTTGCTAAATCTCCTACAGTTTTTGTATCGATATTTAAAAATATAACTGTTAATGTAATTACAATGATTGCCACAAGTCCAGCTGGGACTGCTGTTGTAAATTTAGGTAAAAAATACATAATTGCCATAGTTGCCAAAACTAACAAATACATCGGATAACCTTCGCCGTGAAACATTGGAAGTTGTGCCAAAGCTATCACGATAGCAAGTCCATTCACAAATCCAAACATAACTGGCTGAGGCACTAAACGAATAAATTTTGCCAATCTAAAAACACCTACCAAAATCTGTATCAGTCCAGCTAAAATAGTCGCCCAAAACAGATATTCTACTCCATAAGTAGCAACAAGTGCCACCATTACAACAGCCACACTTCCCGTGGCTCCACTAATCATTCCTGGTTTTCCACCAAAAAGAGCTGTTATAAGCCCTAAAATAAAAGCTGTATAAAGTCCCACAAGTGGATTTACATGAGCTATAATACTAAATGCAATAGCCTCTGGAATTAAGGCTACTGCTACAACTGCCCCACTTAAAACATCATTTTTAACATTTGATGAAGAATAAGTTTTTAATATTTTACTAAACATCTATTTCCTTTGTTATAATTGCGAAATAAAATTATACTAAAAGGTTTAATATGTTTAAAGAAAAAAAAGAATATATAACAAATAAAAATAAAGAATTTTTAAAAAACAGTGATTTAACAGTTGGATGGAATAAAGAAGCTGATATAACTTTACCTGCAAATTTACAATTTGCTTTACTTTTAAATAGAATGGCATATGTTTTTGATTTAATAGATGATGAGATTAAGAAAAGAGATGATTATGAAGATTTTTTGGATATAATAAAAGGTGTTAGAATCAAACAAACATTAATTGATAATAACTTAACGTTACCAGATATTGCTGATATTTTATCTAAAATTGATGATGCTAAAAAAGTTAGTTTTTTAATAAATGAAGATGATGAAGAAATTATTAGATATTTAATCTCTTTTGCAGGATGTTTGGGATTTGATAAAATCGGACTCTTTTTTGATGAATTAGATACTGACTATTTTAATGAATTTAAATTAATTGAAGAGTGAAAATAATAACCTTAAGGAGAAAAAATGGAAAATTTAGATAAACAATATGTATTACCAACATATAATAGAAATTACATTAATTTTGTAAAAGGTAAAAATGCTACTTTATGGGATGATAAAGGAAATGAATATATCGATTTCACAAGTGGAATTGGAGTTGTTAGTGTAGGACACGGAAACGAAAGAGTTGCAAATGTTATTTGTGAACAAGCTAAAAATATAACTCATATTTCAAATATTTATTATATCGAGCCGCAAGCAAAATTAGCTGAGAAAATTGCAAAGTTAGCTGAAATAAAGGGAAAAACATTTTTTGCAAACAGTGGGGCTGAAGCAAATGAAGGTGCATTAAAAATAGCCAGAAAATATGGTGAAATTGATGGAGAAATTAAAAGATATAAAATTATTACATTAAGAAATTCTTTTCACGGAAGAACCATTACAACCGTTAAAGCGACAGGACAAGAAAAAATGCATCAAAGCTACTTCGGACCTTATCCAGATGGATTTGTATATGCTGAGAATTTAGAAGATATTTATAATAAAATTGATGAAAAAACAGTTGCAGTTATGATGGAGCTTATCCAAGGTGAAGGTGGAGTTTATGCTTTTGATAAAGAGGAAGTGCAAAAATTAGCAAAATTCCTAAAAGAAAAAGATATTTTACTAATCATCGATGAGGTTCAAACAGGAATCTATAGAACAAGTGAATTTCTAGCAAGTAATTTATATGAAATCAAACCAGACATAATTACAATGGCAAAAGGATTAGGTGGTGGAGTGCCAATCGGTGCAATTTTTACTACTGTTGATGTGCTAAAAGCAGGAGATCACGGAAGCACATTTGGAGGTAACTATTTAGTAACAAGTGCTGCTCTTGAAGTTTTAAATATTTTAGAAAAATACAAAGATAGCGGAAAACTTGATGAAAATTTCATCTATTTTGAAGAAAAACTAAAAGAAATAGGAGAAAAATATCCAAAACTTTTTGAAGAAGTTACAGGACTTGGTTTAATGAGAGGGCTTAAATGTAAAGGGACTGAAATTCAAGATATAATTTACAAAGAATCTCACAATAATAGAGTATTAGTTTTGAAAGCTGGAAGAAATGTAATTAGATTTTTACCACCACTTACAATTACAAAAGAAGAAATTGATGAAGGTTTTATGAGATTTGAAAATGCTTTAAAAAGAATGGTATAAAAAATGAAAATAGCAGTAATAGGAGGAGGAATAAGCGGTTTAGCTACTGCTTATTATCTCAAAGATTTTGCAGATGTTGATGTTTTTGAAAAATCTCAAATTGGTGGGAAAGCTCATACAATTAAAAAAGATGAATTTTTATTTGAAGAAGGAGTTAATGGATTTTTAGATAACACGCCTGAGACATTAGAACTATGTGAAAAACTAAATATTAAAACAGTTAAAGCAAATGAAAATTCAAAAATTAGATATATTTTTGATGATAAACTTTATAAACTTCCAGCATCTCCTGCAGACTTTATTTTTAGTGATGTTTTACCTTGGAGTGCAAAATTTAGACTTTTTAAAGAATTTTTTGTAAAACCAGAACCTAAAGATGATGAAAGTGTTTGTGGATTTGTAAATAGAAGACTTGGAGAGTTTTTTTGTGAGAGATTTATGAGACCTATGACAGCTGGAATTTATGCTTCAACTCCTGAATCTCTTTCAATAAATGCAGCATTTCCAAAGATTGCAAATTTAGAAAAAAAGTATGGCGGTCTATTTAGAGGAATGCTTAAAAAGAAAAAAGGCGGAAATCCTAGTGGAGAACTTACAAGTTTTAATTATGGTATGAGTGAATTTATTGATAAATTAGCAAATGAATTAAATATTATTCAAAAAGAGATAATCTCTCTTGATGAATTAAATGATTATAATAAAATTATTTTAGCAACTCCTGCATATGACACAGCAAAAATAGTAGAAAAAAAATACCCTATTTTGGCCGAAAATTTAAATAAAATTGAATATACTCCTGTTGCAATTGTAGGATTTAGTGGAGATATTGAACCAGTTAGTTTTGGAATACTTACAACTCAACTTAAAACACTTGGTATTTTGATGGATAAATATATTTTCCCTAATCGTAATGGAATCCGATGTATGATTGGTGGAAAAAGATTTGAAAAAATCAAAAAGTTAAGCCAAAAAGAAATCATCGAAATAGTTAAAGAAGATATAGAAAAAATAATAGGTAAAAATTCACTTAAATTTGAATTTTTTAAATTATGGGAAAATGCAATTCCAAACTATAAAGTAGGACATTTAGAAATCGTTAAAAATATTATGAGTGAAGCAAATAAAATAGATAATTTATATCTAAATTCAAATGCTTATAAAGGTGTAAGCTTCAATGATTGTATCAAAAATTCTAAGAATTTAGCAATTTCTATAAGATATGAAAACAACTAACTCTATTTCAGCCTATACATTAGAAGTGAAAAAATCAAAATTTCACTCTTTTTTGATTCCTTTTAGTGAGTTTGAAACTAAATTAAATGAACTTAAAAACTCTCATCCTAAGGCACGACATTTCGTAACTGCTTTTAGATATTTTAATGAATATAATCAAATTGTAGAAGGAAGCAGTGACGATGGAGAGCCAAAAGGGACAAGTGGTCGCCCTACTCTGAAAGTTTTACAAGGTCACGATTTAATAAATGTGGCAATTATAACTATTAGATATTTTGGTGGTACTTTGCTTGGTGCTGGAGGTTTAGTCAGAGCTTACAGCGATTCAGCAAATATGGCAGTAGCTAATGCAAACCTTGTAGAATTTGAAGAGTTAATAGAAGAAAATATAAATGTAGATTATGAAATGGCAAGTAAATGTGAATATCTATTTAAAAAATATAATATCACGGTAATTGATAGAAACTTTTTAGATGGAATCACTTACAAAATCCAAGGAAATAAACAAAATTTAAAGGAGTTAAGAGATGTTTTATTTAATCAGTAGTTTTGTGGGTGCAATTATTGGGTATATTACAAACTATATTGCTATAAAAATGCTTTTTAGACCATACAAAGCTAAAAAATTAGGAAATATAACGATAATTCCACAAGGGGTAATACCAAAAGAAAAAGCAAATTTAGCTAAAAATGTAGCAAATGTAGTCGAAAATCATTTACTTGATAAAGAAGAACTTCATAAATTAATCACTTCTGATAAATTTAAAACAGAAATTCAAAATATGATTTCTGCTAAAATTGATGAATTTGAAATGCCAAATATCACTGAAATAATAAAAACAAATCCTCAAAAAATAGCTGAGTCTATTAGTAATTTTGTAATGCAAATGATTGCTTCAAAATTTCCTTTTGCAACTGCTATGATAAGTGAAGAAATGATAAAAAATATGGTTTTAGAAAATATGGATTTATTAGCTGAAAAAATAAATGCTATTTTTGATATTAAAAAAGTAATAGATAAAGAAAAAATCAAACAAAATTTACAAAATGAAGCCATAAATTTTTTAGAAAATGAATCTTATAAAATCATACAAAATCTTGAAATTGGCAAAATTGTCGAAAACAGAGTTAATAGTTTTGATGAAAGAAAACTCGAAGATATGTTATTTAGCTTAATGGATAAACATTTTAAATTTATAAATATTGCTGGAGCCTTTTTAGGAGCCATTATTGGACTTATTCAGGCTTTTATACTTTTAAATTTATAAGTCCTTAAAGGACTTATAATTAAAATCTATTTTTTATTTTAAATAAAACTCCAACAAATCCAAATGCTACAAAAGAAAGCAAAGTCGCTACGATTATTGCCTTATTCATCCCTATTTTATCACCCATCAATCCAAAACATAAAGCACTTAGTGAAGATAGAGAAAAACTAATTGTCATATAAACACTATTTAAAAATGTAGGTTTATCACTTTTTAAATCTTGAACTAATGCAAGTAAAATAGGTGCTGGTGCAAAAATAAAAATTCCTAAAAGTGATAAGAATAAAAACATAATATAACTATGAGAAAAAAATATAAATCCTATCATTGAAACACCAGTTGCAAATGTTGAAAAATATAAAATCTCTTTTTTCCCAAATTTATCCGATAAATATCCACCTAAAAAAGTCCCAACTATTGCAAAAAATTGTAAAACTGAAATAGCAAAAGTGGCATACCACAAACTAAATCCATTATCGGTTAAATAGACTGCTAAATAAAGAGTAGTAAAAATTTTTGTTAAAGATTGTAAAAATATAAAAATCCCAACA
>JAUUDM010000047.1 GCA_030826765.1 Nautiliales bacterium
CTAGCCTTTGTACTCTGGCAACAAGGCATAGAGAGAATCGGCTCAATAAATGCAAGCAACTACATCTACCTGGTCCCCTTAATAACAGCAATTGCAGGAATCATTGCTTTAGATGAAAAACTAACTTTTAAAATGATTCTAGGTGGAATTACGATATTAATCGGTCTCTATATCGCACAAAAAAGAAAATAATACCCTAAGGAAGAGATGAAATAAATCCTTGTAAAATTTGGTGCATTTGAAATTCTAGGAAAAAGATAGTATTAGTGCTATTTCGTTAAAAAAATAGAACTGTCTGAAGAGCGAAGCTCTGAGTTTTCTATTTTTAGAAATAGCACTAATACTATCCCTAGAATCTCAACTTTGCACCGATTTTTTTGCTTCGTTTTTTTTAAAAAAAATGAAGGTTCAAGCACTATAAATCTATAAAAAGTTATAGGATTTTACATGGCTTTTAAGTGTTCAATAGTCAATAAATTGTCGTAAGATAATTTATTAACTACTCTATTTTACTAATAACTTTCGAAACAACAACTCCTCTACATTCTGTCTAGAATCAAAAATAGCCATAATATAAACAGTGTCATTTTCAATTTTATACATTTAACTTCACCCACATCTCTAGTATTAGGTTCTAGATTTTGTTATTCATAATCTCTTTATGAATAGTATATTTTATTTTATCAATGTCTTTTAGTACCATCTGGTCAATATCTTTCTGCTTATAAATTTTTTTATCAAACTTAGATTTTCCAATTTGAATAAAAAATTCACCTTTATTTAAAGTGTTAAACTTAAATTCTACAACTGATGTCCCTTTTGCTTTTATATTGTCATATTTAAACTCTGCAATGATGCCCCAACATTTTAAATATTCGTGATTTATATCATCAGTAAGTATTTCTATATCTTCTATTTTTCTACCATCAAGCTTTAATTTTTTTATTTTGCTTTCCATCCATTTTATTTTACTTTCATCTGGTAAAGTAACTGTTTCATCTATTTCAATATCTATACTTATTATATCAATGAACTCAATATCTGTTAAGTTGTCATTATTGGTAAATGACAATAGAAACTTTAAAACTTCTTTATTAGTCATATCATTCATTAAAATTTTTTCTTCTTTAGCCGTTTTTGAAATAATATTATTTTCTATAAGTTTAGATTTTGTATGATTTATAATCAACTGATTTATTTCTAATGTTTCTTTTGAAGTGGCAATATTTTTTGCAATAATTTCTAATTCTTCACCATTACAATCTAAGACAACACTTCCTTTAAAAAAGTTTGTTTGTTCATCCCATGATTTGTTACGTTGATATCTTTCAATTTCATAATTTAAAACTAACTCATTCTTTTCTTTATTCATCTCATAGGTAACTTTAGGAGTTTTAAACTTATAGTTTTTTATTTTTTGTTTATCTAAAACATTTAAATCAATACTCTTGAGTGCTGATTTTAATGTTTCTACGGTTGCTTTTTGTTCCGTTTTGAATTTAGATGAATGTCTTTTTTCTTTATCTTCCTTTGTTTTTTGCTTCTCTTTTAAAATATCAAATTCTTCTGGACTAAGAAGCATAGAAGTTAGTATAGGAATGGTATTCTCTTTAACTGGATCACATACAAAAATACCTTTATCTCTAAGTAAAATTTTTAATTCGCTTGGACTTATGAGAGAATTGCTTAATAAACTTCTTAATTGTTCCCCATATGGTAATATTTTTCCATTATCTAGAGTTTGTTCTTCAATTATTTCATTTGGAATTGCATTTGAAGTTTCTATAATTTGATTAGTTCCTTTAAAACCTAAATCATAACCATAAATATAAGTAGTATTAATAAATTCTTTATCTTTAAATTGATTTTTTACCCTAGAAATAATGTTTATATTATCTTGTCTTTCATGCTCAAGTTGTGGAAAGAATATTTGTACATTACTTGTGAGATTATTGGTTATTCTATGAGCTAAACCCAAAATTCTTTTTAAACTTTCTATATCAAAATTGTCTTTAACAACAATTGCAAGAATAATTTCTTTTTCTTTTTCTAATTTAAATACTTGAATATCACTGTTTAACATTTCAATAGGCAATATATTTCCACTACATTGTTTTTCTTTGTCAGATAAATTATTCGGTGTATCTATATAATAAAAACTGAATTTATATGAAGAAAATTTTTCTTTTATTATATTAATACTTTTTGATATAAATTCAATTCTATCATTATCTATTACATGAATTCTATCAAATACCAAATCATCTTTTAACACTGGATTTTTGATTTTTGAAATAATAGAAGCTTCTTTTGGACTTTGACTACTTAACCAGAATAAAACACCAACTATTTTTTCATTTTCTATTTCATAGCCTTCTCTATTATTAGCTATAAGTTCAGATTCGATAAAGCACTCTATAGCATATGCTAAATCTGCTATATGCTCTTTAAATTTACTATTTGGTGAGTTAGGATACACATCATCTGTATGTTTTACCGACATTACAGAATGTATTAAAGTATTTGAGTCCATTGGTGATTCATATGTGTATAATTCATCAATACCATGAGTTTTTCTACCACCTTTAGCAGTTGGATTTTTATGTTTCTCTGACTCAATACAAGGAATTGACTCATTTGATTGACCAGTTCTCCAACCTATTAAATTTAGAAAGTTTTCAACATATCTTTCACCAAGTTCTCCACTACTTTTTGAAGCCTCACCCATTACTTAATCCTTAGTTTATTTCTTCGTTAAAATATATTTTATAATAGAACATTCCTTTTTCTTCGTCAAAGCCTTTTTCAAGATTCTTAGTTCCATTTTCTTTATCCAATAAAACTTTTAATTCTAACTTAGTATCTAGTTTTATGATGTTTCTTATTTTGTTTTTTTCTTTATGTATATCTTTTTGAGTTAGTTCAAATTTAGCATTTAAATCGATATCAAAAAAACTTTGGTTTGATTTTCTGTATTCAAAAAAATCTTTTTCTATTTTTTCATCTTTAAATATATTTTCTTTAAAGCTATTTAGCTCATAATGAGTATTTTCTTCAAAATAATTTATAAAATCATTATTAAAATTAAACTCTATATCTTTATCATATTTACTAGAAAGAACATCATTTGAAAAGTTTTTACATAGTTTAAGTATTTCTTTTGTCTTGTAGTTATCGTTATCAACTATTTTTAAATTTAAAAATTTATTTGTCCAGTAATCAGTTATTTGGCTATGATTGTCAATATTTAGAATTGTATATCCAAGTGTTTCATCAGTATTTAATATTAAGCAACCTTTATCTAGTTTAGATACATTTATACCAGTATCATTATTTATTTTAATCTTTGTATCTTCTCTTAGAACTTTTAAGAAAGTTTCTTTATTATCTGACTTGAAAATACCTATTAAATTTATTCTTTCATTATTTATGATTACATCAGATATTTCAACGACAATTAACTCTCCTCTTGAGATTTTTGGATGTAATGTATATTCGTAAAGGTGTTTAGCAATATCTTGGGAAATCTTTATGAATGAAGATTTATCACTTGTCTTAAATATTTGTTTTGAATATGTGAATACTTCATTCAAATTAATATTAGAATTATGATAAAATTTATATAAGTCTTTTTGTGTCATAAATGATTTTAGAAAATAATTCAAAAGAATATTTTCTAATTCCTCATTTATATCTTGTAAAGTTTCAGATAAAAAAACTTTTTCATCTCTAAGCTTATTGCCAATTTCGTGAATAATTAAATTTTCTATTTTACTTTTTGAAAAATCCATGTAATCCTAATCTTAAAATTTTTATTTAAATAATATGTGAACCTTTGTTATCTACTTTAACCTAACTAATTATTCAAAGAATATTATAGTCCAAATTGTCTTAGTTTATCCCGCTCCAAAATCACCCAAGCATCGCAGAAAAAGCCTTAGTACTTACTGTAACCCTATCCCCTATCTGCAAGCCTCGCAGTTCACTCTCACTCAAAGTCACCTCTGCAAGCTGCTGTCCAATAGCTACAACTGCTATAGAGAGTATATCGGCTTTAATAATATCTATCAACTCCCCCTCGAAAGAGAGTTTTTGAGAGCCTGTGC
>JAUUDM010000019.1 GCA_030826765.1 Nautiliales bacterium
AATTTTATATATATTTATATAGAATAATTATTTGAATATAAAAAGAAATAATTAAAATAAGCTTTTATTAAAAATTTATACTTTATAAGTTTGGGAAAATTTTAAATATTAAGGAATTTTTTTTAGAAAAAGAAAAAAGAAAAGAAAAAACTTATTCTGCTTCGTTAGTTACAGAATATTCTACTTTTCTTTCATTATGGAAGAACATACCAGTACCTACTGGAACTACTCTACCTAATACAATATTTTCTTTAAAGTCTTCTAAGTAATCAAAAGCACCTGCTATACTTGCAGCCGTTAAAACTTTTGTTGTTTCTTGGAATGAAGCTGCAGAAATAACACTATCACTTGAAATAGCTGCTCTTGTAATACCAACTAATGTTGGCTCAGCAATTGCAGGTTCTCCTCCAAATTTTAATATTTTTTCATTTTCTTCATTAAATCTTTTTTTAGATACAATGTCACCTTCAATGAATTTTGTATCTCCGCTATCAATAATTTTAACTTGTCTTAACATTTGATTAACGATTAATTCAATATGTTTATCATCTATATTAACTTCTTGTCCACGATAAACTTTTTGAACTTCTGAAATAATATATTGTTGAACTGCTTTTTCACCTAATATTCTTAAAATATCAGCAGCATTGATATTACCATCAGTAAGTCTTTCACCTGCGTGAATAAATTCACCTTCATGAACTAAAATTTGTCTATCATTTGGAACAATATATTCAAATGTAGAGCCAGTTTCAGTTGTTAAAACAATTCTTTGTTTTCCTCTTAATTTTTTACCAAAACTAACAGTTCCATCTATACTTGCTAAAATTGCAGGTGATTTTGCTTTTCTTGCTTCAAAAAGTTCACTAACTCTTGGAAGCCCCCCTGTAATATCACTTGATTTAGCTGCTTCTTTTGGAGTTTTAGCTAAAATATCCCCTGCATTTACTCTATCACTCTCTTTTATTTGAATAATTGATTTAGGCTCAAGTTTATATTCATAAATTTTACCTGCATCATTTGCAAGAATAATTTTTGGTTCATGTCCTTGAAGATATTCTTTAACCATAATTCTTGTTTCACCTGTTAACTCATCATATTGTTCAGCAACAGTTAAACCATCTATAATATCTTCAAAATGAACAATTCCATTATCTTCTGCTAAAATTGGATTAGCAAATGGATCCCATTCAGCAATAATTTTATCTTCATTGTTTAAAGGTTCACTAATTACATCACCTTTTTTAACATTTGAATTTGGCTTAGCAACTATTTTACTTCCTCTTACAATATAATGTCTTTCTGATTCTCTTTCTTGAGAATCTATAATTAAAGCAAAAAGTCCTTTATAATTAACTTCTTCACCTTCTTTAACATCTATATCAGCTAAATAATCACCTTCTAATCTAAAATATTTAATTGTACCATCAACTGTACTTACAGTTTTCATAGCTACTGGCTCATTATCTTCTACTTTAAGTTCAGCACCATATGGAATCCTTTCAGGAATATTCCATCCTTCTTTAATAACTTCAACTAAAGTATCTTCTGCTTTAACTTCTTTACCTTCATAAGGAATATAAAGTTTTCCTTCTAGTTTACCACTAATACCAGCTAATTCTATTGCTTTTGCAACATCATTTCTTCTTAAAGCATATCTTTTAATATTGTCACCATTTATTAGTGTAACTATAACTTCTTCATGATGAATTTCTACTTCTACTTTTCCATCAAATGGAGCTTTAATTTTAGGTTCAACTAATAAAATTGATGCATTTCTTCTATTTGCAATAATTTGTTTATCTTTATTTGCATAAGTTTCTATATTATAGAATCTTATATAACCTTCTTTTTTAGCAACAATTTGTCTCTCTTCTTGCGTAGAACCTGCAACCCCACCGGCATGGAATGTTCTAAGTGTAAGTTGTGTTCCTGGTTCCCCAATTGATTGAGCAGCAATAATACCAACAGCTTCACCTGGTTTAACTAATCTTCCTTCTGCAAGGTTTAAACCATAACATTTTGAACATACACCTTTTTTAGCTTTGCAAGTAAGAGCTGTTCTAATTTTTACAGTTTTTACACCTTTTAGAACAATATCTTTTGCTTTTTCTTCATCAATTAAAGTTCCTTCACTATAAAGGATTTCATTTGTGATAGGGTCATAAACATTTTCACTTAAAACTCTACCATTAATTCTATCTTCAAGTTTTTCAAGAAGTGTTTCACCATCTCTAATTTCACTTACTTCAATACCTTCGTGAGTTCCACAATCATACATTGTAACTTTATAATTTTGAGAAACATCAACAAGTTTTCTTGTTAAATATCCTGCACTTGCTGTTTTAAGAGCTGTATCGGCAAGACCTTTTCTCGCACCATGTGTTGAAATAAAGTATTCAAGTACGTTAAGTCCTTCTTTAAATGAAGAAATAATTGGCGTTTCAATAATATCACCATTTGGTTTTGCCATTAGACCTCTCATACCTGAAAGCTGTCTAATTTGGTTTTTAGAACCCCTAGCACCTGAATCTGCCATCATATGAATTGAGTTAAATCCATTTTTATCATTTTTCATAATTTCCATTAATTTATCAGTAAGTTCATTATTAGTTTGAGTCCAAATATCAATAATTTTATTATATCTTTCTTGGTCTGTTAATAAACCTTTTTTATATTGATTTTGAATTTCAATAACTTTTTTCTTACTTGCTTCAATTAATTTAGCTTTTTCTTCTGGTACAATAATATCATCTGCACTAATTGAAACCCCTGCTTTTGTTGAATATTGATAACCGATATCTTTTAAACTATCAAGAAAACTTGCTGTAATAGAAAGTCCACCTATTTTATAAACATAATCTGCAAGTGCTGCAATATCTTTTTTCTTCATTACTTTATTAAACATTTCAATTGGAACAAATTCAGGACAAATTGAACTTAAAACAACTCTACCTGGTGTAGTTTCTACTACTTGCCCTCTCAGTCTTGTTTTAATTTTTGCATGAACATCTATAAGTCCATTTGCAAATGCTTGTAAAACTTCATTTTCGTTAGCGAAAAGTTTATGTTCACCTTTTACACCATCTTTTGTAAGAGAAATATAATAAATACCAAGAACCATATCTTGTGAAGGAACTGCAACAGTTTTTCCACTTGCTGGAAGTAGAATATTCATACTACTTAACATTAAAAGTTTAGCTTCCGCAATTGCAGCTTGACTTAAAGGTACGTGAACCGCCATTTGGTCACCATCAAAATCGGCATTAAATGCAGCACAAACTAATGGGTGAAGTCTAATAGCTTTTCCATCAATTAATACAGGGTGGAACGCTTGGATACTCATTCTATGTAGAGTTGGCGCTCTATTTAACATTATAGGATGACCTTCAACTACTTCTTGTAAACATTCCCACACTTCATTTGTTTTATCTTCAATTAATTTTTTAGCTTGTTTAATTGTAGTTGCATAACCTTTTTCTTCAAGTTTAGCCATCAAATGTGGTTTAAATAACTCTAAAGCCATCATTTTAGGAAGACCACATTGATCCATTCTTAAATTAGGTCCAACAACAATAACACTTCTTCCTGAGAAATCAACTCTTTTACCAAGTAAGTTTTGTCTAAATCTTCCTGATTTACCTTTAATTAATTCAGATAATGATTTTAGAGGTCTTTTATTTGCCCCTTTTACAGAGTTTCCACGTCTTCCATTATCAAATAAAGCATCAACAGCTTCTTGAAGCATTCTTTTTTCATTTCTAATAATGATTTCTGGTGCATCTAGTTCTAATAATCTTTTCAGTCTTTGATTTCTATTGATTACTCTTCTATATAAATCATTTACATCACTAACTGCAAATTTACCACCATCAAGTGCCACTAATGGTCTTAAATCAGGTGGAAGAACTGGAATAACTTTTAAAATCATCCATTCTGGTTTATTATCTTCAGAATTTAAGAAGTTTTCTACAATTTTTAATTTTTTAATAATCTCTTTTTTTCTAGATGCACTTTTTGTAGTTTTCATCTCTTCTTTTAATTCATCATATATTTCTGGTAAATCAAGTTCTTCAAGCATTTTTCTAATAATACCAGCACCCATTTCTGCATAAAAACCATCTTCACCATAAATATCATTAAGTTTTCTATACTCTTCTTCTGTTAAAACATCCCCTCTTTTTACAGGAGCTTCACCAGTAGTATAAACAACATATGCTTCGTAATAAAGAATTCTTTCAAGATCTTTCATTTTTATATCAAGTAAAGTACCTATTCTACTTGGAAGGTTTGAAACATACCAGATGTGTGCTACAGGAGAAACAAGTTCAATATGACCCATTCTCTCTCTTCTAACTTTTGAAGTAGTAACTTCTACTCCACATTTTTCACACACAACACCTTTGTATCTCATTTTTTTATATTTACCACAAAGACACTCATAATCATTAATTGGACCAAAAATTTTAGCGCAGAAAAGCCCATCTCTTTCAGGCTTTAATGTTCTATAGTTAATAGTTTCAGGTTTTTTTACTTCACCATAACTCCAAGAAATAATCTTTTCAGGCGATGCTATTTGAAAACTAACAGCATTAATATCTTTTGGTCTTCCTTCATTTAAATCAATTTTTACCAAATTTTTACTCATTTTCTTCACCTTTTTTATAAAACTCTACATCCATACAAAGTGATTTTAGCTCTTTTGTTAAAACAAAGAATGTTTCACTAAGTCCTGTATTTGGAACATCTTCACCTTTTGATAAGGCTCTGTATGCTGCATTTCTTCCTTCAATATCATCAGATTTTGTAGTAAGCATTTCTTTTAAGTTAGCCGCTGCACCATATGCTTCAAGAGCCCAAACTTCCATTTCTCCAAATCTTTGTCCACCAAATAGTGCTTTACCACCTACTGGTTGTTGAGTAATTAATGAATATGGTCCTGTACTTCTTGCATGCATTTTTTCATCTACTAAGTGATGAAGTTTTAACATATACATATAACCAACATTTACTCTTTCTTTTAATGCTTCACCTGTTCTTCCATCATAAAGTTGAACTTTACCATCACTTGGAATTTCAGCAAGTTCGAAAAGTTTTTTAAACTCTTCGTCATTAACACCTTCAAAACTTGGTGTTGCCATTTTAACACCTTTAGCCCAATCTCTTGCATATTTTAAAAGTTCTTCATTTGTTAAAGAATCTAAGAAATCTGCATATTTTTGACCAAATTTAGCTACAAGTGCTATTTCTTTCATTTTATCTCTAAGTTTATTTACATAGTCTTTTGTTTTAGATTCAAAAATTTCTTGGATTTGATTTCCTAATTTTTTACCAACTAAACCTAAATGAACTTCAAGAATCTGTCCAATATTCATTCTTGATGGAACCCCCAATGGATTTAAGATAATATCAACAGTTGTTCCATCAGCCATATATGGTAAATCTTCTCTAGGAACTATGTTTGAAACGATACCTTTGTTTCCATGTCTTCCGGCCATTTTATCACCGACTTTAAGTTTTCTTTTAGTTGCTACATAAACTTTAACTACTTTTGCAACCCCATTTGGTAAGATATCATCTCTTTCAATTATTTCAAGTTTTTCTTCATAATCACTTCTGATTCTCTCTTTTTCTTTTTGGAATCTATTTTTAATATCTTCAAATTTAGATTTAACATCATCTGAATATTTATCAACTACGGCTAAAAGTAAAAACTTATTCATTCCTCTAAGAGTCTCAGCATCAATTTTACTTCCTGCTTTATAAGTTGTATCAGCAACTACCACATCTTTTTCTAATTCAGAGCTAGCTAAAAGTGAAGTAAGTGCTAAAACTTCTTCTCTATCAATTAAATCAAGTTTATTTTGATAATCTTCTTCTAACTGAGCTCTCTCTTCTGCATAAGCAGCTTTTGCTCTTTCATCTTGTTCGTAACCTTTTTTAGTAAATACTTTTACATCGATTACAACACCTTCAAGTGATGCACCTGCTTTAAGTGAAGAATTTACAACATGTCCAGATTTTTCACCAAAAATACTTCTAATTAATCTTTCTTCCGGAGTTGGTTTAACATCACCTTTTGGAGAAACTTTTCCAACCATAATCATTCCTGGTTTAATATAAGTTCCTACTTTTACAATTCCACTTTCATCAAGATGAGTAAGTTCTTCTTCTCTAATTCCTGGAAGTTCTTTTGTAATTTCTTCTACACCATATTTAGTTTCTCTTGCTTCTATTTGTTTTTCATAAATATGAATTGATGTATAAACATCATCTTTTAAAATTCTTTCACTAATAATAATAGCATCTTCATAATTATATCCACGCCAAGGCATAAATGCAACCATCATATTTTTACCAACGGCTAATTCACCTTGGTCCATATTACTTCCATCTGCTATTACATCTCCTGCCTCAACTTTTTCACCTAATCTTACAATTGGTTTTTGATCAAAAGCAGTATTTTGGTTTGTTCTCATAAATTTATCAAGTTTATAATGATCAATATAAGGTCCATTTTCATCTTCACCTAAAATATAAATATTTTTAGAATCAACTTTTTGAACAATACCACCTCTTTTTGCTTTAACAATTTGCCAAGCATCACGTGCTACATATTTTTCCATACCAGTTCCAACAAATGGTGCTTCTGCTGTAAGAAGTGGAACACCTTGTCGTTGCATGTTTGATCCCATTAAGGCTCTGTTGGCATCATTATGCTCTAAGAAAGGAATAAGTCCTGCTGCAACCCCAATAATCATTTTTGGAGATAAATCGTATAAAGAAACTTCATTTCTGCTAAGAAGTAGAATTTCACCATCTTTTCTTGCTTCAATTAATTCTTCTTTGATAAATCCATTTTCATCAAGTTCAGTAGAAGCTGGAGCAATTACTTTCCCTTCTTCTTGAGTAGCTGTAATATAAACAACTTCATCAGTTACTTTACCATCTTTTACAACTTTATAAGGAGCTTCTATAAATCCATGTTCATTAACTCTTGCATAAGTTGTTAAAGTATTAATTAGACCAATATTTTGCCCCTCTGGAGTTTCAATTGGACAAATTCTACCATAATGAGTTGGATGAACATCTCTTACTTCAAATGATGCTCTCTCTTTTACAATACCACCTTCACCAAGTGCTGAAAGTCTTCTTTTATGAGTAACTTCACTTAATGGGTTTGTTTGGTCCATAAATTGTGATAAAGCCCCACTTGAGAAAAATTCTAATACAGTTGCAGAGATAAGTTTAGTATTGATTAAATCCATAGGCATAAGTTCAGTTACACCAACAACACTACTCATTTTATCTCTGATAGCTTTTTGCATTCTGATTAAACCTTCATGCAATTTATTTGCAAGAAGTTCACCGATAGCTCTAATCCTTCTATTTCCTAAATGGTCTCTATCATCAATATGTCCTTGACCATTTTTAACTTTTATTAAATATTGAATAGTTCTTATTAAATCTTGATGAGTAAGAATAGTTACTTCTTCACTTACATTCAGACCTAATTTATGATTCATTTTCATTCTACCAACTTTTGTTAGGTCATATCTTTCTGGATCAAAAAACATTTTTTGAATTAATTCATCAGCTGCAGCAACTGTTACAGGCTCACCTGGTTTCATAACTTTATGAATTCTTATTTTTGCAAGTTCATTTTCATCTTCAATACCTTCTGTTTGTCTTAGAAGTTTTAATGCATCAATATCTTGAATAAATGCATTAATTATAGAAGAATCAACACCCTCTGCTAAATCATTAATAATTTTGATTTCATCAACACCTGATTCAATTATTTTTTTAAGTCTGTTTTCATTAGTTTGTGTTAAAGTATCATATAAAACTTCACCAGTTACTTGATCAATTACAGGTTCAGCTAAATATCTTTCAAGTAGAGTCTCAAGAGGATATTTAATCCATTCTAAGCCTTCTTCTTTAAGTTTATTAGCTTTTCTTTTTGTAAGTCTTTTTCCAGCAGCTATTATTAAATTTCCATCTTTATCTTCAATATCAAATTGAACTCTACCTTCTAAACTTTCAGGATCAAAAGGTGTTAAAAATTGATTATTTTCTATTTTTATAGTTGTTATTGGATAAAAAAGTTTAATGATATCTTCTTTTGAATATCCTAAAGCTCTTAAAAGAATAGTTACTGGAACTTTTCTTCTTTTATTAATTCTTACAAAAAGTGTATCTTTTACATCATATTCAAAATATATCCAACTTCCTCTATCTGGAATAATTTGTCCTGAATATAAAAGTTTTTTAGAATCTTTTGCTTCATCTTTTTTGAAAATTACCCCTGGGCTTCTGTGTAATTGATTAACAACTACTCTTTCAACTCCATTGATAATAAAACTTGTTCGCTCAGTCATTAAAGGAATATCTCTAATAAATAAAGTTTGTTCTTTTATATCTTTTATACCTATTTTTTCACCAGTTTTTTCATCTCTTTCGTGTAAAATAAGTCTTATTTTTATTTTCATAGGAATAGAATAAGTAAGTCCTTTTTCCATACACTCTCTAACAGTATATTTTGGCGTCCCAAATTCACTGTCAACATATTCAAGTGTTAATTTATTGTGTCCATCATGGATAGGAAAAATTGATTTAAATACTTTATTTATTCCTGATTTACTTGCATCATTTATATTTAAAAAATTTTTAAAACTATTTTGTTGAAGTTCTAATAAATTTGGCATATCTAGAACTTGAGGAATTTTTGAAAAGTCTAATCTTAGTCTGTTTGCTGATTTTAGTTGATTTAACATTGGCATACCTTGTAGTATATTTCTCGCGAGTTTTTTATTTTTATATTTTTTGTTTTAATTAAAACAATTCCCAAAAGGAAAAGACCACAAAATGTGGATTTAAAAGAAATTAAAATTATTTAACTTCTACTGTTGCACCAGCTTCTTCTAATTGAGCTTTAAGTGCTTCTGCATCTTCTTTAGAGATAGCCTCTTTGATTGTTGTTGGTGCTTCATCAACAGCAGCTTTAGCTTCTTTTAGTCCAAGACCAGTTGCAGCTCTAACTACTTTAATTACATTGATTTTTTTAGCTCCACCATCTTTTAAGATAACATCAAATTCAGTTTTTTCTGCTGCTGCTTCACCACCAGCTGCTCCTGCACCTGCAACTACTGTTGGTTGAGCACTTACTTCGAATTTTTCTTCAAATGCTTTTACTAATTCGTTTAATTCTTTAACTGTTAAACCTTCGATTGTTTCTAAAATTTGTTCAACTGTACATGCCATGGGTTTATTCCTCCTCGTTATTTTGTTTTTTTTCTATTAAATTTTGTAATCCAAATGCCATTTTTGTAAGTGGTGCTTTCATCATATAAGCTACCATTCCAAGTAATTCATCTTTAGTCGGAAGTTTAGATACTTCAAGAACATAATCTGCGTCTTTTACTTCACCTTCGATAACTGCACTTTTTACTTTAAATGCATCTTTATGTGCTTCTGCATGTTTTACAACAAGTTTTGCAAGAGTGATTTGATCTTCACCCCAGATAAAGATGTTGTTATCTTCATAATTTGCTTCAACTCCATTATTTTTTAATGCGATTGATGCTAAATTATTTTTAACAACTTGAACTTTACCTTCAGCTTCTCTTACAGCATTTCTTAGTGTTTCAAGGTCTTTTGTTTTTGAACCTTTATAATCACATACAAAAATACTAGCATCTTTTGTAAATTCTGCAGTTAATTGCTCAACTACTTCATGTTTTTTTTCTTTATTCAAATTTTTTTCCTCCTTTCCGACTGGAAAAACCTCGGTAGGGAATTAAGGCTTCGCCACCTACTTTCTTCAGTCTAAGATTAAGTGTGAAATTATATCACAATTTTATTTTTATTTCATATCCATAAGTTCAGCTGTATCTAAATTCAAAGATGGTGACATAGTTAATGACATAGCACCTTTTTGAATATATCTACCTTTTGCTGTTGCTGGTTTCATTCTGTTGATTTTTTCAACAAAAGTTTTTGCATTATCTTTTAATTGGTCAACTGAAAAACTTGCTTTTCCAATACCAACATGAATATTACCTTTTTTATCAACTCTAAAGTTAACTTGTCCAGCTTTTGCATTTTTAACTGCACCTGCAACATCCATAGTTACAGTTCCAGTTTTAGGATTTGGCATTAAACCTTTTGGTCCAAGAATTCTACCAAGTCTTCCTAATTGTCCCATCATATCAGGAGTAGCAATTAAGATATCAAAATTAATGTTTCCATTTTTAATATCTTCTGCTAAATCTTCAAATCCAACGATATCAGCTCCTGCAACTTTAGCTTCTTCAGCTTTTTTATCTTTAGCAAATACAGCTACTTTTACATCTTTACCTGTTCCGTGTGGTAAAACAACACTACCTCTAATCATTTGATCAGCATGTCTTGGATCAACTCCAAGTTTTAACACTAATTCAACAGTTTCGTCAAATTTAGCAGATTTTAAATCTTTTACTTTTTCTACTGCTTCATCCAATGAATAAACATCTTTATCTATCTTTTTTAATAATTCAGCATATCTTTTAGATACTTTTTTCATTCTTTCTCCTCGCATATTTTGCTTCCACTAAAATGTGGTCTATTTTTATTTAGTCAACGATTTCAATACCTATACTTCTTGCAGAACCTTCTACAATTTTCATTGCTTGTTCTACATCTTTAGTATTTAAGTCAGGCATTTTTTTCTCAGCAATTTCTTTTACTTGTTCTTTAGTAAGTTTTCCAACTTTATTTTTAAGTGGATTGTCACTACCTTTTTGAATTCCAGCTGCTTTTTTTATAAAGTCAGTCATTGGAGGTTGTTTAGTTACAAATGTAAAACTTTTATCTGCATAAACAGTAATTACAACAGGAATATTATATCCCATTAAATCTTTTGTTTTTTCATTAAATGCTTTACAAAATTCCATAATATTAATACCTCTTTGACCTAATGCAGGTCCAACAGGTGGAGATGGATTTGCTTTACCAGCAGGTATTTGTAGTTTTAATTCTCCTACTACTTTTTTTGCCATATTTTATCCTTTTATATAATTTTTTCAACTTGAGTATGAGCTATCTCAACTGGTGTACTTCTACCAAAAATTGTTACATTTAGTTTAAGTTTACCTTGAGACATATCATATTCTTCAACAGTACCTGTGAAGTTTGCAAAAGGCCCGTCAACTATTCTTACTGTTTCACCATGAGCGAAAGCAATCTTAGGTTTAGGGGCAGCTTTTTGCTGAGCTTTTTCGATTATTAAATCGATATCTGATTTTGATAATGGTGTTGGTTTGTTAGATTCACCAATGAATCCACCAACTTTTGGAAGAGATTGAATTTTTTGCCATAATGCAGTATTTTCATTTAAATCTTCCAATTCTACAAAAACATATCCAGGATAAATACATCTTTCTGTAATTTTTTTCTTACCATTTTTAATATCAATAACTTCTTCAGTAGGAACAATTATTTCACCTAATTTATCTTCCCATCCAAGTTCTTGTATTAAGTTTTGAATTCCTCTTTTTACAGCTAATTCACTTCCTGCAAAACTTTGAATAGCATACCATTTTTTAGACATAATTTTCCTTATAAAACTGATTTTAATATTGCTGACATTATTACATCAATAAGACTCAAAAATAATGACACAACAGTAACTACTGCGAAAACTGATATAAATGATTGTTTTATTTCTCTACTTGTAGGGAAAATAACTTTTTGTATTTCAATTTTAGCATTTCTAAAATATTCGATGAATTTATCCATAAATAATCCTCTTCCAAAAATTGGTGGCAGGGGAGGAGGGACTCGAACCCACAACAAACGGTTTTGGAGACCGCCGCTCTACCATTGGAGCTACTCCCCTATATAAGTGTTTAAATGTAAATGGAGCGGGAAACGGGACTCGAACCCGCGACCCTCAGCTTGGAAGGCTGACGCTCTAGCCAACTGAGCTACTCCCGCTCATTTAAGCTATTAAAACTAATAGCTTAAAAAAGAGGGGCAAAACTTAAAGTTTTGCTTCTTTATGAATAGTGTGTTTATTGCACCATTTACAATATTTTTTTACTTCAAATTTTTCAGAATGAAGTTTTTTATTTTTTGTTGTGTGATAATTTCTTCTTTTACATTCATCACACGCTAAATGGATAATATCTCTCATTTATATACCTTTATAAAAATAAGGGGAAACCCTTATTTACTGATTGAAGTTACAACACCGGCACCAACAGTTCTACCACCTTCTCTGATAGCGAATCTTGTTCCTTCTTCTAGTGCAACTGGAGCGATTAATTCTACTGACATTTTTACATTATCTCCAGGCATAACCATTTCAACACCTTCTGGTAATGTAATGCTTCCTGTTACGTCAGTTGTTCTAATATAGAATTGTGGTCTATATCCGCTAAAGAAAGGTTTATGTCTTCCACCTTCTTCTTTTGTTAATACATAAACTTCTGCTTCAAAGTTTGTATGTGGAGTAATTGTTCCTGGTTTTGCAAGAACTTGTCCTCTTTCAACGTCTTCTTTTTTGATACCTCTTAAAAGAACACCACAGTTATCTCCTGCTTCTGCCATATCAAGTTCTTTTCTGAACATTTCAATACCAGTTACAGTTGTTTTAACAGTTGGTCTAAATCCAACGATTTCAACTTCTTCACCTACTGTTAATGTTCCTCTTTCTACTCTACCAGTTACAACTGTTCCTCTTCCTGAGATTGAGAAAACGTCTTCGATTGGCATTAAGAAATCTTTTTCAGTATCTCTTTCTGGAGTTGGGATATATTCATCAACTGCAGCCATTAAATCAAGAATATCTTGTGACCATTCACCAAGCTTTCCAGCTTTAACTTCTTCAAGAGCTTGGAATGCTGAACCAGCAATTACAGGAGTATCATCACCTGGAAATTCATATTCACTTAAAAGTTCTCTAATTTCCATTTCAACTAATTCTAATAATTCTTCATCATCAACTAAGTCTTTTTTGTTCATAAATACTACGATATATGGAACACCAACTTGTCTTGATAATAAGATGTGTTCTCTTGTTTGAGGCATAGGACCATCAGTTGCAGCAACAACTAAAATAGCTCCATCCATTTGAGCCGCACCAGTAATCATATTTTTAACGTAATCGGCATGTCCTGGACAGTCAACGTGAGCATAGTGTCTATTTTCAGTTTCATATTCAATGTGAGATGTATTAATTGTAATACCTCTTTCTTTTTCTTCAGGAGCGTTATCGATTTGATCGTAATCACTAAGTTTGTTAGTATCAGATGCTAATGAAAGTGCTAATACACCAGAAATAGCAGCTGTTAAAGTTGTTTTACCGTGGTCAACGTGACCAATTGTACCAATGTTTACATGTGGTTTAGATTTTATGTATTTCTCTTTAGCCATTTTGTATCCTTTTTTAAAATTTGTTAGTTTTTTAGGTCAAGCTCCACTAATGTGGAGCCCATAAGCAGAATTGAACTGCTGACCTCTTCCTTACCAAGGAAGTGCTCTGCCACTGAGCCATATGGGCATAAAAACACTGTTGCAACAATGTTCATTTTGAACAATAAAATGTGTTTTGGGATTTTCTCTAGTAGTGATAACTAATGAGATTAAACTACTAAGCTCCCAGTTCATTAAATGGAGCGGGAAACGGGACTCGAACCCGCGACCCTCAGCTTGGAAGGCTGACGCTCTAGCCAACTGAGCTACTCCCGCATTTAAAGTGGTGGTAGAGGAAGGATTCGAACCTTCGAAGGCAGAGCCAACGGATTTACAGTCCGTCCCCTTTGGCCGCTCGGGAACTCTACCAAACTGTACTTTATTATACTGGTCAAACGCTTGTTTAAATGGAGCCGATGAAGGGACTCGAACCCGCGACCTGCTGATTACAAATCAGCTGCTCTAGCCAACTGAGCTACATCGGCAACTTTCTTTCACTGTGTTTGTGGAGTGGAATTATATATAATTTTTTTTATTATGTCAAGAATTTTTTATAATTTTTTTACTAAAAATAGAAACTTTTTTTGTTTATCTTTAAAAAGCACCTTATTTTCGGTAACTTTATAAAAAAAGTTTTTTGTAGTTTGAATAAATCCATTTTCTATTTTTATAACCTTTATATTTTTGAATGTTTTATGAGAAAGAATGATTTCAAATAAATTACTTGGATAGTTTGGATTTAACTCTTTAATAAACATTGTTTTATTATAACATTTATTATTTATACAAATTGAATTATTTTTTATAGTAAATACAAAAGCCAAATTTCCCACCTGATAAACTTCTATTTTTTTAGCAAAAGCATTTTCTTTTAGAAATCCTTGGTCATTTATAGCAAAATTATCTTTTTTAAAAGCCACTTCAACTGGTGTAGTTTTATAAGAACATCCGGTAAATAAAATAACTAATAAAATTAAAAAATATTTTTTCATCTTAATTTTTTTAATCCTTTTTTATAAAGTTTTATAATTTGTGAAGGTTTTGCTTCAAAATAACCTCTATTATCTATTACAAAAATATCTGCTTTGCTTTTAGCAAATTTTTCATCAAAATGTTTTCCACTTTCATTTGCACTTGTAGAATACATCCAAGTAAATTTATCCAAAAATAATTTATGATTTTTTTCACTAATTACACGATAAGCTTCATTATTTATAACATAAGTTATCTTATTTGGAGTTTTTCTAACTTTTCTTCTATATTGTTTAGGAACTCGTGGAAGTAATTTATAACTGTTTACGACTTTTAAAAATTTTTTATTTGGAGGTCTTTTTTTTATTTTGTTTAATTTATTTAAATTTTGAGATAAAAAACCAACTGTTGTATTTGTTTGAACTAAATAAACTTTTTTTGAATCCATCTCTATTTTTTAATCAGAACAACCAAAAAGGTTATTCAGAAAGATATTCTTGAAGTGATTTTACATTAAATTTATTTTGTTGTAAAAATTTAACTGATTCTATACTTGCTTTTACAGCTGCAATAGTTGTAAAATATGGAATATTTGCAGATAATACTTCTTGACGAATAATTTTTGCATCATCTTTACTTGCTTTATTATCACTTGTATTAATTACTAAAGAAATATCCCCATTTTTAATTAAATCAACAATATTTGGACGACCTTCACTAATTTTAAGAACTAATTCTGCTTCAATTCCTGCTTCTTTTATTGCTTTATAAGTCCCTCGAGTTGCTACAATACTAAATCCTAAATTAATTAATTCTTTTGCGATTTCACCTGCAAAAATTTTATCAATTTCCGTTAAAGAGATGAAAACTTTTCCAGATTTAGGTAAAATATTGTTACAAGCTTCTTGGCTTTTTGCAAAACTTTCACCAAAACTAGAGCTAATTCCCATAACTTCACCTGTGGATTTCATTTCAGGTCCTAAAATCAAATCAGCCCCAGGAAGCTTATTAAATGGAAAAACTGCTTCTTTAACTGCTATATGGTTTTTTAATTGTGGTTTATAAACATTTCCATCAAATGTAACAATATTATAGTTATCATAAAATTCTAATGCTTCTTTTAAAACACCTTCATCTTTGAATTTAAGATTCCACATAACTCTTGTAGCAACTTTTGCAAGAGGAATTCCTGTTGCTTTACTTACAAATGGAACTGTTCTACTTGCTCTTGGATTAACTTCTATTAAATATAAATCTTGATTTTTATGAAGTGCATATTGAATATTTAAAAGTCCCTTAACTCCAAGACCTAAAGCAATATTTTTAGTAGTTTCTTCTATCTCTCTTAATTTGTCTTTACTAATACTCACACTTGGCAGGCTACAAGCACTATCACCTGAGTGAATTCCTGCTTCTTCAATATGTTGCATAATTGCACCAATATAAACCTCTTTTCCATCACTGATAGCATCAACATCAAGCTCAATTGCTCTATCTAAAAATTTATCAATTAAAACAGGACTTTCATTACTTACACTAACTGCTTCATCCATATATTCTTTAAGCTCATTTTCATTATAAACAATTCTCATTGCTCTTCCACCAAGAACATAACTTGGTCTAACTAATACTGGATATCCAATTTTTTGAGCGATTTTAAAAGCTTCTTCTTTTGTAAATGCAGTTCCATTTTCTGGTTGTCTTAAATTTAATTTTTCAATAAATACACTAAATTTTTCTCTATCTTCTGCAGTATCGATTACTTTTGCACTTGTTCCAATGATATTCGCACCAATAGAAGTTAAAGATTTTGAAAGTTTAAGTGGAGTTTGTCCACCAAAATGAACAATTACACCATCTGGATTTTCTCTTTCAATTACATTTCTAACTCTCTCAAAATCAATAGGTTCAAAATATAAAACATCACTTGTATCATAATCTGTAGAAACTGTTTCAGGATTACAGTTATACATAATTGTTTTAATTCCCATATCATTTAAAGCAAATGCAGCGTGAACACAACAATAATCAAACTCAATTCCTTGTCCTATTCTATTTGGTCCACCACCAAGAATTAAAACTTTTTTATCATCTTTTATACTACTAACTCTCAAAGGAACTTCTTTTGTAATATTTGTAGAAGAATATAAATAGCTTGTAGTTGTAGCAAATTCAGCTGCACAAGTATCAACTTCATTATAATCAAGTTCAATATTCATTCTTTTTCTTGCATTATAAATATCAGTTTCACTAAGCTCTGCTTCATCACTTTCATTAATTAATTTAGCAATCATTCTATCACTAAATCCATAAGTTTTTGCTTTTCTCAATTTTTCTTCATTTTGTAAAATTTCAATATCAATCTCTTTTTCAAATTCAACTAATTCTTTTATTTGATATAAAAACCATTTATCAATTTGATTTATAGCATAAATTTCATCTACACTCATGCCTCTTCTAAACGCCTCAGCCACATATAAAATTCTATCTTCATTAGGACGTCTAAGTTCTTTGATTAGAGTATCTTCATCAATATTCATTTTTTCAAAACCATCAAGTCCAGTTTCAAGTGAGCATAAAGCTTTTTGCACTGATTCTTTGAAAGTTCTACCAATTGACATAACTTCCCCAACACTTTTCATTGAAGTTGTTAAAGTAGAGTCTGCTTTTGGGAATTTTTCAAATGTAAATCTTGGAATTTTTGTAACAACATAATCGATTACTGGCTCAAAACTTGCAGCAGTTCCTGTCATATCGTTTTTAATTTCATCAAGTGTAAATCCAACTGCAAGCATAGTTGCTACTTTTGCAATAGGATAACCAGTGGCTTTTGATGCAAGCGCACTACTTCTACTAACTCTTGGATTCATTTCAATTACAATCATTCTTCCATTTTTTGGATTGATTGAAAATTGAACATTACTTCCACCAGTATCTACTCCAACTTCTCTTAAAATTGCAAAAGAAGCATCTCTCATTTTTTGATACTCTTTATCTGTAAGAGTTAAAGCAGGTGCAACTGTAATAGAATCTCCTGTATGCACACCCATTGGGTCAAAATTTTCAATTGAACAAACGATAATACAGTTATCATTTCTATCTCTGATAACTTCCATTTCGTATTCTTTCCAACCAAGCATACTTTCCATAATTTCTATTTCATTAATTGGAGATGCTTCAATACCGATTTTTGCAAGTTCTTTGAACTCATCCATATTATAAGCAACACCACTTCCAAGTCCACCAAGAGTATAACTTGCTCTAACAATTATAGGAAATCCTATCTCTTTTGCTACATTTATCGCTTCATCTAAATCATTAACAGCGTAACTTTTTGCCATTTCAAGACCAATTTTTTCGACTGCTTTTTTAAATTCTTCTCTGTCTTCACCTTTTTTAATTGCTTCTGGATTTGCACCTAAAAATTCAACACCTTCTAACATACCTTTTTCATACATATCCATAGCAACATTAAGCGCAGTTTGCCCTCCCATTGTAGGAAGTATTGCATCAATATTCTCTTTTTTAATAATTTGTGAAATAACTTCTGGAGTAATTGGCTCAACATATGTTTTATCTGCAAATTCTGGATCAGTCATAATTGTAGCTGGATTTGAATTGATTAAAACAACTCTATATCCTAATTCTTTTAATGTTTTTGTAGCTTGAACCCCTGAATAATCGAATTCACAAGCTTGACCTATGATAATTGGCCCTGAACCAATAAGTAGTATTGTCTTTATATCTTCTCTTTTTGGCATAAAAAATTCCTTTATTATTATTCTATTATAGAATTATACCAAATTATAAAAATATTTTTTTGATTGTATTCATATGTTAATTTAAATTTATGTAACTTTATAATCTCATTTGAAATATATAATCCAAGTCCAAATCCTTTATAAGAATTTTCATATTCGTGATTGAATGGTTTTATATAATTTTCAAATGGTTTTTGCAATTTTTCACCTTCATTTAAAATAACTATTTTATTTTTATAAACTTCTATTTTAGGATTTTGTCCATATTTTATAGCATTATCAATTAAATTTTTTAAGACAATTGAAAAATAGTAAATATCTACATCTAGATTATAATCATCAAGAAATTTAACTTCAATTTTGGATAAAGAAATTTCAAAACTTTTATTTATAATCTCATTTATAGAATAATTCTCTTTTTTTAATGTTATATTTTGACTTGTAATTAATTCCAATTCTTTAAGTGACTTAATAACCTCTTCTAATCTATTTACAGAATTTTCAATTCTAATTTTTTGTTTATCATTATCCAAAAGAGTTATTGTAAGTTTTATTTTAGTAATTGGAGTTAAAAGTTCGTGAAAAATATTTCTTAAAAAGAGTTTTCTACTCTCATTTAAAGAGATAATTTTTTCAGAAGTATTATTTAAAGTATCAACTATTTCTTCTATTTCAGTAGAAGCTTTTATATTTAATTTTTCATTTGTGGGAATTTTGGTTATAAATTTAGTAACTTTTTTAAGTGGTAAAAGTGAATAAATAATAAAAAGATAAAAAAGTATAAAAATCATATCAAGTAAAAAATAATAAACTATTGAATTTTCATATTTTTTTAAATCTTCAAAACTAAATGGAGTAAGTGAATTTTTAAAATAAATTTTGTCATTTTTTGTAGGTTTGGCAATATATTTAAGTTCTAAAGTAGTCATATTATTTGTAAATTGATTATAATCAATTTTGTAAAATTTATATTCTTGATAATAATTTAGTGCTTTTTGGTATCTAAAATTTTTATCTTGGATTATTTGCTTTTCTTTATTTGCATAAATTTCATAAAAAAGATAATTTATTAAATTAAACATCATAAAAAATAGAAAACTTATTTTAAAAAATAGACTCTTAACAAACAAACTTATACCCTATTCCTCTAACTGTTTTTATACAGTCATTTTTTAGTTTCTTTCTAATTCTTCCTATTAAAACCTCAACTGTTTTCAAATCACTTTCAAAATTATAAACTAATTGAGCTTTATCAATAATTTTATTTCTATTTTGGATTAAAGTTGATAAAATATTATATTCAGCAGTTGTTAAATTGAGAGTTTTATCAAATTCTAAAATTTCATTATCTTTTATTTCATAAATTTTTGAAGGTTTTTGATATCTTTTGATATTAGAATTAATTCGTAAAACCAATTCTCTTAAATCATAAGGTTTTGGAAGATAATCATCAGCACCATTTTCAAAAGCAATACTTTTATCTTCAATTTCACCTCTTGCAGATGAAATAATTATTGGAATGTTGCTAAATTCTCTAATTTTATTTATAACTTCAAGTCCATCAATTTCAGGTAAAGATAAATCTAAAATCACTAAATCATAAATATTTGTTTTAAGAGATTCTATTCCATCTTTTGGAGTAGGGAAATTAGTAATATCTATTTGATAAGATGAAAGAGTTTCAGAAATTATCTCTGCTAACTCTTCATCATCTTCTATCATTAAAATTTGTTTATTTTTTTCTTTTTGCATTTATAAGTGCTTCTATTTTTGTTTTTTGTGCTGGTGTTAAGATAGCATATATTTTTGATATTATTTCTGCTCTTTTTTTAATATGTACTTGAGCATTATTTTCTTCTGTTTGAATAAAAGTTGCTTTGTCAAACTTTCCATTTTTAATACTAAGAGCTAATGGATTTTGATGTTTTACTCTATGTTTTCTATTTTCTCTAAAAATTTTTCTAATCTCTTGTCTTTGAGCTGGCGTAATTCCTAAATGTCTAACTAAACTCATAAAATTTCTTTTATGGATTCTATGATGTTTTTTCATTGGTTTATGTTGCCACTTTTTAACTTGATCTTGATTATTCGCTGGTGACTCAGCAAATAAAGATGTCGCTACAATCATTCCTGCTAATACTAATTTTTTCATTTTTTCATCCTTTAAGTTTTTTTGTAATAGAAGTATAAAAAAATATAGTAAACAAAAAGTAAATATTACTTTTTACATCAAAATACAGATTAATTTTTATTTCTTCTGTTAAAATATTTATATTATCAATTACACCGATAGCTCTTTAAATATTAATTTGTCCTTAATTTAACACCTAAACTCTCAAATAATGCTAATATATTTTCATCTATATCTTTTTTATTTACAATAACTGCTATTGCATTTATACTCAAAATTATAACAAGTTGTAAAAAATTATTTCTTTTTTTTATATTTTCATTTATATTATTCAAAATAAATATATCTTTTGCTACATATCCTATTGAAAAAGTAGATAAACTTTCTATTATAAATCCAATTATTACAGAAATTACAGGAATAAATTTACTAAGATTAAAACTTGTTTTTTTTACCAACATCAGTTGCTAATCTAAACTCTATTCTAGAACTAACTTTTGCCATAGTTACAGCTGAAAGTTTCTTTATAACTTCTTTTGCAACAACTTCACTCTCTTTAATAGAGATATCTTTTAAAATCTCTTTTATAAAGTTTCCAATTATACAGCTTTTAACCAACATTGCAACTTTTTCATCATTTAAATCATACTTTCCTATTTTAGCAATTGCACTAATCATTCTAATTTGGATAAAAATAACCTCTACAATATTAACCGGTAAAGTAATAGGAAGTAAAAGAATACCTCCAAAACCTGTAACAAATCCCCAAATTTCTGCTTTTAAAGATTCATTACGAATTAATTTATCTATAGAATTTATATTATAAAAAGATGCTAATTTTTCACTACTTTTAAAAACAAAAATACCATTTATTGATTTTATATAAATATTATGGAGAAAATTATTAATTTTTTTTTTCAAATTTCATCTGCTATATCATCTATATGATCGTGTTTTTTGTATTTAATATGATAATAAGCTATTATAATTGCCAACACAAATGATATAATAATAAAATATATAAAATTAAATGACATCAAAGAATAATAATCAATAAGTCCAAACACAGCTACAAATAAAACAAAATATATCAAACTTAACTTAATATATTTTGTAGTATTAAATTTATTTTTATGTTTACTCATCTTTTTTGAACTCCAAAAAATTCTAATAACATTAGAATTAGATTTATTAAATCAAGGTATAATTCTGATGCACCAATTACAGCTATTTTTGATATATTTGTTTCACCTTCTGTTTCCATTTCATCGCCCATTTGTTTTATTTTTTGAGTATCATAAGCTGTAATTTCTGAAACCAAAAGTCCAATCATCATCCACATATAAACACTTCTCATTAAAGTATTCATACCTTCTTCTCTCATGTTTACATTATAATAATTTTTTAATGTCATATTATTTCTTCTAATAAATTTTATATAATTACAACTAAGATAACTCCAATTTTTAATACCAATTTTTATTATTTTAATTATTTATTTGTTTTACTTCATCTTCTAAATATTTTGACACACTATCCCATGGATTACTATCATTATCTTCTGTAAAATAAAAATAGTCAAATCTTTTCTTTTTAGCAAAATTATAAAGTTCATCAGTTTTATTTCCATCCATTTTATAAACTAAAAATGCCAGAGATGTTAAAAATGAAGGTTTATTATATAATTTTGGTGGAGAATCTTTAAAACTTTTATAATCATTCTCATAACTAACTATTATATCTGCTATTCCAGAATCAATATAAATTTGATCTGTTGTAATACCAGGATTTAAAATATTAAAATAAAATCCTTTTGATTTAGCATAATTTGTAATATTTGTATAAAAATCTAATTTATCTACATTAGTTGAAGCTTCATCAAAAAATATTCCTCTAATTCCATATAATTTATAAAGTTTATTCCAATTATCTAAATCTTCAAAAATATCATCTTTATTTCTATTTCCATAACTTGTATAAACATATCCAACTACTTCTATATGTGCTTTTACTAAATCTTTTATTCCATGGATATAATCATTATTTATATCATTAAAATGTCCATTATTTGGATTTATTATAGCAACAATTCTTTTATTTTTATATTTATTTTTAATATCAATTACTTTTTTCCAAACATAATCATTATCATACCAATTTGGATAAGAATAAAGTGGAATTAAAATTGCACTACTATTTTTCTCTTTTTGAGTTTTTTCTATAGTCATATCATAATAATTATTCAATTTAGTTGTTGCTATTTTTTCACAATTTTCTAAATTTTCTTTTTCGCATATATTTTCATTAAGTTTCACATTTTTTATATAAGTTTCTTTTGTAGGTGCATAAATATAATCTAAAACATTAGAGCCTTTTGGCATCAAATCTCCAAACAGATGCTTATCAATTTCATCTTTCGCACTTGTTTTCATAATTCCTAAATGATACTCATTTTGCATACCAAATTGATATCCACCATAATCGTGTCTTGGATGATCAATCAAAGACATTGGAGCATATCCAAAAAGACCACTTTTTAAAAGTTCTTTTCTATCGTTTCTAAGATTTTTATAAATCATAGATATGTATTTATTCCATCCATTTTTATCTATTTCATCTTCAGTAACATTTCCATCATCATTACTATCATTCCATACACCACTTGCTATTGCCATATATGGTAAAAAAACTGGTTTTTTATATTTATCATGTAAAAATTTACTCAAATTAATTATTCTTTTATTTAAATCTTTAATACCAACTTCTTCTGATGTATAACTAATTGGTATAGGATTATCCCAAGTACCAGGATTTTGTGGGTCTCTAGTAAATTGAGCTACAAATTCTTGAAATGAAATGAAATCTAACTTTTTATATAAATATTTATAAACTCTATCCGATCTATTCCATTCATATTTATCTCCTAATGCACAATTATCATACCCACATTTTGATAATTGTTGATTTTCTCCTCTATCTCCCGTATCAGTCATACAAAGAGAAAATAAAACATCACTATTATCAGATTTTATGATATCTATTGCTTTAGACATTATAGAAGCAAATTTTTTACTTTTTTCTTCACTTGAAAGTACAGAATCTTTATTAAATTCAGGTTCCAAAATAAGTACTTTTTTACCTTTTAATTTACTAAAAAAAGAAGACACTTTTTGTACATTATCATAATATTTATTTATTTCATCATCTGTTGGAAAACTCATCAAATTATCACCAAAATACCAATAATTAAATACAGGAATATAACCTTTATTCATAGCAAGTTGAATTTTATTTACATTAAACCAACTTTCATCCCATCCTTTTGCTAACCAAAAAATGGAAAACTTAGAATTTTTTAAATACTTTTGAGTATTATAAAAAGAAAATGAATTATATTTATAAATATGTTTTGAAATAAGAGAATTTTCTATATTAGAATCCAAAACAAAATCTGTTCCATCAATCCAAGCTGTTTTGTTATTATCATCTGTAAAATCAAGACCTCCTGCTGGAAAACCTACATTAATTTGTTGAAATAATGGTTCAATATTCGTACCATTGCTATCACTTGTGTGATTAAAACTATTATTACATCCTACAAAAAATAAAACTATCAATAAAATAGAAACTACCTTTTTCATCTACTCAGCCTTTTTTAAAATAATATTACCTAAATAAAATCATATCACAAAATTTTTTATTAAAACAATTACAACAAAAATATATTAATATTCATTTATAATTGATAATTTTATATAAAGTTTATTTTGCTTTATTTACAAGATTTTAATAAATTCTCAAAAATTTCTGTAATCTCTTCTGCTGGAATTAAACCTTCTATAATAATTTTTCCATTCCAAACTATTGTAGGATCTTTCGCAATTCCTGCTTCAATTGCTTTTTCAGTACTATGTTCATAATGCACAGTTAGTCTAAGTGGTAAATGTTTTATACTACACATAAGTCTTTTTGAAATTTTTAGAGTTTCAAGTTTAGTCCCATAAATAGTAACCTCAAAAAGAGGCCATTCAGTGTGTTCTTCGTGTAATATTTTCCCTTCTTCCATCGGATAACAAGCTTCATACATTTTATTTACCTAAACTTAAATCTTTTGCTTTTCCACCTTTTAATCTTTCCATTAATTTCGATAAGCCACCCTCTAAATATTTGGCATTAAATCCTTGTGTTTGAAGATACATTGCTACAAAAGGTGAGCGGTTTTGTGTAGGACAAGCCGTTACGATTAATTTATCTTTTGGTAAAGTATCTAATAATTCTTCTGTCTTATCAGCTGGAATATCCAGTGCGAAAGGCAAATTCCACACTTTTTTTTCAAAACTCATTCTAACATCAACTAAAACTGCCTCATCATTATTAAAAAGAGTTATAAACTCTTCAACATTAACTCTTGCTTCTTTGTTTCCTTTGGGTGTTGCTAATTTATACATTTCTTTCCTTTATTTAATTTATTCTTCCAATTTTTCAATTGGATTTGTTTTTTTGTTTCTCGGGTCTGTTACATATGCAAGCATTGGTACATAAATCAATGTTAATAAAGTTCCTATTAAAAGGCCACCAATTGCAACATCTGCAAGAGGTGAAAGTCTTTCAAGTCCTACTGCTTGTTCAAGTGCAATAGGAATCATACCTGCAATTGTCCCAAATGCAGTCATCATAACTGGCCTAAATCTAACTCTAATTGCTTCAAGTGCTGCTTCAAATGGAGTTTTTCCACTTGCTTCATATGCTTTATAAAAGTCAACTAATAAAACTGCATTTTTGATAATAATACCAAAAAGAAGCAATATTCCCACTAAACTTGGCATACAAGAAGGTTTATGCATAATAAGCATTCCCCACGCTGCACCAATCATAGAAAGTGGCAATACTAAAATCATAATTAAAGAGAGTCTTATTGATTCATAAACAACCATCATTGTAATAATTAAAACTACAATACCAATAGCAATTGCTTTTATCATTCTTTTAAAAGAATCATTCATTGCACTAATATCTCCAGTTTGATAATAATTAGTTATTCCATTTTTATGTAAAAGTGCGTCTGCATCCGCAGTTATTTTACTAACTGGTCTTGTAGCTCTATATCCTTCTACATCAATAGCATATTGTAAATTATCTCTCTCAATCTTATTATAAGTGAAACCTTTTGTAATTGTTGCTATTTGGCTTAATGGAATATTTCCTTTTGGAGTATGAATTGGTAAATATTTAAGTGCTTCTAAATTTTTAGCAAAATCCCCATCAAATCTAACTCTAACAAATTGAACATTCATACTACTTAAATCACTATTAACTGTCGCTACTTGGTCTTTTAGTGCTATTTGAGAAACAATTCCTGCTGGTGTAATTCCATACGATAAAGCTTTGTTTTTATCTACTTTTATAACAGCTTCTTGGAAATCTTTATCCCAACTTGTCATAATTGTTTTTAATCCGCCAATATTATAAAGTATTTTTTCTACTTTATGAGAAAGTGCTGGGAGTTCTGCATAATGCTCACTCCTTAACTGAACATCAAGAGGTGCTGAAATAGTTGAAAGTGCTGTCGCACCAAAATCAAATACTGCTAATTTTTTAACGCCTCTTAATTTTGCTAATTCTTTTCTAACTTCACTTTCCATTTGCCAAATATTCTCTTTTCTGTGGAATCTATCAACTGCAATAATAGTCATATTTACACTATTTCCAGCACCTCCACCACCAAGAGAAAGCACACCTTTTTCAGTCCCGATTTGGATTGAACTTTTTTCAAGCCAAGGTTGTTTATTTAACCACGCCAAAAATGGTTTTAATCTATTTTTTGCTTCATCAGCATTTAAGTTTGATGAATATTCTAAATGAACTTTCATAATACCTGTATCCATCGGAGGCATTGTATCTTTTCCAATAGTTGGCATAATATTTTTTACACTCAAAACTAATGCAATTACAGCTACGGCAATAATTAACATTCTTCTAAGTGGATAAAATTTACCATTTGAAAATTTAATAACTCCAAGATATGGAATTACAAGTTTTCCTATTGTTTTTTGATATAACATTTCAAAGAAATTTTCTACTTTAGTTTTACCAGCACCATTTTTATATAACATTTGAGATAATTTAGGTATAAAAGTAATTGATAAAAAGTAACTAATCAAAAGTGAAACAATCAGTGTTTCAATTAATGGTTTAAAAATAGTCTCTGGAAAACCTCCAACGAACATTAAAGGAAATGTTATTGCAATAGTTGAAATAGTCCCTGCAAATACTGGTTTTAAAACTTCTTTTGTTCCATTATAAATTGCACTTTCTAAATCTTCATTTTCTTCAAGATGTCTTTCAATATTTTCAAGCACAACAACCGCGTCATCTGTTAGCATACCAAGAGCTAAAATAATCGCTGTATAAATTACGATATTTAACCCAGCACCTGTAAGGTATAAAAATGCAATAGTTCCAAAAAATACCATCGGAATAGATATAGCCGCCGCTACTAATGCTCTAAAGTTTCCAAGGAAAATAAGTAATACTAAAAGTGTATAAACGATTGCATCTCTTAAAGCATCAAGCATATTTGAGTTTGAGGTTTCAACTAATGTTCTTTGAGTATCTGAAATAGTTACTTTTATATTTGGATATTTAGCTTCTATTTCTTTCATAATTTTTCTTGCCGCGTCACTTGTCGCAAGTACACTTCCTCCTGGCGCTCTCTGAACTGATACAGCAATAGCAGGAGTATCATTTCCAATATAAGCTGTATTATTTGTTTGATAACTCCATTTTATTTTTGCAATATCACCAAGTCTAATATTTGGTTTTATAAATATATTTTGAAGTTTTTTAACATCATCTTTTTCACCATAAAATGTTAAAGTCATAAAACTATTTTTTGTTTTCATAAATCCAATAGGAACATCTCTGTTTGTAGCTCTTAAAACATTGATTAAAGAGTCTAAACTAATACCATATTTTTGCATTTTAATTGGATCAATTTGTATCATAATAGCACTTTGATACCCACCAAAAATTTCTACATTTCCAATATTTGAATTATTTAAAAGTTTTGGTTTTATATAACTATCTGCTATTTTTCTAACCTCATCCAAACTCATATTACTGTTTTTTGGACTTAAACTAAATACATCTACCGGCATTGTAAAATCCCCAACTAAATATATAGATGGAGTTGAGCCTTGTGGAAGTTTAGCTTTAATTCTATTTAACGCATTACTAACATCAACTGCTGCTGCATTTAATCCTTTTGAGTATTGAAAAATAACGTGAACAATTGAGAAATTTGGAACATTTGTTGATTTAATCTCAAAAACATTACTTAAAGTTCCCATCTCTTCTTCTATAGGTTTTGAAACTGTTGTAGCTACCACATTTGCTGGAGCTCCTGGAACAGTTGTAAATATTACAACTTCTGGTCTATTTGCATCAGGAAATAAATTTTTAGGCATTTTAACAAGACCTATAACTCCAAAGACAAAAAGCCCAAGAATTATAGCGGTTGTTAAATAACCTCTCTTATAAAAAAAATCAAACATTTTTTACTCCTCCACTTTGATTGGATGTCCAGTTTTAAGTTCAAGTAAAATATCAGGTTCTGCTACTACTACTGGTGTATTTATATTTTCTTTAATTGCAACACCTTCGCTTCCTTTTGCTAAAACAGTTACTTCTTTTGGAGTCGCTCTATTTCCATCTACCACTAAAACATAATTTTTATTATTAAGACTTAAAATTGCTTTATAAGGTAAAATTGTAGCTTTTCCATTAAATTCAACTACTTTTACATTTACTTTTTCTCCATTTACTAAACTTCTATCATATACATCAGCTTTATAAGTTTTAATCCCATTAGTTGTTGTATTAAGTGAGATTAACGGATATGTTTTATTTTTATAAATAATCTCTTTTTTTTCTTTTGGTAAAGTTACTACTAAATAATTTCCATTTTTTGGAGTAATTTGTAAAAGTGGTTTTCCTGCAAATGCATTATCAGCTTTACTTAAAAATTTATGACTTACAATTCCATCAACTGGTGACGTTATATTTGCATAAGTTAAATCATTTAAAATAGATTTTTTAGTTGATTTAAGTCCCAAAATTTTTGCTTTTATTGCTTCAATTTGAGCAGTTTCATTATCATATTTTTCTTTACTTGCAATTTTTGCTTTTAAAAGTTTATAAGTTCTTTTATGATTTGAAATTAAAGTATTTAAAAGAGTTCTATTTGCTCTAATATTTGCATCAATTGAAACTAAAGAAGTTTTAAGTTTAGTTGCATCAATTTTTGCAACAACTTCCCCTTTTTTTACTTTTTCACCTAAATTTCTAATACATTCTATTTTCCCTGTTAATTTTGTATTGATAATAGAAATATTATCATTTTTAACCTCTGCTAAATATGGTAAAGTCAACGATTTATTTTCTACTTTTGGTGTAACTGTTTTTACATTAATTGGATAAATAACTGCTGTTTTTTGGTGAGTATCTTCTGCTTTTCTTTTTTTTACTAATCTAACACCCGCTACTACCAATAAAGCTACTACTAATAACGCTATAAGTCCTTTTATAATTTTCATTTTTGCTCCTTAAATATTGATTTAAAATCATTTCCATAAATAAACACTAAATTTGCTACTGTTTCTTTAAGTTGTGCATCTAATCCTGCTAATGTTGCTTTTGCATTTGATAAATCTGTTTCATATCCTAAATATTCATCTACAGTCATCGCTTGATTGCTAAATGCTATTTTTGCACTTTTTAAAAGTTCTTTTTTTAGTTTTATACTTTTCTTAGCTGAAACTATCTCTTTTTTAATCAAAACTAAATCATAAGTAAATTTATTTGCCTCAGCAGTTAAATCTTTTTGAGTTTTTATTAAATTTAATCTATCTTTGATTAAAGCAATTTTTGCTTTTTGAATATCTTTATTTGCAACTTTATCAAAAATATTCCATTGTAAATAAAGGCCAATATTTGCTATATTTCTTTCATCTATATCATCTGTATTATATGATTTTACATAACCTTTTGAAATATTCGCTTTTAAAAATAGTTTTGGATACCATCTTACAGCTTTTTGGGCATCTACATTTTTTTCATCAGCTTTTATAGTCCATTCTATTGGTTGAAGTGCAAAAAAATCATCTTTTTGATAATTTGTAAATGTTATATTCATTGGATAATCAACTACAATATTTGTAAGTTTATAAATTTCTGATTTTATAGAATTTATTTTAGTTTCTATATCAGATATTTTTATATCTATTTGAGTTAATGCATCTTGAAGTCTAATTAGATTAAACTCAGGAATTGCTCCTGCATCTACTCCAGTTTTAATACTTTTAATCGTTTCTTTAATTGAAAATTGTTTTGATTTTAATGCCATTTTTGAATTCTCTAAATAACTAAAATTACTTAATAATCCAATCAAAAGTGCATCTCTTTTTAGTAAATCTATTTTAGATTTTAATTTTACAGCATTTACTAAATCTTCCATTTTCTTTTTATTTTCATATATTTCTTTTACAAAAATAGGCACACTTAGCCCTATTCCAACTTTTGCAATATTTTGCCCAAAAGGAAGAGAATTTTTATTTAATTGTTCTTTTTTAGATTCTGTCGGAGTTAAAGGCACTAATGACATATCTCGATTATAATGTTCAATACTTGCATTTATACTTATTTTTGGAAATAAAGCTGATTTAACACTCTCTTTATTTATTTTCATATTTTTAGTTATAACCTCATTTATTTGCGTTTCCGGTGCTTTTTGAACTGCATCAAAAAGCTGAGTCAAAGTTGTAGCTTGCAATCCTAGTCCAACAAGTGGAATCAACAATAACTTTTTCATTGTTCTCCTTTTATTATATAGTTTTGTATCATTTTGTATAAATCCTCTTTTATATCTTTTATTTCTGGATTAAGACAAGTTATGTTTGCAACTTTCTTTCTTAAATTAATAGTATTTTTATAATTAATTAAAACACTCATAATCATTGTTTGAATAAAAAACGGATTTATATTTTGTGGAATAAACTCTTTTAGTTTTTGGATAGTTTTAGAAATTATTTCTATTGTTTCATCTTCTAAATGTCTACCTTCACAAGAAAGTTCTTTTGAAAACATTCTTCTAATTTCACTATTTTTTTCAAAAAAATCAGCTAATGTAAAAATATACTCTTTTAAAGAAGTAATTTTTGAAATATCTATTTTTTTAAATTCTCTTTTAAAAATACAATTATAAATCATCTCTTTATTTTTGAAATGATAATAAAGAGCTGGTTTTGTAATATTCAAATCTTTTGCCACATCCTCTAATGAAGTTTTTTCATATCCCTTTTTTGCAAAATGAACTTTTGCAACTTCTAAAATTTCCTCTTTTTTAGTCAATTTTTCTCCTTACTTACTAGTTAGTAAAATTATAACATAAAAAAAAGAAAAAAGTAAAATAAATTACTTTTATCCAATTCCTAAAATTCTAAATGCAGGTGAAATAGTAGAAGCAATTGCACTTTCTATCATAGAATTAAGTCCTAACGGTCTCATAAACATTTTAGTAGCCATTTTATATGGATAATATTTTTTAGCTAATTTTTTAGTATCTTCTAAAAATTTTTCATAATTTTCATTATCATCATTAACAGTATCAAAAGCAATTTTTACATCTTCATTATTAATCTCTTTTAATCTATCATATAAAACTTTTATAATATCTGTTCTTGATAATTTTTCTTCATCTTTATATTTTTTAAATACTTTTTCAAACATTTCAAAATGATAAACCTCATCTTTTGATATTTTTAATGCTAAATCTTCTAAAACAGGTTCATTTATATCTTTTGCATACCCTGCAATCGCTTTATAAAAAGTTGAAGTTCCAGTCTCAACTACAATTCTTGCTATCATTTCTTTTGCTCTTGTAGGCTCTAAAAATTCTACTTTACAAAATGGTAAATAATTAGTTCTAAATGTTTCATAATGTTTATCCCAATCAAATTCAGGCCAAACTCTGTTTATATATTTTTTAAGAGAAGCACCGTGTTGAATCTCTTCTTTTTCCCAAGTATTATTTAACCAATTTACTGTTTCTTCATCCCCTTCATAAAATTTTGACAAATTCATATCATAAACATCTGAAGTTATTTCAATAAATGATGCAATAACTAAATTTTTAAAAAGATATTTATTATCTTTTATTGAATCTTTATCTATTTCATCATATTTTATATCTTTTTCATAATTCCATCTCATTTTTTTCTCCTACTAATAAATTTAATATAATTAGTCAATCCTGAAAAAACTAATTTTTAATAATTTTTCTTATTTTAATTTAGAGGAATTTTCCAAGAAATTAAAAATAATTTTTCTATGGATTGTTTGTATCTAACATATCCATCAATGAACCATAAAAAAGATTTTTTTGCATATTTTCACCTGTATTTCGACCAGAAAGTTAGCCTTGTTTTATATGTTATTGGTCGAAATTATACCAAATTATTAGTTGATGTTACCTTAAAATATGGATTGGTGCTGTTTTTCTGGATTGACTATTTATCATAACATTTTTCTCCTGATTATAAAGGTGTTTTATCTAATTGAGAATGAAAAAAATTATTTTTCATTCACATCAAAATATAAATCAATTTTTTGTAGAGTGATATTATATTTTTGAATTTCTACTTCTAAGTTTTGAATTTCTAATGAATTTTTAAGAGACTGAACATCATAAACAGT
>JAUUDM010000030.1 GCA_030826765.1 Nautiliales bacterium
ATTCATTAACAAAACTTGTTTATTTAGTTTATAAAGATATTTCAAAAAAATGGCAAAAATCTATATCAAATTGGGCTGAAATTATCTCTCAATTTGCTATAATATTTGACGAAAGATTAGAGAAATATCTGTAGTGGGGTTTTTAGGGCTTACACAAATTATGAAGCGGTCTCGATTTTATCAATACACTCTCTACATCTCTCACTATTTTTGAAGCATGTCTTTCACTTATCCCATAGTCTATTCCCATATGAGCTAATGTTCTATATTCCCGATAATACTCAAGCATAAAAAGTACTCTGTCTTCTTCACTTAATTTAGGCTTTCTCCCTCCTATCTTATGCCCTTTTCCCCTCTCTTCTTCTGCTTTTTTATACTCTTTTATATTTTTCCATTCTTTATTTTACATAATTTTAGTTTTGCAAGAAGCCTATTATAATAAATAGGGAAAAAACTAATTTTGATTTTTATTAGTTTTTTACCATTTACTTATAAGTGCTAAATTAATTTTAGTATATCTTGGTACATCATTTCCATCATAAGTACCTTTTTTTGTGGCAGCTTGTGCAGCTACATCCAATTCAAACCATTTAAGACCTAGTCCTAATCCAGCTGTTAAGATAGTACCTTCTTCATCTTGTACCATATTTCTCATAGCACCTGCTCTTATACTAAACCAACTTTGATGAATATTAAAACCTCCGCCTATATATTGTGATTTATAATCTTTAATAGCAGTATTATTTGTAGTTAAATCAATATCCATTGCAAATTGTAACCAACTTGTAAGTTCTAAATTTATACCACCTCTTGCCATTGGTTTTATTTTATATTCACTACCATTATAATATTTAAATTTTGGAGAATTTAAATATTTTCCAACAAGTCCTATATTGATTTTATCTGCACTCAATAATAATCCTAAGTCAACACCTAAATTACTAGATGTTTTTTGATTATCATTTAACGAATTATCTAATTCATTACTGTCTGAATCAATTTCTATTTTATTTTGATAGGTAATTCCTTGCATATATTTTAATGCCATACCAACACTTAAAGTAGAATTTTTAATATCAAAAGAGTGAGCATAACCAACAGGTATTTCTGCTATACCTATACCATTAACATTAATATAAGTTAAATTATTATCAAGAGCATATTCTAATGAATATTTATTATATAGATCTTTATCACTTGCACCATATGTATCTTTTTTGGGATCATAATAATAATATCCACTATCATTTTTTGTATCTTTTACAATTACATATAAATGTTGTCTATCAACTATTGCTTGAGCTGTTAAATCTCCTAAACCAAAGATTCCTAAACCAAAATTTCCCATTTGTGCACCAAATTCTGCTGTTGGTTGTATAGAAAATCCATTTCCTTGAGAAAGTGCATACAATTGTTCCAATGAATCTTGCATTTTTTTATCATATCCACCAGCTTTATTTGCACCAGATTTAGGTGCATTATCTGCAATATGATTTATAGTATTACTTAAATCATCTTTATTAGCTAATTGATCTATTCTATTAATTAAATTATATTCTCTTCCTCCAATACCTACACCTAATGAAAATTCAGCAGTGTATCTATGCTTTGCTAAAAGAGCTGGATTGTAATAAAGTGCTGTACTTCCTTTGGCACTTGCTACACCAGCTCCTCCCATTCCTGTTGCCGTAAATCCTAATGGTTGAAATTCAAAACCGAAAAGAGTTGATGCGACAAACATAATAATCGTTGATTTTTTCATTTTTTCTCCTTAATCAAACTTCCAAGTTACTTGCAATCCCCCATTTAAACTTTGAGTTATATTTGTTGGCCAAACAATTGTTTTACCATCAGAATGTTTAGTTTGCCCATCTCTATACATATATGAATAATTTGTAAATAATCCTAATTCTATACCTTTCATTATAGGATAACTTACAGTAAGACCAGTATCAAAATCATATCCATCGGTATTATCAAAAGTTAAAGATGGAGCAGCTGTATTTGTTACATTTTCATAAATAGGTAATCCACCTTCTATATTGAATTTTATTCTAAGACCATCAAGTGCTGCTGTATTACTTTCAAACCAATATCCTACATTTAAAACTAATGATGAAGCAGTTTCTTCTACTAAATATTGTGAGCCACTATCATCTGGATCATTATATCTTTTGAATGTATTTAAAAAATAATTAAAACCAAAAGTAATTCTATGGAGATTAGTTAATTTATATTGCATTAAAAATTTCATAGAGTTACTCATAATAGTTGCATTATTTGAAACAATTGTAGAATCATCTCCTCTATCTAACCATTTTTCTGTTGTTTTATTTGGTTTTAGAGTAGATGTAAAATCCATTGATAAATCCCATTTCTTATTAATTTTAATCAATCCACCACTTAAATAAATAGGATTTGTTACATTTAGTCTTGATTTAACTGCTACATTTGAATTTGCTGGATATGTTTTTCCATTTTTACCAACATATACACTTTTAAATGTATAAATAAATTTTTCATTATATTCAAAATGTTGAACTCCTATTGCAAAATAACTGTATCCATCAAAGTTTCTATCATTAGCAGCAAAAAGACTTACAGCTACTAAACTTGAAATAAGTAATATTTTTTTCATTTTGTCTCCTTTTTAGTTTTTATCATTATCAAAATAACTATCTACATTATCTATGAAATCTTTAATCCATCTATTTAAAGCATAATTAATATCACTTTTTTTATCATATGGTTTAACTTCATTTTTTAACTCATTAAATGTATTATTATCTTCTTTAGGTAATCTTCTAAGTGCATCCACTACATCATAACTATTAACTAAAATCATAGGTTCTGTTGTAACTTTTCCTGATATGGAATCAGTTTCACTTTTTATAACACCATAATAATCATAATTTTTGTTTAATTGATTTACATGATAACTTGAATTAAAGTCTAAGCTATAATTAATAATAGTATGGTTATCTTTATTTACTTCATAAGCACCTGAACTAAAATTAGAATTATTTTCTATAATTTTTGATTTATCACAATTCCAGTCATCTGTTGAATTATTTTCTAAATAACAAGTCTTAGTTTTATAATGAGATGGATAAACAATAATTTTAGTATATTCTCTTACAAAGTTTTCATCTGTTTTTGGTTTATTTTCTTTATAATATGCAAGAAGTCTATAGAATACATATCCTGAATTTTTAGCCATTTCTTGAAATTTATCTTTTTGTTCTTGATCAGAATTTTCTACTTTTTTGTTAGATATATCATTTAATTGATGAGAAAGAATTGTATCATTAGTAATATTATCTTCTAAACTAGTAGAATTATAATCTACTACGGATGTATTTATATCTAAGTTTGCATTATCAACATTTGAAATACTATTTTTTACTAATTCATATGTATCATTTGCATTATTATCATTAATAGAAGCATTTTCATCAATAACACTTTTTATAACAGCTGCTGCTTTTACTACTTTATCTTGATAATAAACTCTAAGTTCGCTTAAATTATTTTCATAAGATTTAGAATTTAATGCACCTTTTTCGTCTAAAATAGCATCTTGTGCAGTAGTAATATTTGAAATAATTAAATTTTTCTCTTTAGTTGGTGAAATTAATTTACTTTGTTGAATAAGAGATTTTAATTTTTTTGTAGTAATAGTTGAAGTTAATTTAATAGAACTATTATTATCTTTTACAGCTGTTAATTGTAAAAGATTATCTTCATTCATAATTGTGTAATATAAACTGCCTTTTGTTTTATTTTCATCTATTGTTAAACTCCAAGCACCATTTTTATCACTTGTTGCTTTAATATTATCAAATGTTTTATTTGTATCATCTAAATCTTTTATTGAAATATTTGCTTCAAAACTTTTGTCAAAAACTAATCCGTATAACTTAACTTTGTTTGAATTTTGTAAACTTGATAAACTTTTTAATGGATCATCATTATTTATATCAGGATCATCCATAATTACTAATCCAAAAAGTTGAGGTTTATTCATAGATTTCTTTTTAACATCTTTAAGAACATTTTTAACATTTAAACTTCCATTACTATCTATTTTATTTATAACTTCATTTTTGACTACTTCTAAAAATTTCATTTTATTGGTAATAGCACCTCCTGAATTAGATGCAATTATAATAGAATTTACTTTTGGTAATAGATTTTTTACTTTTTTATTTGTTGCATCAAACAAATCTTCTTTGCTTACACCTAATTTATCTGCTAAGTTATTAATGTCCTCATCGCTTGCATTAGCTAAAATAGTAGTTAAAGGAGTTACAATAAAATCATCATCTTTCCCTGTTTTTGATACATTAAGTAACAAAGGAGAAGTTTGTGTTACATTTTTATCTTTGATTTCCCCATCTTTAATTTCTATATACAATGGTTTTGCAACACATTTTTTTAGTAAATATTCTCCATCTCCTATTTCTTCAGATGTTTCACAATTTGTAGCTGTTACTGTTGCGTGAATGATAGGGTCATCAACAGCTTTAACTATATAATTTTTATATGTAACATTTTGTGAATATCCAAAAATAGATGATGTATCATAGCTGTAATCTTGGTCACTAACACTACTATTATCTCCACATCCTATGATTAATGAAGCAGATATTGTAGATAATAAATATAAATATTTTTTCATACTACTTTCCTCCCTTTGAATTGTCGTATAATTTATAATCTTTATTATATTTAAAGAAATATAAATCAGATCTTAAACTCTCTTAAAAAATTATATTACTAAATAATAGAAAAGTCAACTAAATAATAGAAAAGTCAACTAAATAATAGGAAAAACTAAAAAACAAATTGAGTATAAATAGTTTTGTAAGAATAAATTTTTAATTTGTTTTATTGTATAATTTCACAAAAAAGGAATTTTAGTGAAGAAATTAGTAATCTTTTTTATAAGTTTATATCTTTTTGCATCTTCTTCAAGTGAGATTTTAAAAAATATTACAAAAACATCACCAGATTATAATTTTGCTGTTACTTTAGTAAAAAAAACAGACTTATTAAAAGATGAGATTATAACTTTTGATTCAAAAGTTTCTAATCAAGATGAATATGTAAATAAGTTTTTAAAACTTGTAAATTTAGATATTTTACAAGATACTTTACCTAAAAAAATAGACTCTTTAAATAATAAAATTGATATTTTAAATAATTCAGAAAAACCAATTGATAAACTTCAAGTTTTATATTATAAAAAATTATTAGAAATTACTCAAAATAAATTAGATTTTATAAAAAAGAATTTTGTAAATTATGAAAACAAACTTTTTGAGAAATTAAAATATATTAATTTTGATAAAAAAATAGCGAATACAAATATAAATTATTGGCTTAATTTATTAGCTCAAAAACAAAAAGAATTAGAACAATTAAATATAAATTTACAAAAATGGCAGTTATTAAATTATAAAGAGAATATAAATAAAACTAAAAATTATATTTTAGTTAATTTAAATAAACAAAAAAGTATCTATAAAAATTTAGTAAAAAATAGCTTAATTATCTTTTTTATTGATTTAAAAAATAAAAATAAAAAAGCTTTTAAGGATTTAACAAAAACTTTAGATTATGCTAAAAATATCGATAAAGAATTTTATAAAGCAATTTTGGATATAGCAACATTTTATGAAAAAAAAGTTTTTGGAGCAACTACTCTTTTTTATTCTGCAAAAGATAATATTGTATATTTTTTTGATAAATTTTTAAATGTTGTAAATTATCCAATTTTTAAAGTAGGTACTAGAAATATAACACTTGTTAACTTTATTTTATTTATTTTAGTGATTCTTTTTGCTTTTTATATAGGTAAAAAATATAAAGAATTAATTTATAGAGTTAGAAATCAATATGAAATTTCATATTCTACAGCTACTTTATTAGCGAATCTTGGGTATTATGCAATCATAATAATATCGTTTTTAATAGCATTAAAAATCGTTGGATTAGATTTAAGCTCTTTTGCAATGATTGCTGGTGCTTTATCTGTGGGTATTGGTTTTGGTCTGCAAAATATTGTAAGTAATTTTGTCAGTGGTATTATAATGATGTTTGAAAAGACAATAAAAGTAGGAGATTATATAGAAATTGATGCAAATACAAGAGGAGTAATTGTCGATATTTCTATGAGAAGTACAGTGATTAGAACAAATGATAATATTGATTTAATTATTCCAAATCAATCATTTGTAGTAAATCAAGTAATAAATTGGACATTAGGAGATAATAAAGTTAGATTTAGAGTGCCTTTTGGAGTAGCTTATGGAACTGATATTGAAGAAGTTGAAAAAGTTATTTTAAATGCATTAAAAAATTCTAATTTACCATATCTAAAAGGTAAAGAATATGAGCCTTTAGTTATTTTTGGAGAAATGGCAGATAGTAGTTTAAATTTTGAATTTTTTGTTTGGGTAAAAGATGTTTATGCTAGACGCCCAAGAAGAACAAAAAATGAATTTTTAAGAGTAATATATAAAGCATTAAATGATGCAAATATTACTATACCTTTTCCTCAACAAGATTTATATATAAAAGAATTACCAGAATTAAAAATAAAAAAGGATTAAGATGAAAGAATTAATGCAAGTTTTGAATTATACAATTTTAAATACACCACTTTACAAATTTGCTTTAGCATTTTTAGTATTTATTATGTTTTTATTTATGAGAAAAATTTTTACTTTAACGATTGTAAAAACAGCTAAAGTTTTAGTAGGAAAAACTAAAACAGATATTGATGATAAGATTTTAGATTCTCTTATCAAGCCATTAGACTTTTTGTTTATTATTTTTGGTATTCATATTGCTTCTATGGTTTTGAAAATAGATGATAAAGTTATAATTTTTACAAAAAGTATGATGATTGTTGCATTTTTTTGGTTTTTATTTGATTTAGTTAAATCATTTGAAGAAAATATTTTACATCTGTTTAGTAAAAAAGTATCTCGTGAAATTGGTTTATTTTTAGTAAAAGCTACAAAAGTTTTTATTATTACTTTGGGAATCGTTGCATTTTTGCAAAATTTAGGAATTAATGTAAGTGCTTTTATAGCTTCACTTGGACTTGGTGGTTTAGCGTTTGCTTTAGCAGCCAAAGATACAGCGGCGAATCTTTTTGGTGGATTTGCAATTTTAACTGATAATATGTTTAAAATTGGAGATTGGATAAAAGTAGGTAGTGCTGAAGGAATTGTCGAAGATATTGGAATGAGAACTACAAAAATTAGAGCGTTCGATAAAAGATTAATAGTTATGCCAAATGCTACGATAGCGAATAGTGCAGTGGATAACTTTTCAAGAAGAGATAGAAGAAGAATTACTATGAGAGTAGGACTTGTTTATTCTACAACTCCTGCAACTATGAATAAAATTTTACAAGAAACAAGAAAGATGCTTCAAAATCATCCTATGATTCACGATGACCCACTTTTTGTATATTTTGATGAATTTGATAATAGTAGTTTAAGTCTGTTTTTTTATCTATTTACAAAAACTGCAGATTGGCAAAAGTATCTTCAAATTAGAGAAGATATAAACTTAAAAATTATGGATATAGTTGCCAAAAATGGAAGTAATTTTGCTTTTCCATCTCAAAGTATCTATTTTGAAAATGAGTTAGATGTTAAAAATCAAAATATTTTATTGGATCAAAATTAAAAAATTCTTTATACTCTTTATAAATTTCAGGAAAATGAAGTTTCAAAGTTTTTGGCTTTGTCCAAAACATTTCGCTAACTACTGCAAAAAATTCAGCTTCGTTTGTTGCACCATAAGGGTTAATTAGTTTATATTTTTCTAAATTTTTGTGAGTTGCTACTTTTTTAGAAAATTCTTGATAATCTTTATAAATTATATTTACCCATTCATTATATTTACTTTTTTCAAGAGGTGGAACTCCATTTACTACACCACTTTCGAAGTCTAATTCGTGAGTAAACTCGTGAATTATTACATTTTGATGTCTTAAATGATAAGCATCTTTTTTGGCTTCATCCCAAGAAATAACAACACTTTCGCCTACTGCTTCACCACTTATTAAAAATTTCTCTTTTGTATAAATTCCACCATTGTTTTGAATATTATCTAAAATCATAGTATGTGGATAAACATAAATATATTCAAGTTCTTCATAACAGTTATTTTTTCTATTTATGACAATTAAACAAGCATAAAATGCGATAATTATTTTCATTTCATTAGTTATTTCTGTATAAACACCTATAAATTTTTTAAGATTTATAAACAGTAATATTGAATATTCTATTTTTTTTCTTAAATTGTTTGGTAATTTTTGATAGTGTGGTAAATTTTGTAAATATTCTCTATATTTATCTGGAAATTTAGTATGATTTAACTTTCTCAATAAATATCTGTATTTTAAATAATCAAATAGTAAATAACCTAAATAAACAAAAAATATAATCCATAAAGCTATAATTATTTTTATCATTTTTTACATAATTATAACTAAATAATAGATAAAGATTACAAAACGAAACTTGATTTTATTTCAAAAATCGTGTAAATTTACAAAAAACTTTTTAGAAAGGCATTATTTTGGCAAAAAATTTAGTAATAGTGGAATCACCAGCAAAAGCAAAAACAATCAAAAATTTTTTAGGAAAAGATTACGAAGTATTAGCAAGTAAGGGGCATATCAGAGATTTACCAAAAAGTAGTTTTGGTATAAAAATAGAAGATGGAAAATTTATTCCTGAATATAGAGTTACAAAAGACCATAGTGATATAGCCAAAAAAATCAAAGAATCAGCAAAAAAAGCAGATACTGTTTATATCGCAACCGATGAAGATAGAGAGGGGGAAGCTATAGGGTATCACATAGCTTATATGTTAAATAGAGGAAAAGATATAGAAAAATTTCCAAGAATTGCTTTTCACGAAATTACAAAAAAAGCTATCAAAAATGCACTTGAAAATCCAAGAACTTTAAATATGGATAATGTAAATGCTCAACAAGCAAGAAGACTTCTTGATAGAATAGTGGGTTACAGACTTTCTCCACTTTTAGGGCAAAAAATACAAAGAGGTTTGAGTGCCGGTAGGGTTCAAAGCTCAGCTTTAAAATTAATTGTAGATAGAGAAAGAGAGATTCAAAAGTTTATTCCAGTTGAATATTGGAGTGTTTTAGGATATTTCAAAAAAACTGAAAGTAGTTTAATTGAATTTGAAAATAATAAAATAGAAAAATTATCTATTAAAAATAAAGATGAAGCTGATAATATTTTAAACAGTTTAAAAGCACTTACATATAAAGTAGAAAATATTGAAAAAAAAGAGAGAAAAACTAACTCTTTACCACCTTTTATGACTTCAACTTTGCAACAAACTGCATCAAGTATGCTGGGATTTTCTCCAAAAAAGACAATGCAAATTGCTCAAAAACTTTATGAAGGGGTAAAAACACCTGTGGGAAATATGGGGATTATCACTTATATGAGAACAGATAGTCTGAATATTGCCAAAGAAGCCCAAGACGCTGCTGTTGAATTTATTAAAAATGAGTTTGGTGATAAATATTTAAATCCAACTGTTTACAAATCAAAAGCACAAGGCGCTCAAGAAGCCCACGAAGCAATTCGTCCAACAGAAGTGAAATTAACTCCATATGATTTAAGAAATTACTTAAGCAGTGATGAATTTAGATTGTATCAATTAATTTATAACAGATTTATAGCTTCACAAATGAAACCAGCTATTTTTGAAATTCAGAATATTATTTTTGCAAGTAGCAAAGGAAAATTCAAAACAAGTGGTAGAAAACTGATTTTTGATGGATTTTATAGAATTTATGGGGATAAAGATAGAGATAAAGTTTTACCAGATTTTAAAGTAGGAGAAGAGCTTAAACTTGAAGATATAAAAGCAGAGCAACATTTTACAGAGCCACCAAGTAGATATTCAGAAGCCAGTTTGATTAAAGAACTTGAAAAAAGAGGTATCGGAAGACCTTCAACTTATGCACCAACTATTACACTTTTACAAAATAGAGAATATGTTAAAACTGAAAAAAAACAACTTATTCCAACTGAAATAGCGTTTAAAGTTATTGAAATATTAGAAAAATATTTCCCAAATATTGTAGATGCTAATTTTACAGCTAAAATGGAAGAAGAACTTGATGAAATTGCTGAACACAAAAAAGATTGGCAAGAAGTTTTAGAAGAGTTTTATGAGCCATTTATCAAACAAATTGAAGAAGGTAAAAAGAATATACCTTCTCAAAAAGTAGCAAAACCTTTAGAAGGGGAGTTTTGTCCAGAATGTGGAGGGCAACTTTTACTTAGAAAAGGAAGATATGGAGAATTTATAGCGTGTAGTAACTTCCCTAAATGTAAATATACTAGACAAATGGATGGGACAGAAAAGCCAAAACCAAAAGAAACTGATATCAAATGTGATAAATGTGGCTCTCCAATGGTGATTAAAACAAGTAGAAAAGGTGAAGAGTTTTTAGCGTGTAGTAATTATCCAAAATGTAAAAATGCTAAACCTTTAAAAGAGCCTGAAAAAATAGGGATAAAATGTCCAGAATGTGGTAAAGAAATAGTGGAAAAGAAATCAAAAAAAGGTGTCTATTATACTTGTGAAGATTATCCAAATTGTAAATTTTCATCAAATTTCAAACCAACAGATAAAAAATGTCCAGAATGTGGATATATAATGGGTGAGAGAACTTTTAGAAATAAGGAAATTTATGAATGTTTAAATAAAAGTTGTAAACATAGAGAGGATAAAAAATGAAAATAGGACTTATTTCAGATACACATAAAAAAGTAGGCCGTGCTAAAAAAGCTATTGATTTATTGATTGAAAACGGGGCTGAATATATAATCCACGCTGGAGATATTGTAAAAGAAGAAGTTTTAGAATATTTAAAAGAAAAAAAAATTCCTTATATTGCAGTTTTTGGAAATAATGATTATCATTTATATCGTTTAGTTGATGAATATAATTTACATTATGAACCATTTAAATTTAAATTAGCAAATCATACTTTTAAATTAATGCATTATCCAACCAAAATGTTTCCATTAGATACTGAAATTGTGATTTATGGGCATACTCATCAAGAGGATATTACTTATAATGGAAGAAATTTAATTTTAAATCCAGGTGAAACGTGTGCGAGAAATAGAAATTATAGCAGTTGTATGATGTTAGAAATTTTGGAAGATAGATATTTAGTTACTCATTATTATAGATTTGTAGGAACAGATGAGTGGCAAAGTAATTTAAAAGAGATAAAAAAATGATATATTTATGTGCAATTTCAAATATTAGTAGTGGGAATTGCAGTGAAGATTGTAAATTTTGTACTCAATCAGCTCATTATAATGTTGGAATTGATAAATATAAAGAAAAATCTATTGATGAGGTTATAAAAGAAGCAAAAATTGCTAAAAAAAACAGAGCAGTTGGATTTTGTCTTGTAACTGCTGGAAAAGGTTTAAGTAATAAAAAAGTTGAATATGTTTCAAAAGTAGCATATGAAGTGAAAAAAGAAGTGGATATTTCTTTGATTGGTTGTAATGGAACTGCTACGAAAGAGCAACTAAAAGAGCTAAAAAAAGCAGGAATTGAAAATTATAATCACAATTTAGAAACTTCAAAAGAGTTTTATAAAAATATTTGCACTACTCATTCGTGGGATGAAAGGTTTGAAACTTGTTTGAATGCTAAAGAAGTAGGGCTTAATCTTTGCACTGGTGGAATTTTAGGCCTTGGAGAAAGTGAAAAAGATAGATATTCTATGTTGGAGAGTATAAAAGAATTAAATCCGATGAGTGTGCCTCTTAACTTTTTTATTTCAAATGAAAAACTTCCTTTAAGTGAAAGTAAAATTACAAAAGAAGAAGCACTTTTTTGGATAAGTGAATATCGTAAAACTTTACCAAAAAGTATGATAATGTTAGCTGGTGGAAGAGAATTAGTTTTTGGTGATGAATGGATAGAAGCTTTAAAAGCTGGGGCTAATTCTATTGTAATTGGAAATTATTTAACTACCAAAGGCGAAAAAGCAAACAAAGATATAGAGATGCTTGAAAAACATAATTACAAAATAGCAAAGAGTTGCAATGGGTGAAATTGAATTAATTGTAATAATTTCAGTTTTATTACTTATAGCACCATTTGTTTCGAATATTTTAAAATTACCAATTGCAGTAGTTGAAATTATGATGGGTTCATTAGTAGGAACTTTTGGGCTTTTACACGAAAGTCATCTGTTTGAACTTTTATCAGAAGTTGGATTTTTATATCTAATGTTTTTGGCTGGAATGGAAGTAAATTTGAAGCAGTTTGTTAAAATTGATAAAAAAATATTTTTATTAGGTGGATTGTTTTTATCTTTTTTATTTTTATTAACTGTTATTTTTGTGAAATTTTTTCATTTAAGTAATATTTTTATAGTTATTTTACCGATGATTAGTGTAGGCTTGATTGTCAGTGTGCAAAAAGAGGTTGGAAAAAGTGAGTGGATAGAAATGGCAATTACTGTTGGTGTGATTGGAGAATTACTTTCAATTATTCTTTTAACAGTAATTAGCGGTATTTTTAAGCTTGGTATGGGAAGTGCATTATATTTCTCAATTTTAAAATTAATAATTCTAATTACTATTTTAATAGTTGGATTTTATTTTATTAAAGTTTTATTTTGGTGGTTTCCAACTATAAAACATTATATTATGCCTGATGATGATAAATATAATCAGGATATTAGACTTAGTTTTGCTCTGTTTTTTATTATGATTTCTATTATGATTTATTTACATTTAGATGTGGTTTTAGGGGCTTTTGTAGCAGGTATGTTTATTACTTCATTTTTTGAACATAATGTAGAGTTAGAACATAAATTAGCACCATTTGGATTTGGATTTTTAATTACACTCTTTTTTATTCATGTTGGAAGTACTTTTAATTTAAAATATTTAGTTGATTTGAAAATGTTAAAAATTACATTTTTAGTAGTTGCTTTAATGCTAGGAATTAGAATAGTTGCTTCTTTAGTTTTTATAAAAATTATGAATTTGAGAGAGATTTTATTGTTTGCTTTGAGTCTTTCTATGCCTTTAACTTTATTGATTGCAACTTCTACACTTGCATATCAAGCACAAAGTATTGATTTGATGCATTATAATGCCTTTATTTTAGCTTCAATTTTAGAAGTATTGATAGCTATGATTGGAATTAAACAGATTTTGAAAATAAAAATTGACAAAAATAGATAAATTTTGTATTATTAAATTCAGTACAAAAAAATTAAAAGGATAAAAAATGATAAATGAATTATTTCCAGAAGATGACGGAATGTTTATGGGAAGTCCAAAAAGTAAATTTTTTGACATAGTTTATAATGCTAATAGAAATTTAGTTGAACAAGAAATTGAAGATATAATTGAAAGAATGTGTCTGTTAGAGATGATAGCTGAAGAACATGAAGAGGAGTTAGAACAAAAATTAGCAGAAGTTAAATTTAGTAAATCTCAAGAATTAGAAGATAGAAAATTTGATGCTTTTATAAATAGTACAGGAAATATTCTTTCTCAAAATGAGTAAATTTTTACTCTTTTTCTTTTCTATTTCTCTTTTTGCATTTGACCCATTGAAATATTGGTGGATAAATGATACAATCTATCTCAAAAAAGATTACCCTGCAATATATAAAATCTTTTATAATAACAAAGTTTATATATTAAAATTTCGATGGACTTTGTTTAAAAATAGAGGTCTTGTGATACTCTATAACTACGAGAATCATCCTTTTCAAAATATTTTATATAAAAATTATCAATTAAATGGATATAGAATTTATATTACAAAAAATGATGAGCTAAATGACCCATATTTAATGCTTTATTTTAAAAATTTCAAAGATAATGTTGTAGAGTTTAATATTTTAATATATAATCCAGAACAAAATATAAGAATTAAATTAAATGAACCAAGATATAGAAAAAAAGAATGGGTTAAAAAGTTAATTCCATTATATCAAGCTCAGTTTGAAGGTGAAATTCCATATAAAGAGGTTAAAGATGAATAAAGTTTATGAATATATGAGTGAAATGTTTAAAGATGTAAAATATTTTGATGAAATTCCAAAAGGAAAAGGTGTTAGGGCAAAATTGATTACTTCAATTAATCCTAATGCTGTTGTTTTAGCAGCTGCTGTAGAATCTATTCATTTAGCTTCACTACTTCATGATGATGTGATTGATGAGAGTGAATTAAGACGTGGAAAAGCTTCAATAAATGCAAAATATGGAGATAAAATAGCCATAATGCTTGGAGATATGTTTTTTGCTAAAGCGCTTGAAAGACTTACAAATTATGATAAGAAAGCCAGTGAAAGTTTAGCTAAAACTATTTATACTTTGAGTTTAGGTGAAATGGAAGATGTGGCGTTAAGTGAAGAGATGAATTTAGATAAACAAAAATATATGGATATGATTTATAAAAAAACAGCAGTTTTAATTGAGATGGCTTGTTTTGAGTCTGCAAGACTTGCAAATCTTGATGCTGAAAAATATGCACTTTATGGACGGAATTTAGGAATAGTTTTTCAAATAATTGATGATATTTTGGATATTGTAAGTGATGAAGAAACTGTGGGAAAGCCTGTAATGAATGATTTGTATGAAGGAAAAATGACTTTACCTTTTATTTATATGTATGAAGAATTAGATGAAAAAGATAGATCTTATTTCAAAACTTTGTTTAAAAAAAGATTAAATAAAGAAGAAGAGAAGTGGATAAAAGAAAGAATTCAAAATGCAATTAAAAAAAGTTATCAAGAAGCGAAAAATTTAGCAAATGAAGGTATTAAGAATATTAAAGAGCCTTTTTTAAGAGAAATTATGATGAAATTAATTGAGAGAAAGTTTTAATGGATATCAAAAATTTACTTGAAAATGAAGTTAAAAATAGAACTTATTATGAAGTTAGCGAAGAAAATCCTGACCCAATTTTAATAGCACAAAAATATAAAGATGAAAAAATATCTTTAATTTGCTCTTTATTTGCTTATGGAAAAGCAAGTTTGATTGTTAAATTTCTGAAAAAAATAGATTTTGATATTTTAAATGAAACTGATGAAGAAATTATAAAATATTTTAAAGATTTTAAATATCGTTTTCAGACAAATGAAGATATTGCCCAATTTTTTATAACTTTAAAAAGAGTTGATAGTTTAGAAGAGTTGTTTTTAAAAGGATATCAAAAAGAAAATTTTGTAATTGATGGAATTGATTCTATTTTGGAAGAATTTTATAAAATTAATTTTTACGATTTGAAAGGTTATAGATTTTTAATAGGAAATAGATACAAAGGTAAAACAAAAGGAAGTTCTCCGTATAAAAGATGGAATATGTTTTTAAGATGGATGGTAAGGAATGATAATATTGACTTTGGGCTTTGGAAAAATGTTAAAAAATCTGATTTAATAATCCCACTTGATACTCATACTTTTAATGTTTCACATAAATTAGATCTATTAAGTAGAAAAACATATGATTTAGAATCTGCTATTTTACTTACAAATAAATTAAAAGAATTTGATGAAAATGACCCTGTAAAATATGATTTTGCTATTTATAGATTAGGTCAAAACAATGATATTGTTTCTATAAAATGAAAATTTGTAACAAATTAAAGATAATTTTTGAAAATTGTATTCATAATTTAGTAATTTATGATAAAATTTCAATAAAAAAAGGAAATGTCGATGAATGAACCATTTTTATTTTTAGGTATTGGTAGTCATATGACTGTACTTGTAATTCATTCTGTTTTAGCAATGATTATAGCATTAGTTGTAGCAAAAATGGCTACAAGAAATTTACAAACTGTTCCAAAAGGTTGTCAAAATGTTATGGAAAGTTTAGTAGATGGTATTTTAACTATTGGAAGTGATGTAATCAGAAAAGATTTAGCAAGAAAATATCTTCCATTAACTGGAGCTTTAGCTATTTATATTTTTATAGCGAATGTGATTGGAATTATTCCTGGGTTTGAATCTCCAACTGGAAATGTAAATTTAACTCTTGCATTAGCATTGATTGTATTTTTCTATTATCATTTTGAAGGTATTAGAAAAAATGGGGTAGTTCACTATTTTGCGCACTTTGCTGGACCAGTTAAAGTTTTAGCACCACTTATGTTCCCAATTGAAATTATTTCTCATATTTCAAGAATTATTTCATTATCATTCAGACTTTTTGGGAATATTAAAGGTGATGATTTATTCTTAGCAGTATTACTTATGTTAGTACCTTGGATTGTTCCTTTACCAGCATTTGCATTACTTACATTCTCAGCGCTTTTACAAGCATTTGTATTTATGATTCTTACTTATGTTTATCTTGCAGGTGCTGTAACATTAGAAGAAGAAGCTCTTTAAGAGTTTTTTCTTTGAAAAAATATTTAATTACGGACCCTAAATTTTATCCAAATTTTAAACTTAATTTAACTAATTCTATTGAAAAATATAAACCTGATTATATTTGCTTTCGTGATAAAACTTCTACAAAAAATGCTAAATTAGCTGTTGAAATAGCAAAATATTATAAAATCCCAATAGTTGTAAATCAATATCTAGAATTACTTAATTTAGGATTTGATGGAGTTCATCTTACTTCAAATCAACTTTATTTAATTGATAATTTTAAAAATTGTTTAACTTTTGCTTCTACTCACTCTATTGAAGAAATAAAAAAGGCTAAAAATTCAGATTTTATTACTTTTTCGCCAATTTTTAATTCAAAAGGTCGTGAAGGTTTAGGAATAGACGTTTTAAATAAAATTTGTGAAGAGACTACTTCAAAAGTATTTGCTCTTGGTGGAATTATAAGTGATAAAGAAGTAGAGCAAATTAAACTTTCAAAAGCTTATGGATTTGCGAGTATTCGCTACTTTTTGGTATAGAAATAGTCTCAAAATTGAGACTAATTAAATATTTTTTAATAACTCTTTAATTCTTGTATCTTTTTGAAAGATTCCATATTTTTCAAAAACTTTTACTTCATTTTGATTAAAAACAATTCTATTTTCAAATTCTTCTTTTAATTTACCTTCATTATAAAGTTTTACCCATCTTCTATAATGAGGTCCCATTCTTATATGTTTTTTATCTTCTAAAAGAGCTTTTCTTATTTTTATATGTTTTTCAAATTGCTCATAACTTCTTATTACAAAATGAAAAACTTCAATATTGCTAAATCTTTTTATTTTATCGTAATGTCTCCAATAGTCCCATAAATTTTTAAGATGTAAAGCTTTATGATTTCCACCTCTAATAATTAAAAGTCCTTTTGGGTCGGTTATTACTTTTGGACCTATTTTTGAAAGAATAATTGATGGATATTCTTGAGTAAGTTGAGTTTCTTTTCTATAAAATACTGGGTTATGTACATGATATTCGGCATCATAATAATTTCCATTACTTACACTTTCATCAATTACCATATTATATCTTTGACAAGTTAAAACTGCTCCACTTACATTTAAAGCTTCTTTTAAATTCCCCTCTTTTGGAATCCAAAATTCATCTGCATCATTATTTATAACCCATCTTGGATTATATTTATTTTTTGCAACAGAAGATAATTTTTTCATCCATTTTGCTTGATTATATAAACCTTTTTCATCTATAATTGTAATTTCATATTCCTTAGATAATTCATCAAGTTTTTCTCTGGTTCCATCAGTTGAATTGTTATCCATAACCACAAAAGCATCAACTCCAAGTTTAGAATGTACTTTTATGTTTCTTTCGATAATATCTATTTCATCTTTGACTAAAATTGTCATAACAATCATAAAACAACCTTTTTTTGTTATAATTATACATTAAAAAGTCAATATATAAATTGTAAGGGGTTTAAAATAGTGAAGAAATTTGATAATAATTTAAAAATTTGTTGTTTAATATGAAAATTTTTATTGCTTCTACAAATTTACACTTAATTGATTCACTAATTTTAAATAATAATGATATTTTGTTTTTTTTAGCAAAAAAAGATAATGAGTTTTTAAATTTAATAAAACAAAAGAATTTTTTTAAAAAAGTTTATACTTTTATTGATGATAAAAAAATCTCTACAAGAATAAAAAATTCTCAAAAAATGCTTTCTATTTCAAAAGAGATATTCCCAGATGAAATTATTGTAGGAAATGATAGAAAAATAGAAGTTTCTATTTTAATTCATAATTTTCAAACTACTTATTCTTATATGGATGATGGTCTTCATAGTTATATTTTAGAAAAACAATATCCTTTTAAATATTCTATTTTTGAAAAATATCTTAAAATGTTTTTGTATAAATCTAAACTTGATGTGCCAAAATATATAGGGTGTAGTGAATATATTAAAAATGTTTATCTTTTTGAGCCAGAATTTGCAAATGAGTGTTTAAAAAAAAAGAATCTAAAAAAACTCGATATAAAAAAACTTCCAAATATAAAAATGGATTTAAAACTTGATTGTAAAAATATTTTACTTTTACCACATCCAAAATTCATTACTTCTGAAATTATTGATAAATTATCTTTTTTAAATAATTTTTGTGTAAAATATCATCCAAGAGATGAAAACAGATATTTTAATGCAAAAGAAATAGGAGATATTCCATTTGAAATTTTACTTTTAAATTTAAATAAAGATATAAAAATATATGGATTTAATACGACTGCTTTATTGATAGCAAAATGGCTTGGATTTGATACTTATAATATCGTATTTAAAGAAAATGAAGTGGATAGATTTATGAAAATGAATAATATTAAGGAGATAAAAATTTGATTTTAGCTTTTGGTGTAAATAAAAAACAGATTAATTTATTCAAAAAAATAAAAGATAAAACAAAATTAAATATAAAATTAGTTTATTCTAAAAATATATTTTCTGTTTCTTTTAAATCTTTAAAATATCTAAAAAAAGTAAATTTTAAAGAAGCTGTTGATTTAAGAGTAAAAGATTTTTATGCTAAATATGATTTTTTTCTTCCTAAAATTATTTTAGAAAATTTTTATAAATTAAATGCTCTTTTTTGTTTTATGAGATATTTTTCAGTAATTAATCCAGAATATAAAAAAATACTTATTTGGAATGGATTTATGTTTCGTCAGGCTATAATGCTTGAAATTGCAAAATTATATAATATTGAAGCAGTTTATTTTGAAAATGGTTTTTTACCTAATAGATTTGTAATAGATAAAAAAGGAGTTAATTTTTATAATTCAGTTCCAAGAAATAAAGAGTTTTTTGAAAAATATAATAATGATAAATTATTACCAACTTCTTTAATTCCAAGAACTCCAAAAAATGCTAAAAAATTTTCATCTTTAAAAAAAGAGATTTTGCCTAAAAATTTTATTTTTATTCCTTTTCAGGTAGATTATGATACTCAAATTCTTCTATTTTCTCCTTGGATTAAAAATATGGAAGAGTTGTTTTTTGTTATGAAAGATATTTCAGAAAAATTAAAAATAAATATAGTTTTTAAAGAACATCCTTCTTCAAGAAAAGAGTATCCTAAACTTCATAATATTGCAAAGAATAGTGAATTTATACAATTTGCAAATGCATATCCGACACAAGAATTGATAGAAAAAGCTGGTGCAATAATAACTATAAATTCAAGTGTAGGAATTGAAAGTTTGCTTTTTTACAAAAAAGTAATAACACTTGGAAGTGCCTTTTATAACATTGAAGGTATAGTTGAGCATGCAGAGAATAAAAAAGAATTAGAAAATATTTTAAAAAATCTAGAAAATTATAAATTAGATAAAAAACTTATAGAAAATTTCTTGAAATATTTGTATTATGATTATTTAATTCCAAGTGATTTTAGTGATGTTGAGAAAATTAAAAGGAAAATTGGTTGATAGTACAAATTATTGGAACTTTAAGAGGTGGGGGAGCAGAAAGAGTTGCCCTTACTTTACATAAAGGTTTTAAAGAATTGAATATAGATTCTAAAATTTTAGTGTTATCTAATAAAATAGATTATGAAATAGATGATATAGATATAATAATTGGAGCTGATTTAAAAACATTAAAAGCCGATTTAATTATAGCCCATATGGCAGATGTTTCTAAAAAAATTTATAATTTGGAAAATGTGTGGCATGTAATACATAATAGCTATTCTTTTAAATTTAAGGAAAAAAATTTTATTTCTAAAGTAAAACATATTTATAGTTTTAGAAAATTATATAATAATAAAAATTTAATTAGTGTGTCAAATGGTGTTAAGAATGATGTTTTAAATAATTTAAAGATAAGACCAAAAACTATTCAAACAATTTATAATCCTTTTGATATAGAAGAAATTCAAACATTAGGAAATGAAAAAATCGATTTAAATTTTGATTATATCATCAATGTAGCAGGACTTACTAAAATGAAAAATCAGGCTTTACTTTTAAAATCTTTTGCTAAATTAGATACTAATTTACATTTAGTATTACTTGGTAAAGGAAATCAAGAAAAAAATTTAAAACAATTATCAAAAAAATTAAATATTGAAAATAGAGTTCATTTTTTAGGCTGGCAAAAAAATCCTTACAAATATATAAAAAATGCAAAACTTTTTGTTTTATCTTCTAATATTGAAGGGTTTGGAAATGTAATAGTTGAGAGTTTAATTTTACATACACCAGTTGTTTCTACAAATTGTCCATCAGGTCCTAATGAAATTTTAGTAGATGAACTTAGTAGTTATTTAGCAAAAGTTAAAGATGAAAATGATTTAAAAGAAAAAATAGAATCAGCACTAAATTATTATCCTCAAATAGAGGAGAAATTTTATAAAAAATTTGATTATTTAAATATTGCTAATCAATATAGTAGTTTGATATGAAAAAACCAAAAATAGGAATTATAATTCCAACCTATAATAGAAAAGAATTAGTTAAAATATCTGTAAATTCTACTTTAAAACAAAGTTATGATAATTTTGAAATTTGTGTTATTGATGATGGAAGTGAAGTTCCGGTTAAAAATTTTATAAAAGAAAATGAAAAAATAAAAATAATTACTTTTGAAAAAAATCAAGGAGTTAATACTGCAAGAAACGCAGGTGTTGAATATTTTTTGAATTCAGATGTTGATTTTGTAACTTTTATTGATGATGATGATGAATTTTGTGAAAATGCATTTGAAAAATTTGTAAAAGATTATAATAATAATTTAAATCAGAATTGGTTTGTATATAAAGTAAAAGAGAAAAATGGAAAATCAATTACTAAATTATATGATACAGGAGAGATGGATTATTTATGGTATTTTTATAGGATAAAAATCAATAGAGATACTCATCATTTCGTAAAAAAAGAGTATTTAAAAGATGTAAAATTTACTTGTGAATTCAAAAATGGGCAAGAGTGGTATTTTTGGTTTCATTTAGGCAGAAAAACAAAAATGTTTGTAATAAATAAATATATTTCAAAAAAAGAGTATTTGAATGGAGGATTATCTGATAATAAAACAAAAAAAGAAAAAAAACAAGCTTATTATTTTAAACAATATGTAATGAAAAAATTTGGATTGTCTCATTTAAAATGGAGTTTAATTAAAAAAATATACTTTCCTTATAAAAAATTAAAAGGCTATTTACAATGAAAAATAGATTAATTTTATTACTACCAAATTATTTAATTTTATTATATGCTTTTTTACTTCCTTTAAATAAAAATATTGTATCTATTATTGGAAAAATTTTGATAGTTTTACTATTTTTCAAATATAAAAATAATATAAAAGAGTTTTTTATATCTCTTTATAAATTAGAGTGGTTTAAAGTTTATCTATTTTTAGTTGTGTTTTCTATTTTTATATCATTTTATTCTTCCTCATTTTCATATGGAATAAAATATACTTTTTCTAAATATCTACCTTATTTTGAAATTTTTGCAATAGCATTTTTAATTGAAAAAAAATATTTAAAATATGCTTTATCATCTTTTTTAAGTGGTATTTTTGTTAGTGAAATTGTATCCTATGGTATATTTTTTAATTTATGGACAACTCCTTATTATCAAAAATATAATTTGGACAAACACGATCCAACTCCTTTTATGCACCATACTTATTATACTCTTTTTTTAAGTATAGGTATTTTGATAAGTATGATAACTCTTCTAAAAGAGAAAAAACTTAATTTTATATTATTATTCTTTTCTATAACTATGACTATAAATATGTTTATTACAGGAGGAAGAGGAGGTCAATTATCTTTTTTTATAACAGTATTTTTATTAGTTCTATTTTCAAAAGAGAAAAAATTGTTATCAATAATACCTATTGTAATTTTAGTTTTTATTTTAGCCTATACATTTAGTGATATGTTTCATAGTAGATTAAATACAGCTTTACACGATATAAAAATATTAATTAATAATTATAATTTTTGTAGTAGTTGGGGAATAAGGGCTAGTGCTTGGATTTTGAGTTTTGAAATGATAAAAGAGCATTTTTTATTAGGTTTAGGATATAATAATTATGTGAATATTATGAAAGATTTAGTTAATACACATTATCAAAATTTTCAATGTGGTATGTCTCCTTTATCTACACATTTACATAATCAATATTTAACTATGTTAATAGAGGGAGGGCTTATATATTTATCTTTATTTGTTTATGGATTAAATAAATTTTATAAATTACATTTAGAAAACGATTATTTTAATAAAATAAAATTTATAATATTTTGTAATTTTGTTATTTTATCATTTATAGAGCCAGTTTTTTTCCAATCTTGGAGTATGTATCTATTTATTTTCTTTGCAGGTATTTTATTAGCAAAATATAGATTTGAAAAATCAAATATGTAAAAATTTAAAATTTTTATATTTATTAAGTGTTGAATGGATATGTTTTTAATACTTAATACTAAGTTTAAATCTTTTATGAAACCAATAATATTCACTCGGATGTTTTTTTATCATTTCTTCTATTATATTTGCTTGCCATTGTGTAAAATTGTGAATAGATTCATTTTCTCCTATACTTCTTGGTTCTAAAAATTCTACAACATATTTATCTTGGGTATAAGTGAAAAATGGAACTACAATAGCGCCAAATTTTTTTGAAAGAGTTGAAACTGCTTTATTAAAAGCTACTTCTTGATTAAAAAATAGTACTTTTTCAGCTTTTTGGGATTTTGAATGTTGGTCTATTAAAACTCCAAGAGCATTTCCATTTTTTAAAGCTTTAATAATATCTCTTGCAGATGCTCTTTTATTTAAAGTAGATATATTAAAACTATTTCTACTTTTTTTGAAAAATTCTCCAAGTTTTGGATTATCAAATTCTCTCATTAAAACCGTTAGTTTAGTATAAAAAGCTCCAATGACTTTTGGTGCTACTTCCCAATTTCCAAAATGAGCTGTCATAAAAACTACGGGTTTTCCACTTTTTAAAGCTTTATTTATATTTTCTTCACCAATTATTTTGACTTTATTAGCCAATTCTTCTTTGGAAATTTCTAAACTTTCTACCATATCAGCCATATAAAATACGAAATTTTTATAAAATTGTTTTGCTATTTTTTTTCTTTCTTTTTCACTAAGATTTGGAAATGCTATTTCTAAATTTTTTAAAACTACTTTTTTTCTGAAAAAATCAAGATGATATGCTAAAAAATAAAATAGATTTAAAATATATTTTTTTAAAAAGTCTGGAGTATATTTTATGAGAATATAAAATGTATAGAAAAGATAATATAAAAGTGTATCCAAATTAATACCTTGTTTTTATTAGAATTATATCAAAAAGAAAATTTTATACAAAATGATATTAAAATAGAGAGAGCAGATAATTAAGAGATTTAGATTATAAATAATCTCCCAAATTATGGTATAATGGCTTCTTACAACTTTTAAAGGTTTATAATGTTAAAATTAACTACACAAGAGATTCAAAAGAAAATATTACTGTTTTTTTATAAAGAGGGTTTAGAATTATTCAAAAAAGGAGCTGTTTTAAAGTGTTCTATAATAGAAAATGGGGATAATTTTATTAGATTAAATTCTCGCGTAAAAGATGATAAAGAATATATCCAAGATATTAAAATCACAAAAGATGAAAGTTTAAATATTGAAGGTAAATGTTCTTGTCAAATAGGTTATAATTGTAAGCATGTAGCTGCAGTTTGTTTATATTATCAAAAAAATTTACAAGATATAAAATATTCATCTATTGATATGCAAATTAATTCTCTTGAAAAAGTTAATTTAAATGAAGAATTTTATATTTATAAATTGATTGATAAAGCGATTTATCTTTATCAAGTAAAATTATTAAAAACAAAAGTTCCTTCAAAAGGTAAAAAAGTAGGATTCTTAGCTCATTCAGTTTATTTAGAAGATGAAAAAGATAAGGAGATTTTACCAATTCTTAGAGGCTTAAGTGATTTTGATGATAAAGATTGTTGTGTAGTTAATTTTAGAGGAAAGTTAGGTAATTTTGCATTAAAAACAATAATAGAATTCAAAAAATTATATATTGAAGAAGAAAAAATTCCAGCAACTCTTACGAAAACAGATGCTTTAACATTAAAATTTGAAAAAAATGAAGAAGATGAATATGTTTTAAAAGTTGATAGTAATAAAGAATTAATTTCATCAAATCCCCCATTTTTTATAAATGAAAAAGATAATACTTTAGAAGAAATAGAAATTGATGGGTATAAGTTAGAAAAAATTTTATCATTTCCAACTATCACATTTAAAGATATTCCAAAAGTTGCAAATGTTATTTTGAAATATTTAGATGTAGAGTTAGAGACTCCAAAAGAGATAAAAACGAAAATTGTTGAAATTTCACCAACACCGAGAATTTTTCTTTTTAATGATTCTTTTAAATTGGATTTTAAATATGATGATTATATATCTTCTTTTTATCCAAGGCGAGATAAAAAAGAGTTTTTTGAAGATGATTATAAAATTACTATTATTAAAGATTTACAAAAAGAAGAAAATTATAAAAAAATAATAGAAGACAGCTTTGGTTTTAACTTTGAGAAATTTAATAATGATATTTTTGTTTATTTAGAAAAAAACTCTAAAAAATTAGAACTTTGGAATGCATTTTTCAATAGTTTAGATAAATTAAAAAATGATGGATGGATTGTTGAAACAAGTGAAGATTTTGATTTAGTTTTTGATGAAAGCTCTAAAATAGTTTTAGAATCAGATGAAAAAGATGGATGGTTTAATCTATCATTTGAATTTGAATTTAATGGTAAAAAAGCTCCACTTGCCCCGCTTGTTAGCTCAATTATGAATGAATTTGAAGATTTAGAGCTTTTACCTGAGAAGCTGTTTTTAGAAGTGGATAAAAACTATTTTGTTGAGGTGGATAGTGAAGATTTAAAACCTGTTATAAAAACAATAATGGCTCTATTTGATAAAAAATCAAAAAATGATTTAAAAGTTAGTTTAGCTGATGCAGTTTTATTAGATGAGCTTGAAAAGTTAGAAATAAAAGGTAATCAAAAGATATTTGAAGTTGCTAAAAAACTTAAAAATTTTGAAGGAATCAAAGAAGTAACTCCTCCTAAAAATTTAAATGCAAATCTTAGAGATTATCAAAAAGAGGGGCTTAATTGGCTGAATTTCTTATGGGAATATTCTCTTAATGGAATTTTAGCTGATGATATGGGACTTGGAAAAACTATTCAAACATTGTCTCATTTACTAAGACTTAAAGAAGAAAAAAAATTAAAAACTTCATTAGTGATAGTTCCGACTTCACTTCTTGCCAACTGGAAAAATGAAATAGAAGAGTTTACTCCAGATTTATCTAAAATATTATTATATGGAAATGATAGAAGTTATGTTTATGATGAAATGACTGATTGTGATATTGTAATTACGACATATGCAGTTTTGACAAGAGATATTGAAAAATTAAAAAAATTTGAATTTGATTATGTTATTTTAGATGAAGCACAAAAAATAAAAAATCCACAAGCAAAAGTTAGTCTGAGTGTGAAACTTTTAAAATCTAAACATAAATTAGCACTAAGTGGAACACCTATTGAAAATAATTTAGGTGAGATTTGGTCAATTTTTAGCTTTTTAATGCCAGGATTTTTGGGTAGTCTGAAGTTTTTCAAAGAATATTTTCAAAATCCTATAGAAAAAGATAAAGATTTTTCAAAACAACATTTGCTTCATAGAAAATTAAAACCATTTATTTTAAGAAGAACGAAAGAAAATGTAGTAAAAGAACTTCCACCGAAAACAGATATTATAAAATATACTCAATTTGGAGAAAAACAAGCCAAACTCTATGAGACTATCCGTGTAACAATGGAGAAAAAGGTAAAAGAAGCTATAGCAAAAAAAGGTTTAAATTCATCTCATCTGACTATATTAGATGCACTTCTTAAACTTAGACAAGTTTGTTGTGATCCAAGATTACTAAAACTTGATAAACAGATAAATGAATCTGCAAAACTTGATTTATTTTTGGAAATTGTTGATGAATTATTGCTTGAAAATAGAAAAATATTAGTTTTCTCTCAATTTACATCAATGCTAAAAATTATTGAAGAAGAACTTCAAAAAAGAGAAATAGAGTATGTAAAATTAACTGGAGCTACTAAAAATAGGGAAAAAGTTATAAATAAATTCAAAAATGAAGATATTCAAATATTCTTAATTTCGCTAAAAGCGGGAGGAGTTGGACTAAATCTAACTGAAGCAGATACGATTATTCATTATGACCCTTGGTGGAATCCTGCTGTTGAAAATCAAGCAACAGATAGAGCTTATAGAATAGGGCAAGATAAGCCTGTATTTGTATATAAATTGATTGTAGAGAATACAATTGAGCAAAAAATTATAGAACTTCAAAATAAAAAATCAAATATGCAAAAAATTATTTATGATGAAGGCGATACAACTTTTGATAAAAATGAACTTTTAGAACTTTTGAAGTAAGTTTTTAGTGTATAATTCCACAAAAAAAGGAAAAAAATGTTAATAGGATTTTTAGTAATATTTGCGATTTATATTTCTTTTAGAGTAGGTCTTGATATTTATGAAAGTTTTTATATCAAAGAAGAAGCAAGCAAAGATGCTGTATTGATGGAGAGAAAAGAGTATTTAGAAGCTGGACTTTATGCAGTTTATAAAAAAATTATAGATGTCTTTGATGCATTGAGCTCGCTTTTAGTAGTTGTAGTTTTGCTCTCAGGCGGTCTATGGCTTATAAATTATTTTGATAATAACAACTCTTTAATAACTGTTTTTTCATATTTTGCATTGGTTTATATAGTTTCTTTACCTGTAACAATTTATTCAAAAATTATAGATAAAAAATTTGGATTTAATAAATCAAGTTGGAAACTTTTTATAATTGATGAGGTTAAGAAAATAGTTCTTTTTGCAGTTATTGGTGGGGCGGTATTTTGGGCACTTATTTATTTTATAGATAATTTCAAAAAATGGTGGTTAATTAGTTTTGTTTTTGTTTTTGTTGTGATTTTGGCAATTAATATGCTTTATCCTATTTTTATGACTCTATTTAATAAGTTTACTCCATTAGAAAATGAAGAGTTAAAAGAAAATATTGAAAAAATAATGGATAAAGTTGGATTTAAAGCAAATGGAATTTTTGTAATGGATGCAAGCAAAAGAGATAGTCGTTTAAATGCTTTTTTTGGTGGATTTGGTAAAACTAAAAGAGTAGTTTTGTTTGATACTTTGGTGGAGAAGCTTACTCCAAAAGAGATTTTGGCAGTTTTAGGACACGAACTTGGACATTTCAAACATAAAGATATAATCAAAAACATAGCAATGATGGGTGTTATGATGTTTGGTCTGTTTTTTATTATTGGAAATTTACCAGATAGTTTATTTAAAGAGTTAAATATTCAAAAAACGGCTGGAAATATTTTAGTTTTAGCATTTATTATTGGAGAAGTTTATTTTTATTTCTTATCACCTGTGATTAATTTAATATCAAGACATAATGAATTTGCAGCAGATGAAATGGGTGCCGAGCTTGGAGATGCTTCTAATTTGAAATCAGCTCTTATTAAACTTGTAAAAGAGAATAAATCATTTCCAAAATCAAGTAAAATTTATTCAATTATGTATCATTCACACCCGAGTGTTTTAGAAAGAATAGAGGAACTTGATAAAAAATGAAAATTTGGGAAGTCGCAAAATTACAAATATTTCCGAACTATTTTTTGTTTTATGGAGATGAGTTTTTTTTATCGATTTATGAAGATAAGATAAATAATCAAATAAAAGATAGTGAAGTTTTGAAGTTATATTTTGATGAGTATAATTTTGATATAGCGAAAAAACATATTTCTCAGGATTCTCTTTTTACAGATGCAAGTACACTTATAATAAAAACTGATAAATGGCCAAAAGATATAGAAAAATTACTTAAAATTTTAAAAGGAAATAATTTATATCTTTTTTTCAGTGGAGAAGATAAAAAAGCAAAAGCTAAACATTTTGGAAAAAATTTTGTTAGGTTTTTTAAACCTGAACTTAAAGATTTGATAATCGCTTCAAATGAATATTTAGCTAAACACAATAAACAAATAGATATAAATCATCTAAAATATTTAATAGAAAAGATTGATTATAGATTTCTGTTTCGTGAGCTTGATAAACTGATGATAGTTGAAAAAATTAATAATGATATCATAGATAAATTAGTATTTAATTATAATCAAACAAGTTTTGATGATGTATTTGATACACTATTTGAAAAAGGTGATTATTTAGAAAAACTTAAATTTTTACTGGGGCAAGGTGTCGATGAAACTCAAATTTTAATAGCTTTTACAAGATATATTAAAAATTTATATCTTTTTCATCTTTATATCAAAAATTTTTCATATCAAAATGTTTCAAAAGAAGCTTTAGGTTATCAAATTCCACCACAGCTTGAAGCAAAAAGAAAGAATTTTGCTTCATCTTTAAAAGAGCAACAATTTTATGAATTTTTTAAAATTTTACTTAAATCTGAACTTGAAATTAAATCAAGTAAAGATAAAACAGCAGTGCTTTTTACTACTTTTATAAAAATAAAATCACACTTTGATTGAATTTAACAAAAAATTATAGTAAAATTGCAAACTTAAAATTATAATAAGGAGAACTTGATGAAAAGAACATATCAACCAAGTAAAATAAGCAGAAAAAGAACTCACGGATTTAGAAGTAGAATGGCTACAAAAGGTGGGAGAAAAGTTATCAATAGAAGAAGAGCTAAAGGTAGAAAAAGATTAGCAGTTTAATCACTTTAAAAACAAAATCTGAATTTAATAATATTTATCGAAAAGGTAAAAGAATCAGCAGTAGGTATTTTACATTGATTTTTTTACCGTCAGATGATGTTAAATTTGCATTTGTTGTTTCTAAAAAAGTAGGAAATGCAGTTATTAGAAATAAAATAAAAAGAAGATTAAGAGCTATTAGTAGAGATTTAGATTTAAAAAATGGTACTTTTCTATATTTAGCTAAACCAAATATAAAAGAATCAACTTTTGAAATTTTAAAAAATGATATAAATAAATGTCTTTTACAATTAAAGCAATAAATATATATCAAAAATATATTTCCCCTTTAACAGGAAGTAATTGTAGATTTTATCCAACTTGTAGTGAATATTCTAAATGGTTGTTTGCCAATAGTGATATAATTACAGCTACTTTTAAAACAACTACAAGAATATTAAAATGTAATCAGCTGTTTGAAGGTGGAATAGATTATCCTAAAATAAAATTTAAACCAAAAAAAATAGAATATGGAAAAATAATAAATATAAAATTTTGGATAGTTCCTTACAAAAAAGACATTTATTATATTATAAAATCATTAAAGGATTAAGATGAAAGATGAAGGAATGATGAAGAGGATAATAATAGCTACGGTTATTTCATTTGTATTTTTTATGGCTTATGATTATTTTGTTATACAGCCCCAAACTAAAGTGGCAAAAGAAGTAGCACAACATCAAAAAAATGCCAATACAAATACTACAAAAACAAACAATCAAATAGAAAACTCAAATAATAAAATTTCAAAAACAGAAGTAAAAAAAGCAAAAATTATAGCTACAGTAAAATCGTCTGCATTTGAAGTACATATTGATGAATTAGGAAGAATTTCACAATATATTTTGGAAAAAAATATATTTAATGATGATAAAGGTCATAAACTTGAATTATTAGGAACTAAACTTCCAAAACCAATGGAAATTAGATTTAAAAATGAAGAGTTAAATAAAGAATCTTTTCATACGCCTGTAACTATAGATAAAAATGATGTAGTTTTAAATGGTAAACAACAAACAGTTACTATTACTCAAAAATTAAAAGAGTTAACATTACAAAAAATTATTACTTTTTACCCTGATGGACATTATGACTTAAATGTAAAACTTTCAAAAGATGAGCCATATTTTTTAGCTGTTGGGTATGAACCACAAGCTGCTGTAACAATGTATGCATTCCACGGTGCTATTTTAGAAAATCCAGATGGAACTCTAGAGAAAATTGAAGATGGTGATGCAGAAGATAAAACGTTTAATAATATAAAAATAGCAGCAATGGTTGATCAATATTATACAACTTTTATGTATAATCTTAAAAATCCTATGACAGTTATTGAAACAAGTGATAATCCAAGTGATAAAGTTCCTGTTTTATATATCAAAGGTGAACAAAATTTAAATTTATACGGATACATTGGACCAAAATATGTAGAAGTTTTAAAAAGTATCAATCCAGAACTTACAAAAGTAGTGGATTATGGATTTATGACATTTTTAGCTAAGCCTATGTTTAGTGTAATTGCTTTTTTATATAATATAGTGCATAATTGGGGTGTAGCAATTATTTTATTTGTTGTTTTAGTTAGACTTATTTTATTCCCTCTAACATATAGAGGAATGGTAAGTATGTACAAACTAAAAGAGATGGCTCCAAAAATGAAAGAGCTAAAAGAAAAATATGGAAAAGATCCACAAAAATTCCAAATGAAAACTATGGAAATGTATAAAAAAGAGGGTGCTAATCCTTTAGGTGGATGTCTGCCTATGCTTATTCAAATTCCAATTTTCTTCGCAATCTATAGAGTTTTAATAAATGCAATTGAACTTAAAGGTGCAGGATTTTTATGGATTAGTGATTTAAGTGCAATGGATCCATATTTTATATTACCAGTATTGATGGGGCTTACTATGTATTTTCATCAAAGAGTTACGCCAAATAACTTTACAGACCCAATGCAGGAAAAAATATTTAAATTTTTACCACTTATATTTACATTCTTCTTCTTTAGTTTTGCAGCTGGGCTTGTGTTATATTGGACAACAAACAATATTTTATCATTCTTACAACAACTTGTAATAAATAAAAAAATGCAAGCGATTGAAAAGGCTAAAAAGGAAGCAAAAAAATGATTTTTGAAGGAAAAACATTAGAAGAAGTTTATCAAAAAGCGAGTGATCATTTTGGTGTTTCAGTTTCCAAGCTTCAAATAACAACTATTCAAGCTCCTTCAAAAGGTCTTTTTGGCTTTTTTGCTAAAAAAGCTATTATAGATGCTAAATCAAATGAAGTGGAAACTAAACAAAAACAAGAAATAAAAGAAACTATAGAAACTATAGAAACTATAGAAACTATAGAAACTATAGAAAAACCTGCGCCTGAAAAAGAAAATCAACAAAAAGATAAACAAAATATAAAAGAAGAAAAAAAAGAAATTACTGAAGTTAATGAAAATAATGAAGTAAAACCAGAATATTTTGAATATGAAATTGAACAAATCACTATTGAAGATGTAGTTGAATTAGCAAAAAAAGAAATAAATGAGCTTTTTAAATTAAGTTGTTTTAATATAGATGAAATTGATGTAAAAGTTTATGATGATGAAACTATTATTTTTATAGTGAATGGTGAAGATGCTGCTCTTTTAATAGGAAAAGAGGGGTATAGATATAATGCGCTTTCAACAATGCTGTTTAATTGGATTTCTCAAAAATATGGATATAAAGTAAAACTTGAAATAGCTGAATTTTTAGAGCAACAAGAAGAGATGATGAGAAAACTGCTTGAGCCTTATATTCGTGAAATAGAAGAAAAAGGAAGATGTAAAACAAAAGCTTTTGATGGTGTTTTAGCATATTTAGCAGTAGAAATTTTAAGAAGTGAATTTCCAGATAAATATGTGGCTATCAAAAAAAATAGAGACGGAAGTCAATATGTTGTGGTTAATAGGTTTTTAAATAAAAATGAATGATACAATAGCAGCAATTTCTACTGCAAATGGAAGTGGGGCTATCTCTATTGTTAGAATGAGTGGAGATAGATCCCTTGAAATAGCTGAGAAACTTACAAAAACTACTTTTACTCCCCGCATAGCTAAGCTCGCTAAATTTTATAATTTAAATGATGAATTAATTGATATGCCTTTGGTTATTTATTTTAAAAATCCAAATTCTTTTACTGGTGAAGATATTGTCGAATTTCAATGTCACGGTGGAGTAGCTGTAAGTAGATTGGTTTTAGAAACTTTAATAGAGACAGGTGCAAGAATTGCCGAAGCTGGAGAATTTAGTAAAAGAGCATTTTTAAATTCAAAAATAGATTTAGCACAAGCCGAAGCAATTGCTAAACTTATTGAATCAAAATCAAAAGAGAGTGTAAAAGTTTTATCAAAACAACTTAGAGGAGATTTATCTCATTTTGTAAATGATATTAGAGATAAGCTACTTGAAATAATGGCTTATGTGGAAGTGAATATCGATTATGCAGAAGAAGATTTACCTCAAGATTTGATAGATCAAATTAAAGATAGACTTCAAAATTTATCAAAATTATTAGAAAAATCACTTATTGCATCTAAAAAAAGAGAAGCTATGTTTAATGGGTATAAAGTTGCGATTATTGGAAAACCAAATGTTGGAAAATCTTCACTTCTGAATAATTTACTTGATTTTGATAGAGCTATTGTAAGCAGTATTGCAGGAACTACAAGAGATATAATCGAAGAAGAGATAACTATTGGCAGTCACATAATTAAAATAGTTGATACTGCTGGGATTCGTGATGAAACAAATGATGAAATTGAAAAAATAGGTATTTCTAAAAGCCGCGCGGCTGCTGAGGAAGCTGATATAGTTATAGCTATGTTTGATAATTCAAGAGAATTTGATGAAGAAGATGAGGAGATTTTAGAAATTATTAAAAACACAAATAAAGATGTATTAGTAGTTTTAAATAAAATTGATTTGAGAGCTAAATTTGATGAAAGTAAACTAAATGGGTTTAATGTAATTAAAACTTCTCAAAAAGATGAAAATTATGAAATAGAAAAACAACTTGAAAAGATTTTAGATTCTTACTCAAGCACTCAAGATAATGTATTAATTTCTCAAAGACAAGTAAAAGCTGTTGAAGATGCATATAATTCTATCAATGAAGCGTATGAATTAATTGAGACTGCTGAACTTGAACTATTTAGTTATAATGTACAAGAAGCAATTTTGGCAATTAGTCAAATTACAAAACCTTATGAACATGACGATGTATTAGATAAAATGTTTAGTAGCTTTTGTGTTGGAAAATAAGGAATAAATATGTGTATGCCTACAAATTTTGGTGGTAAAAAAGATAAATCTTATAAAATTAGAGATAAAAAAAAGAAAAAATCTGATTTTGATGATGAGTTTTTTAATGATGATTTTTTGAAAGACAAAAAAACAGATGAAACTTCTAATATCAAGTCTTGAGCCAAGTGCAAATTTACACTTAGAAGAGATTCTTAAAAGAGAAAAATTTGAGATAGTTGGTATTTTTGATGAAAAATTTGGAAAGACACTCTATTCAAGTAAAGAATTTGCAGTTATGGGATTTTTGGATGTTTTACCAAAAATAAAAAAAGCTAAAGAGGCTATCAAAAAAATGGCCGAACTTAGTAAAAATTGTGATAAAGTTTTACTAATTGATGGTCCTTCATTTAACATACCACTTGCCAAAGAGATAAAAAAAGTAAATCCAAATATTGAAATAATTTATTATATTTTACCAAAAGTTTGGGCTTGGAAAAAGGGACGAATAAAAACAATCAATGAATTTATTGATAAAAAAGCTTATATTTTTCCTTTTGAAAAAGAATATTGGGAAAAAACTTATGTAGGAAATCCACTTTTAGATGAAATTACAACTTTCAGAGATAAAAAAATTTATAATCAAGTTGCATTTTTAGCTGGAAGTAGAAAAAGTGAAATAAAATCTCTTATGCCAATTTTTAGAGAATTAGCAAAAAAAATTGATGTAAAAAAAGTTTTAGTAGTGCCTAAAAGTTATGAAAACAGTATGGAAATTTATGAAGATATAAGTGATTTTGAAATCTCTTTTGATACTCACAAAACTTTACTAAAAAGTGATTTTTCTTATATTTGTAGTGGAACGGCTACACTTGAAGCATCAATTATTGGAACTCCTTTTGTTTTGATGTATAAAGCTCGTCAAATTGAATATTTAATTGCTAAAATGTTTGTAAAATTAAATTATGTAGGGCTTGCTAATATTATTTTTGAAAAAGAAGGATTAGAACAATTTCACAAAGAGTATTTACAAAAATTTGATATTGATGAATTAATTGATGATTATAAAAATTCAAATTTAGATGAGTGGCTTGAAAAATCAAAAAAATTAAAAGAAATTTTGAAATTTGGAAGTAGTGAAAATGTTATAAAGCTTTTGAAGGAATAATATGAAAAATATAATTGCAGTTGTTTTTGATTTTGATATAACTTTATCTCCATATTTTCAACAAGATATAATTTTTAAAAAATGGGGAATTAAGCCTGAAGAGTGTTGGAATAAAGCAAAAGAATTTATGCAAAATGGGTATGATCAAGAACACGCATATTTAAGATGTTTGATTGATTATAATAAAAAAGAGGGCTTTGAACTTAATAATAAAAAGCTTTATGAATATGGAAAAGAGATAGATTTATATGAAGGTCTTAGTAAAAAGAATAATGCACATTCTATTTTTGATGATTTAGAAAATTTACTTAAAAAAGATGAATTTAGTGATGCCAATATAAAAATAGAGTATTATTGCATAAGCGGTGGAATTACCGAAATGATAGAGGGTGCCCTAAAAGCACATAATCTAAATTTCAAAGAAGTTTTTGCTTGTAAATTAGATGAAGATGAAAAAGGAAGACTTAATTATATAAAAGAGACAGTAGGGCATACTATTAAAACTCAAAAACTTTATATGATAAGTAAAGGAGTTTCTCCAAAAAGAGGGGATAATCCAAATAAAGTAAATGAAAAAATTGAAGAACATAGAATTCCTTTTAGTAATATTATATTTTTGGGCGATGGACAAACTGATATACCTGCTTTTTCTTTGCTTAAAAAAAATGGAGGAATTCCAATTGCCGTTTATAGAGAAGAAAAAACAAGTGATGGAAAGATAGATGAAGAAAAGACATTACAAACTTATCTAAAAGGGTATCAGTTAGCTATTGAATCAAAAAGAGCAGAACAGCTTTTACCAGCTGATTATTCTTCAGGAAAACCTCTTAAAATGGCGCTTTTGGGATATGTTGAAAAAATTGCAAAAAATATTGTTAGAGATTTGATATAATTTTATAAAAAAAGGATAATTTTATGGATAGAAAAGAGCCAATGACAGCATATGGTTTTGAAAAACTTAGCAAAGAATTAAAATATATAAAAGAAGTGGCACTTCCAAATAATGCAAAAGATATAGAAGAAGCAAGACAACTTGGGGATTTAAAAGAAAATGCAGAATACCACGCTGCAAGAGAACAACAACAACATTTAATGAGAAGAGAATCAGAACTTAGTGATATTTTAAGTTGTGCTGTTGTAATTGATCCAAGTAAATCATCTCATGCAAAAGTAAGTTTTGGAAGTACTGTAACTTTAATTGATGTAGATACAGATGAAGAAGTAACTTATACAATAGTAGGAACTCCTGAATCAAATGTAGAAAAAGGTCTAATTTCATATAATTCACCTCTTGCAAGAGCAATTATAGGTAAAGAAGTTGGAGATGAAGTTGAAGTTAAATTGCCAGGTGGAGTGGTAACTTATGAAATAGATAAAATCTGTTTTGAGGATATTTGTTTTGATTAATTTAAAAGTAAAAAAGCTTTCTTCTTTAGCTGAGATTCCTGCTTACCAAACAGAGGAAGCTGCAGGATTTGACCTTCATTCAATAGAGGATGTTGTAATTGCTCCACATGAAAGAAAATTAATTGCAACAGGACTTGCATTTGATATTCCAGCAGGATATGAAATTCAAATAAGACCAAGAAGTGGACTTGCTTATAAACATGGAATCACAGTTTTAAATACACCAGGGACAATTGATAGTGATTATAGAGGTGAGATTAAAGTTTTACTAATAAATCATTCAGATGAAGAATTTGAAATAAAAGTAGGAGAAAGAATAGCACAAGCAGTTATTAAAGAAGTTATTCAAGCAACTTTTGAAGAAGTTGAAGAACTAAGTGAAACTAAAAGAGGTGAAAAAGGATTTGGGAGTACTGGAAAATGAAAAAAAGTGTAGCAATAGTAGGGGCGACTGGATATACAGGGGCTGAACTTATTAAAATTTTACTAAATCATCCTAATTTTGAGATAAAAACTCTTTTTTCAAGTAAAGGCGGAGAAAAAATTGAAGAAATTTATCCAGCTTTTAAGGGAGTTTTTGAAAAAGAAATAAAAAAAGCAGAGATTGCTGAAATTACTGCGCACGATTTAGTATTTTTAGCAGTTCCACACAAAACTGCTATGGATTTTGTAATTGAGCTTATGAATGAAGATATAAAAATAGTTGATTTTTCGGCTGATTATAGACTTATTCAAGAAAATTATGAAGAATTTTATGTGAAACATACAGATAGCAAAAATTTATCAAAAGCCGTATATGGGCTTCCTGAATATTTTAGAGAAGATATTAAAACTACAAAACTTTTAGCAAATCCAGGATGTTATCCTACAGCTACTCTGCTTGGTCTTTTACCTTTTAAAAAATATATTGAAGGAGCTGTTTTTGTAGATGCAAAAAGTGGAGTGAGTGGAGCAGGAAAAAAACTAAACGAAACTACTCAATATGTGACTATAAATGAAAATATGTTTGCTTATAATCCAATACATCATCGTCATTCAATTGAAATAAAAGAAAAAAGTGGGCTTGATGTTAATTTTGTTCCTCATTTACTTCCAATTACAAGAGGTATGATGATTTCAATTTATGCAAATTTAAAAGAAGATATTGATCCACTTGAAATATTAAAAGAAAAATATAAAAATGAACCTTTTATTAGAATTAAAGATAAACCAGTTGATATAAAAAGTGTAGCTGGGACTAATTTTTGTGATATATTTGCTATGAAAAATGGAAATAGTCTTTTTGTAAATACTGCAATTGATAATTTACTAAGAGGTGCATCGACTCAAGCTGTTGTAAATGCAAATATTATGATGGGTTATAAAGAAACTACAGGAATACCAAACATTGCATACATTCCTTAAAAATGGGGCAGTTTTTATAGCTGATTCTCATTATAAACATTCAGATGAAACTTTATATAATCTTTTAGTAGAACTTGAAAAAACTCCTCCAAGCCAACTATTTTTAGTTGGTGATATTTTTCAACTTCTTTTAGACTTTCCGTATTTAATAGAGTATAATAAAAAAGTGATAGAAATTATTAATTTACTTGCAAAAAAAACAGAAGTTTATTATTTTGAAGGAAATCACGATTTTTGTTTACAAAGGGTTTTTAGTAAAGATGTTGTTTTGCTTAAAGAACTTAAAAAAGATGGTATTTGTATAAATCATGGAGATATTTATCTAGATGATAGATTTTATAAATTTTATGTAAAAATTATTCGTAAAAAATGGTTTATGAAATTTATAAATATAATTAGTTTTAATTTTGTAAATAAATGGATATTTAAAAAAATTTTATCTAAAAATATACGATGTGATGAAATGGATTCGTTTGAAAAGTTAGCAAAAATGAAAATAAAATTCTATAAAAATTGTCGATTAATAATTGAAGGGCATTATCATCAAAATAAAAGATATAAAAACTATTTGAATTTACCTTCATTATATTGTCAAAAATCTTATTTAATGTATGAAAATAAACAATTTAGAGAAATAAAAGTAAATTAAGTTTAATTTTCTTGAAATAAGTCAAAAGTTATTATAAAATAATGTATTAAAACATCAAAGGATTTGTATGAAAAAGAACGATGTATTACAAGTATCTTCTAATGAAATGGAATTAGTTGATTTTAGAATTTATAAAAAAATGCCAAATGGTAAAGTATATGAAGGTATTTATGGAATAAATGTAGCCAAGGTAAGAGAAATTATAAAAATGCCAGAGCTTACTGAACTTCCAGGAGGTGGAGAATATATAGAAGGTATCTTTGATTTAAGAGGAATTGTAGTTCCTGTAGTAAATCTTGCAAAATGGATGGGAATTACAGTACCTCCTTTAGATGAATTACATATTACACCAAGAGTTATTATTACTGAATTTAATAATATCTTAATAGGATTTATTGTTCATGAAGCAAAAAGAATTAGAAGAATTTCATGGAAAGATATAGAACCAGCTACATTTAGTAGTGGTGGTGAAAGTCTTGATAGTAGTAAAATAACAGGTGTTACAAGAATTGAGAATAATGAAATATTACTTATTTTAGATTTAGAAAGCATAGTTGAAGAACTTGGTATTTATACTCCTTCAATTAATACGGATATTGAAATAGAAAAATTTGACGGGGTAGTCTTAGTTTTAGATGATAGCGCAACTGCTAGAAAAATAGAAAAAGATGCTCTTAAAAAAATGGGATTTGATGTAGTAGAAGCTAATAATGGAGAAGAAGGTCTTGAAAAATTAGATGAATTGTATTCTTTATATAAAGACTCAATACAAGATAAATTAAAATTAATTCTTTCAGATGTTGAAATGCCAAAAATGGATGGATTTCATTTTGCAGCAAGAGTAAAAGATGATCCAAGATTTAAAGAAATTCCAATTGTATTTAGTTCTTCAATTTCTGATGCTTTTAGTGAAAAAAGAGGTGAAGAAGCAGGAGGAGAAGAGTATTTAGTTAAATTTAAATCAGAAGAATTCGTTAAAAAAATAACTGAGGTTATAAAATCTCATCAAAAGGATGGATAATGGATGAAATGCAAGAAATAATGGAAGACTTCTTAATTGAAGCTTTTGAAATGATAGAACAACTTGATCAAGATTTAGTTGAATTAGAATCTAATCCAGATGATTTAGATCTTTTAAATAAAATATTTAGAGTTGCACATACTATTAAAGGAAGTGGAAGTTTTTTAAATCTTGATGTTTTAACAAAGCTTACTCATCATATGGAAGATATTTTAAATAAAGCTAGAAAAAGTGAACTTAAAATTACTCCTGATATTATGGACGTTATTTTAGAATCTGTAGATATGATGAAAGCATTACTTGAAAATATTAGAGATAATGGTACAGATGTAACTGATGATATAAATATAGATCCAGTTGTTGCTAAACTTGATGCAATTTCAAAAGGTGAAGCAGTTGCTACTGAAAATGAAGATAAAGCAGAAGAAGAGGAAGTAGAAGTTTCAGATGAAGAAGATGATATTTCTGAAGTTGATTTAGAAAATATGTCTCCTGAAGAAGTAGAAGCTGAGATTGAGAGATTGCTTAAACAAAGAGCTGAAGAAGATAAAAAACTTAGAGAAGAGATGAAAAAAGAAAATTCTTCAGAAAATAAATCAGAAAGTCCAAAAGAAGAGCCTAAAAAAGAGAAAAAAGAAGAAAAACAAGTTCCAAAAAAACAAGAACCAAAATCAACTCCAAAAAAAGAAGCACAAAAAAATGTTCCTGCTAAAAAGACTTCAAATGTAGAACAAACAATTAGAGTTGATGTAAATAGACTTGATAATTTAATGAATTTAATTGGTGAACTTGTTTTATCTAAAAATAGACTTATAAAAATTTATAATGATGTAGAAGAAAGATATGAAGGAGAACATTTCCTAGATGAATTAAATCAAGTGGTTTCTTCTATTTCTATTGTTACAACTGATCTTCAAATTGCAGTTATGAAGACTAGAATGCTTCAAATTGGTAAAGTATTTAATAAATTCCCAAGAGTTATTAGAGATCTTAGCCGTGAGCTTGGTAAAAAAGTTAATTTAATTATTAAAGGTGAAGAAACTGAACTTGATAAATCAATTATTGAAGAGATTGGAGATCCTTTAATGCATATGATTAGAAATTCAGTTGATCATGGAATTGAATCTCCAGAAGAAAGAATTGCAAAAGGAAAACCAGAAGTAGGAACAATTGAGCTTAAAGCATATAATGAAGGTAATCAGATTGTAATTGAAATTGCAGATGATGGTAATGGAATGGATCCAGAACAATTGAAACAAAAAGCTTTAGAAAAAGGACTTATTTCTGAAAAAGAAGCAGATATGATGAGTGATAAAGAAGCATTTATGCTTATCTTTAAAGCTGGATTTTCTACTGCAGCAAAAATTACAAATGTGAGTGGTAGAGGTGTTGGAATGGATGTTGTTAAAACAAATGTTGAAAAACTTAATGGTATTATTGAAGTTGATTCAACACCGTCAAAAGGAAGTGTATTTAAAATAAAAATTCCTTTAACTTTAGCAATTATTCAAGCACTTTTAGTAGCAGCTCAAGAAGAACTTTTTGCAATTCCATTAGCAAATGTTATTGAAACAGTTAGAATAACAACTGAGGATATTTCGGCGGTTGAAGGTAAATCGGTTCTTAAATTAAGAGATGAAGTTTTACCTTTAGTAAATATGAGTGATATATTTAAAATTGAAAAAATTCTTGGAATGAATCAATATTTATATGTTGTTGTTTTAGGTGTAGGAGCAAGTAAAGTTGGACTTATTGTTGATGGATTAATTGGACAAGAAGAGATAGTTATTAAATCTCTTGGAGAATATTTAAAAGGAATAGAAGGAATTGCTGGAGCTACTATTAGAGGAGATGGTAAAGTTACTTTAATTGTAGATGTTGCAGCTCTTATGAAACTTGCTAAAGAGACACATTCTAATACAATTGCAACTATTGCAGTAGAAAAGAAAAAGAAAAAAGAAAATCCGGAGGATTATGTTATTTTAATTGTTGATGATTCAAATACAGATAGAAAAATAATGAAAAATGCTATTAAGCCATTAGGTTTCCAAATAAAAGAAGCAACAAATGGAGAAGAAGCATTAAACATCTTAAAAAATGATTCAAATATAGATGCAGCGTTAGTTGATATAGAAATGCCAAAAATGGATGGATATACTTTAGCCCAAGAAATTAGAAAATATAATAGATTTAAAAATTTACCATTGATTGCAGTAACAAGTAGAACTACAAAATCAGATAGAGTAAGAGGGGTTGAAGTTGGTATGAATGAATATATCACAAAACCTTATACACCTGACTATTTGGCTAATGTTTTGAAAAGAAATTTGAAATTATCATAAAGGATAAGTATGAGTAATCAATTAGAAAATGTTGTGAAACAACAAAAAGAGCAACAAGGTTTTACAAATCAGGAAAAAGTGGAAAAAGATATAGTTCAATTAGTTGGATTTATTGTAGGAGATGAAGAATTTGCAGTCCCTATTCTTTCTATTCAAGAAATTATAAAACCAATAGAATGGACAAGAGTTCCTTTTACTGAAGATTATGTTTTGGGAGTATTCAATTTAAGAGGTAACGTTTTACCTTTGATTGATTTAAGAAAAAAGTTTCATGTTCCTGATGCTGAATTTGATGATAATACTAGATTTATTGTAATTAAAATTGGAAATGAACTTGCCGGATTTGTAATAGATAGATTAACAGAAGCACTTAGAATAGAAGAATCTTCAATTTTACCTGCACCTGATACAGGAATGGATAAAGATATGATGATTGAAGGTATTGGAAGAAAAGATGATAGAATTATTTCTATTTTAAGAATCAAAACATTACTTAAAACAGAAGATTGATTTTATATATTATTCGTGGATTTTAAAATCCACGACGATAATAATAAATATATCTTAAATTAAACTATGTTTTAGTACTTCTTCTACTCTCTCAACTGAGATTATTTCAAGACCATTTTTTACTTCAATAGGAAGTTCATCTAAATCTCTTTCATAATTTTTCTTAGGAATTAATACTGTTTTAATTTTTGCTTTGTAAGCAGCTATTAATTTTTCTTTAAGTCCTCCAATTGGTAAAACATCTCCAATTAAACTAACTTCACCAGTCATAGCAATATCATGTCTAATTTTTTTATGAGAAAAAATTGAGCTTAAAACTGTAACCATTGCAATACCAGCACTTGGTCCATCTTTTGGAGTAGCTCCTGCTGGGAAATGAATATGTACATCAAAATTTTTGTAATAAGGTTCTTTTGAATCAAGTTCAGGGACTTTTACTTTTCCTTCATCAATTAATACTCTTACAGCACTTAGAGCAATTCTCGCACTCTCTTTCATAACATCACCTAAACTACCAGTTAAAGTAAGTCCACCTTTTCCTTTGATTTTGATAGCTTCGATTTTTAGAATATCCCCACCAACTGCTGTCCAAGCAAGTCCATTTACAACTCCAATTTTATCTTTTTTATCTATTTCTTCAATTCCACCATAACTTTTTTCAAGATAATTTTTTAGATTTTTAATAGTAATTGATACTTTTTTATTTTCTTGTAAAATCTCTTTTGCAGCTTTTCTCATAAGTTTAGCAACTATTTTTCTTAAATTTCTAACTCCAGCTTCTTTTGTGTATTCATCAATAATCATTTTTAATGCACCATCACTAATAGATACTTCTGTTTTTTTAAGAGTATGTTTTTTTATCTCTTGTGGAATTAAATATTTTTTTGCTATTGACAATTTTTCATTTGGAGTATAACTATCTACAAATATAAGTTCTAGCCTATCTCTAAGTGGTGCTGGTAGTTTTGAAATATCATTTGCAGTTGCTATAAATATAATTTGAGATAAATCTATATCAAAATTAAGATAAAGGTCTCTAAAATTTGAATTTTGTTCAGGGTCTAACACTTCGAGTAATACAGAAGTAGGATCACCTCTATGACGAGCAATTTTATCAATCTCATCAAGAACCATTACAGGATTCATACTTTTTGCATTTATAAGTCCTTGCACGATTCTACCTGGCATACTTCCTATGTAAGTTCTTCTATGACCTCTTAGTTCACTAACATCATCAATTCCACCAAGGGCAATTCTAACTAACTCTCTTTTTAAACTTTTAGCAATTGAATTTGCAAGACTTGTTTTACCTATACCTGGAGGTCCTACAAAACAGATAACAGCACCTTTATATTCTTTTCCACGAAGTTCAACTAACTCTTTTGCTGCAAAATAATCAACTATTCTTTCTTTTGGTTTTTTTAATCCAAAATGATCTTCATCAAGTCTTTTTTGAAGTTCATCTACACTAAGTTTTGCTTTTGAAATTTTTCCAAAAGGAATATTAAGAGCCCATTCTATATAATTTTCAGTAGTTGAATATTCACCACTTTCTGGATGCATTTTTGATAGTCTATCTATCTGTTTTTTGATTTCTTTATATGCAGATTCAGGCATTTTATTTTTTATTTTTTCTAATTTTTTATAATACTCTTCGATTTCTTCATTTTTATTGTTAGTAAGTCCTAACTCTTCTTGAATCATTTGAAGTTGTTGTTTTAAAAAATATTCTCTATTTGTATCATTTATTGATTTACTTACTTTTTTAGCTAATTCATTTTTTATTTTTAAATTTTCAATTTCTTCAAGGATGTATTTAATAAGTAAAAGTAGTTTTTCTTCTATATCATCTAATTTAAAAATATTATAAGATTTAACTTTATCTATTTTAAGGGATGAAGTTAGTAAATCAACTATTCTATTTATGTCATTATTTTCATCTATAATTTTTATTAAATCATGAGGAAATGCTGGATTTAGTTTTGAAAGTTCTATAGTGTGATTTTTTAATGTATCAAGTAAAGCATCTACTTCTACTTTATTATATGAAGGAGTTTTAACAAGTTCAATAATAGCTTTTAAAGATTTATTATCGGTAATTTCTTTAATTTTTCCTTTTGCTATTCCTTGAAAAAGTATTTTTATTTTTCCATCAGGAAGTTCAACTTCTCTTAAAATTGAACCAATAGTTCCAACTGAATTATTTTCAAATTTTGTAGTAATAAATAGTAATTTTCCATTACTATTAGCTTCTTTTACGATTTTTATATCTTCTTCTTTTGTCAAAAAAATAGGAACAATCATAAAAGGATATATAATATTTTCTCTTTCTAAAACAGCTAATTCAGTAGGAAAATTTTCATAATTTTCTAGTTTCATATATACTCCTTACCAGTAAAATAGCTTTTTATACCAAGGGATATATGGAGGTATAATGTCACTTTTGTTTATATCTGTTTTGTAAATTTCAGCTGATTTTGGTTTATCAAGTCTTTTGTATAGATTTGAAATATTTTGTCTAAAAAGTTTTTTTGTAAGTTCAAGTTTAATTTTCATTGTGTTTAATTCATAATTATAAATACTATCTGGGTATGTTTTTATAGTAGTATTGACAAAGTCTAAAGCATCATCCATACCTTGTTGATTTGTATAAGCTTCTTCTATAGAAAAAAATTTATATTTTGCAATCATATAATCAGCCCACTCTTTATCTTCAAAAGAAGCATATCTTTTTTTAAATTCTTGCATATAAAAAGTAGATAAAGCAAATTCATGATTTTTTGCATGAGCAAGGGAGAGTTGTAACATATCAATAGGAATAAATTCTGAAGTTGGATGTTCTACTTCTAATGATGTAAAAGCATCATCCGCATCATCTAAATTTATTGATGATAGATTTTTAAAAATAATTCTATGCCAGTGCAGCGCAGTTTGTTTTGAAATTTCTTGATTTTTAGATGCACATCCAATTATAAAAAGGGATAAAAAAATCCCCAAAACTGTTTTTTTCATTATTATCCTTTTAGTTTATTAAGTTCATCTTCTATGCTTGATAATTTATTGTTAATTTCATCAAGTTCATTTCTATTTTTTTCTATTACATTAGCCGGTGCATTTGCTACAAATCTTTCATTATTTAACATATTATCAAGTTTTGTTTTATCTTTTAATAGTTTTTCTTTTTGTTTTGTAAGTCTGTTTATAATTGGTGTTAAATCAATATCGCTTAGTGGTATAAATGTTTGAAGGTTATCAGAAATATCACTTACTGCATTTTCTATTTTTTCATCTACTAATTCAACATTTTCAACTTTTGCCAATTTTTCTATATAAGATAAAGCCCACTCAGGTAATTTTGCTAAAACCATAGCTTTATTGATTCTATTATTTGGCATTTCAATTAAAGCTTTTGCTCTTCTAATTGATGTAATTGCTTCTATGATAAGTTCAAATTCTTCTATTTTTTCAACTTCTTTTACTTGTGGATAATCCATAATCATAATTGAATCATTTGTAGCAATATCTGTTTTATTTAGAGTTTGGTATAAATATTCAGTAATAAATGGCATAAATGGATGTAAAAGTTTCATACTCTCTTTGTAAATTGCTCCAAGTTCTGCTACTGAATCTTTATTTGCTTTACTAAGCTCAATACCCCAGTCACAGAAATCTTGCCATAAGAATCTATAAAGAGTCATACTTGCATCATTAAATCTATATTCATCAAGTTCATTTCTTACTTTTTTAACAGCTTCATTAAATTTATAAAGCATATATTTTCCAAGTTCTGTTTTGATTTCAATTTTATCTAAATCTTCAAACCTATCTTGGCTCATTAGTAAATATTTAGTTGCATTATAAAGTTTGTTTGTAAAGTTTCTGCTAAGTTCAAGTTTTTCATCACTTAATTTAATGTCTCTTCCTTGAACTGCTAAAATAGCAAGTGTAAAACGCAAAGCATCTGTTGAATATTTTTCTATCATTTCAAGTGGGTCAATTACATTACCTTTAGATTTACTCATTTTTTGACCATCTTTATCTCTTACAAGTGCGTGAAGATAAACATCTTTAAATGGAACTTTTCCTTCAAAATGAGTTCCCATCATCATCATTCTTGCTACCCAAAAAAATAGAATATCAAAACCAGTGATTAAAAGGTTATTTGGATAGAATCTTTCTAAATCTTCTTCTTTCCATAAAGTACCTTCACCAAATTCACCATTTCCCCATCCAAGTGTTGAAAAAGGCCATAAAGCTGAGCTAAACCAAGTATCTAAAACATCTTTATCTTGACGAATTTTTGTGCTTTTACATTTTGGACATTCACTTGGAGTTTCCTCATCAGCCCATTCATTTCCACATTCATCACAATAAAATACAGGAATTTGATGTCCCCACCAAAGTTGTCTTGAAATACACCAGTCTCTTAGTTCTCTCATCCAAGCATCATAATTGTTTTTCCAAGTTGATGGGTGGAATTTTACTTCACCTTTGTTTGCTGCTTCAATGGCAGGAAGTGCTGTTTCTTTTTTTAAGAACCATTGAGTTGAAACATAAGGCTCAATCACACTTTTACATCTATAACAATGTCCTACTTGATGAGTATGTTCTTCTATTTTTTCTATAAATCCTTCGTCTTGAAGTTTTTGAACAATATCAGCTCTTGCTTCAAGTCTATCACTTCCTGCAAATTCACCAGCTATTGGAAGTAAAATACCTTTTTCATCAAAAACTTTTATGATTTCTAGATTATGTCTAAGTCCTACTTCATAATCGTTAGGGTCGTGTGCTGGAGTAACTTTTACAAGTCCTGTTCCAAATTCCATATCTACATGTTTATCTGCAATTATAGGAATTTCTCTATCCATTAGTGGAAGTCTTACTTTTTTACCTATTAGATGAGTATATCTTTCATCATTTGGATTTACCATGACAGCGCTATCCCCAAAATATGTCTCAGGTCTTGTAGTAGCAACTATGATATATTCATCACTATCAACTATTGGATATTTGATATGATACATATGTCCATGATGTTCTTCATATTCTACTTCAATATCACTTAAAGCACCATCTTTGGGACACCAGTTTACCATATAGTTACCTCTTACAATTAGTCCTTCATCATAAAGTCTTTTGAATGCTTTTTTTACTGCTTTTTGAAGACCTTCATCCATAGTAAATCTTTCTCTTTTCCAAGCGGGGCTTACTCCAAGACTTCTAAGTTGTGATGTTATTGTATTTCCACAACTTTTTTTCCATTCCCAAACTTTTTCAAGAAATTTAACTCTGCCAAGCTCTTCTTTTGTAGTACCTTCAGCTAAAATTTGTCTTTCTACTACATTTTGAGTAGCAATTCCTGCGTGGTCAGTTCCTGGTTGCCATAAAGTTGCATAACCATCCATTCTTTTATATCTAACTATAATATCTTGCAAAGTAAAAGTAAGTGCATGCCCTATGTGTAGGTTTCCAGTAACATTTGGAGGTGGCATCATAATTGCGAAATTTTTCTTTTTAGAATAATCAACTTCAAAATAATCTCTATCTTCCCATATTTTATAATATCTATTTTCTATATTTTTAGGATTATAAACTTTTTGCATATAAATTTCCTTTTAAATTTTTTCATAATTATAACTAAACTTTGTTATAATTACGAAATAAGCAAAATAAATTAAAAGGTTTAATATGAAATTTGAAGTAGTTTTACCAATTTTAGGGTTTGAAAATATAAAAGAATATGAACTTGAAAAAATAGATGATGTATTTTTTAAATTAAAAAGTGGAGATATTTCTTTTACACTAATTAATCCTTTTGCAATAAGAGAATATGATGCAATTATAAGCGATAATGATAAAGAAAAATTACAATTAGATGAGAATACAAATTTTTTAATTTTAAATAATATGATAGTAGCGACTCCTTTACAAAATTCCACAATTAATTTTGCATCTCCAATTATTTTTAATATCGATACAAAAAAGATGGGACAGGTTATTTTAGAAAATGCTGAAAATTACTCTCTGACAGATCCTTTAGCTAATTATATTAAAGCCTAATCATGATTACAATTATTGGTAATGGAAAAATGGCCTTGGCTATTGCGAAAGGTTTAAATGGTGAAGTTGAGGTAGTTGGAAGAAATGAAAATAAATTAAAAGAGTTTTGTGAGAAAAGTGGTGCTAAAAAATATTATTTATTAAATGACTTTGATATAACCAATAAAACAATAATTTTAGCTACTAAACCTTATGCTTTGGAACTACTTTCTTTAAAAGGAAAAGCAAAAGAGATTATTTCAATAATGGCTGGTAAAAAAATAGAAGAGATAGGAAAGTATATTGAATCTGAAATTTATTCAAGAGCTATGCCAAATGTCGGTGCTGTAAATCAAGCTTCAACTACTGCTATTTTTGGAAGTGACACAGCTTATGATATTTTTTCTAAAATAGGGACTGCTATTAAAGTAAATAGTGAAAAAGAACTTGATATAGCAACTGCGATTGCTGGAAGTGGTCCTGCATTTTTAGCACTTGTAGCAGAAGCTATAGCAGATGGTGGAGTTTTATGTGGAATGAGTCGAGAGATGAGTTATGAATTTACAAAAGGACTTTTTAAAAGTTTTGCCTCACTTGATGAAAAACCGGTAAATATAAAAGATTCTGTAATGAGTCCAGCTGGAACTACAGCGACTGGAATAGAAAAATTAGAAGAAAATGGAGTAAGAAATTCTTTTATAAAAGCGATTAAGGGCGCTTATGAAAAATCTCAAAAAATCTAGTTTTACTTTAATAGAATTAGTAGTAGCAATAGTCGTAATAGGAATTGCTGTAACTTCAATTCCTATGCTCTTATCTACTACATCTCAAAGTTTTTCTACACATTTGAAATCAAAATCTTTTTATAATGCTTATTCTACTTTAGCTTTGATAGAATCAATGGATTGGGATGAACAAAATACAAAAAATGATAATTTTTATAAAATTTTGAGATCACAAGGAGATAATGAGTTATATTGCAAAATTCATTATCAAAAATTTTATATTAAATATGAAAGAGAAGGAGTTTATCAGCTTGATAATGAAAGTGGTGCTGATTGTTCTTATGATCAGGCTTCTAAAATTGGAACTGATGAAGGTGAAAATGATAGTTCTCAATATGATGATGTAGATGACTTTGATGGATATGAAAATGATGATTTAGCATATTATAATATTAAAGTTGGTGTTAAATATGTTCAAGATAACGCTGATTATACTGCAAAAAATATTTTCTATAATGATAATTTAGATAGTTCAAACAAGAGAACAAATATAAAATATATAGAAATAAATATGACTGATAAAACAGGAAAATTAGTTTCAGTAATTAGAGGTAAAGCTTATAATATTGGAGCTGTTAAAATTTATAGTAGGAATGATTTATGAAATTTAAAAAAAGTTTTACTTTGATAGAATTAATTGTTGTTATTGTAATTATGGGTATTTTAGCAACTATTACTTTTAATATTTTATCAAAGGTTTATAAACATTATATATATACTAAAGAGATAAATAAATTAGATAATAAATTAGACTTAGCACTTGATGAAATAGCAACACTTCTTAGAAATAGACTTAAAAATACTATAATTGCTACTAAATATCCAGTTAAAACAGATCAGAAAGATGCAAATAGTGTAGATTTTAAGCCTATATCAGAATTAACTGAAAGTGATGAAGGTTATATAGTATTAGAGTGGATTGGTAAAGATTATGAAGCGCGATATGGAATGTGGGATGAAAATCAAAAAGATATTCAAACAGGTTGGAGTGGATTTATTGATTTAGATGAAGCTACAAAAACAAATGATGATCCAAAAGAATTTAATGTAACTACACTTAATAGTAATTTTAATATAGTAAAATCAATTGATAGAAATATTACAGCTGCTTTAGGTGAAGATATTGACCCTTTTGAAAATAACATTACTACACTCATATTTTCCGGATATGATATGGGAGGAGATTTGAATCCTGATGTAAATCAAAGTTTTGGTTGGTATTTTGATAAGGATAAAAAAAGAACTGCAAAATCTGTTTTTGCAATTCAGAATTATACTCAAAATAATAATGCTGTTGATTTAAATATTACATCTATTACAGAGAATAATGATACTACATTATTTGCAAGATATTTTTTAGTAAGAACTGCTTATACAATAGTTCCGATAAGTGATAAAGATGATTATAATTTAACACTTTATTATAATTATCAGCCATGGAGAAAAGACTGGTGGAATAAACTTCACGGAAGTGGTAATGAAGCAAATAATACTTTAATATTGAATCATGTAACTCAATTTAGATTTAAAAAAGATGAAAACTCTAATATGGTTAGAATTTATCTTTGTGTAAGATCTACATTTGTAGATATGAACTCAACTAATAAATTAGAAATTTGTAAAGAAAAGGTTGTTTTTTGAAAAAATCATTTGCAATGATATTGACTATTATTTTTATTGTTGTTTTAGGAACTGTTGGAATGTTTATGATGTATTTTTCAGCAGCAAGTGTAAAAAAAACAAGTAATGAATATTTGGCTGTTCAAGCACAAATGAAAGCAAAAGATGCTACAGCATACGCGATTATGGCTCTTGAAGCAAGAGATTTTGCAAAATATGGATGTATAAATAAAATGGATATAAATTCTACTTTGTATGATGTAAATATGACTTTTTACTATTTTTTAAAACAATGCCCAAGTGATTGTAATTGTTCTACTATTACTACACAAGATTCAAATGGAACCGTTATAATAAATACTTATGTAACAAGTAAATTTGATCCAAATATCCGTTTTTTTAGACAAACTATTCAAAAACCTTAAATTTGTGGTATAATTTAAGCAATATAAAAATATGGAGGTGTACTATGAATGTAAGTATTGTTGGAAGACATATTGATGTAACAGATGGAATGAAAGCAGCAATAAATGCTGTAATAGATGATATTAAAAAATATAATCTTGATATTATTTCTTCAAAAGTAGTAGTAGAAGAAAATAAAAAAGGTGAAATAAAAGTAGAATTTAATGTAATCGTAGCTGATAAAGGTAGTGTAGTTATTACTCAAATTGATAAAGATTTTTATAAAGCTGTTGATTTAGCAAAAGATAGATTAGAAAAAAAACTTAGAAGATATCATGATAAATTGGTTTCTCATAGAGTAAAAGAAGAAATTCCTGCTGTAGTAGTAGAAGAAGTTGATGAAATAGTTCCAGTTGATTTAATGGCTGAAAAACCTATGACTGTAGATGAAGCTTTAGCTGAATTTAAACAAACAAATGAAGCATTTATGGTATTTAAAGATTTAGGTGGGGATACTAGAGTTCTTTATAGAAGAAAAGATGGAAAATTTGGACTTTATTAAGAGTCCTTTTTTTTAAATTTCTATTTTTTCTCCATTTATCCACATTTTTTCAATTTCATTTATATGTAAAATAATTTGTAAATATAAATCTTCTATATTACTACATTGAGGTAATTTAAAACTAATTAAGTCAGCAAATTTACCAACTTCAATACTACCGTTATTTAAATTTAATATTTCACCTGCATTTTTTGTAACAGATTTTATTAAATCTTTTGCTAAATATTTTGGATGAAGTCCAGTATGCATTAAAAGGGCACTTCTAATTTCTTTAAATAAGTTTAGAGAATAATTACTACTAAGTCCATCAGTTGCCACGCTATAAGGAATTTGTAAATTTTTTACTCTTTCAATATTTAATAAACCTGTATTTAAAAGTCTATTTGAAACAGGGCAGTGTGCAATTGATGCATTTATTGAAGATATATATTGAAGTTCTTCTTCGTTTGCCCAAACAGCGTGAATGAAATGTGTTTTTACATCTTCAAATTGTTTTAAAAATTCTACTGCAGATGTAACTGCTGTTTCTTGATTAAGGTTTTGTTTAAAAAATATTTTAAAATCACCTTTATTATTATCAAGCCATTCTCTCTCTGCTTTACTTTCCATAAAATGTGCTGAAACTACCATATTTTTTTGTTTAGCAATATCAAGTACTTTTTTTATTACAATTGGATGAACTGAATATGGAGAATGTATAGAAATCGAAGGTATAAATTTTTCACTTTTATATTCTTCACTTTCTTTTAATCTATTTAAAAAATCTTGATATAAAGCATCAACAGCAGCTGGATTTGAACCTATTATTTCATTGAAGTAGATTACCTTTAAATCAGAGTTTTTTAAATGATCCAAATCAAGACCAGTTGAAGATATTTCCCCAAAAGCTACAATTCCACTTTTTTTCATTTGAGTAATTGCATTTTGATAACAATTATTTTTACAATCAGCAAGTAAATTTTCTCTTTTTGCTATTACACTATTTAGCCAAGTAATAAAATCTCCATAAATTAATGTAGTTTGATTTGCACTAAATTCTAAGTGGGTATGGGTGTTGATAAGTCCTGGCATTAAAACAGAGTTTTCTCCTAAATCTATAGTTTTTATGTTTTTTTCTAAATTTTTCCCTATTTTTATAATTTTTTTATCAAATATAACTTCACCATTTTCAATAATTTCATTTTTTTCATTCATAGTTATTATATAATTTGCTTTTAATTTAATCATTTTTATCCTTCTTTATAAAATAAACTACTATTTTATCGGAAATTTTTGTAAAATATCAAAAAAAAAAGGATAAAATATGAAAATATGCGTAATTCAAGGGCCAAACTTAAATATGTTAGGAGTTAGAGAAACAAATATTTATGGACCAATGAAATTAGAAGATATTCATAATCAAATGAAAGTAGTTGCTGAACAAAATAATTTTGAAATAGAGTTTTTTCAATCAAATTTAGAAGGTGAAATAGTTGATAAAATTCAAGAGTGTTTAGGCGATTCAGATGGAATTATAATAAATCCAGCAGCTTATACTCATACTTCAATTGCAATTAGAGATGCTTTAAGAGCAGTTCAACTTCCAGCAGTAGAAGTTCATATTTCAAACATAGCTTCAAGAGAAGACTTTAGAAAAACAAGTATGATTTCTGATGTATGTGCAGGAACAATTGCAGGATTTGGACCATTTAGTTATCATTTAGCAATGATTTCTATGATTCAAATTTTAAATGAAATATCTCAAATGAAAGCACAACAAGCAAATAATGGATAATTTTATTCTAAATAAAGAAAATGAAATTTATTATGAGTGTGGATATAGCTGTGATAATGTAATATTTTTATCTATTGAAGGTGAAAAATATTTTATTACAGATGGTAGATACACTCTTGATGCCAAGCAAAATGCAAAAGCTAATGTAATTACAACTTCAAACTTACTTAAAACAGTAAAAGAGATTATTTTAAAAAAAAGAGCAAAACGAATCATAATTGATCCATTAAATTGGGATTATGATTCGTTTGTTAGTTTAAGTAAAGTAACAACTTTAAAACAAATCAAAAACTATTCACATCAAAAAAGAGAAATAAAAAGTGAAGATGAACTTAAAATAATAAAAAAAGCAGTTAAAAAAGGTGCCAAAGCTTTTGAAAAATTTAAAAGTGAAATTCAAACGAATTTAGATGAATTTGATCTTTCATATAGATTTAAAGAAAAATTGACTTCTAGAGGTAGAAATGCTCTTAGTTTTGAGCCAATAGTTGCAATTAATGAAAATAGTGCAAAACCTCATGCAGTTGTAAGTGAAAAAAAACTTCATAAAAATGATTTATTATTGCTTGATGCAGGTCTTAAATATAAAAGATATTGTAGTGATAGAACAAGAACTATTTCTATAAACAGTGAAATATCTATGAGTAAGATTCAAAAATTTAAAGATAAAAAAAGACAAAAAATTTATGATATTGTTTTAAAAGCAAATGAAGAAGCTATTAAAGCTATTAAAGTTGGAATGAAAATAAGTGAACTTGATAAAATAGCAAGAAAAGTAATTGAAGATGCTGGGTATGGTAAATTTTTTATCCATTCATTAGGGCATGGAGTAGGGCTTGATATCCACGAATGGCCATATGTTAATTCAAGAAATGAAACAATTATTAAGCCAGGTATGGTTTTCACGATAGAACCTGGAATTTATCTGCCTGATGAATTTGGTGTGAGAATTGAAGATATGGTTTGTATAAATTATGATGAAAAGGTGGAGGTTTTAAGTGAGTATATTTAGTAATACTTTTTTTCCTTTTCATAAAAAAAATGCTAAATTCAAACATAAAGCATTAATTGGTGTTGGATGTAATGTAGGAGATTGTTCAAGAAGGTTTAAAAAATTATTTTTGTTTTTAAAATCTCATCCAAAAATTGATATAACTGATACTTCATACCTTTATAAAAATCCACCGTTTGGATATTTAGAACAAGATGATTTTATTAATTCTGTTATAATTATATCTACTTCATTTGCTCCTATGAAATTACTTAATTTTCTTTTATATACAGAAAAAAAATTTAATCGTAAAAGAAGTTTCAAAAATGCACCAAGAACATTAGATTTAGATATAATTATGTATGATAATATTAAATTTAATAATAAGAGACTGAATATTCCACATCCATTTTTTAAACAAAGAGATTCAGTTTTATTACCACTTTATCTATTAAGGAAATAAATGGCATTAAAAACATTTACGGGACAAACTATGCAAGAAGCTATGGCTAAAGTAAAAGCTGCAGTTGGGGATGATGCATTAATCGTTTCAAACAGAGAAATAAAGCGAAAAACACTAACTACACCTGGGCTTTATGAAATTGTAGTTAAGATTGATGATGAAGTAAAACAACCTAAAAAAGAGAAAAAGAATAGTTTTGGAAATGATGTATTACTTAAAATTTCAGAGGCGGCTAAAGAGATTAATTCTATTTCAAATTCTAAAGATAAATTTCAAAACAGTAATACAAATACTTCAAATACAAATGTAGTAGAGATAAAAGAATTACAAAAAGAGATAAAAGAAATTACAAATCATATGAAACTTTTACAAGCTACAGTTTGGGATTTAAATGCACCAAAAAGAGATAACCTTATAATTCCACCTGAATTTAGTGAAATTTATGCTGTTGCCAAAAATAGTGGTATGAATAAATCTCATTTAGATGAAATTATGGAACTCACTCTCAAACATATGCCAGTAAAAATGAGAAAAAGTCCTGTTACTATAAAAAGATATTTTAATACCCTTCTAAAAAAAATGATTCCAATAAGACATGAAAAAGAGTTTGCAGTAGGTCAAAAAAAAATAATGATGTTTGTAGGGCCTACAGGAGTAGGTAAAACAACAACAATAGCAAAATTAGCAGCTCGTTATGCATTTAAAAAACATAGAAAATATAAAGTAGGGATTATTACATTAGATACTTATAGAATTGGAGCGGTTGAGCAACTTATGACATATGCCAGAATGATGAAACTCTCAATTGAAGCTGTAGTTGATCCAGAAGATTTTAGTGAGGCACTTTATAAACTTAAAAATAATGATATTATTTTAATTGATACAGTAGGAAGTAGCCAACACGATAAAGATAAAGTTGATAGACTTAATCAATTTATAAATGTTAGTACATTTGCTTCTATTGATGTAAATTTAGTTATGTCTGCAACTACAAAATATGAAGATTTAAAAGATATATATGAAAATTTTGCAATTTTACCAATAGATACTTGTATTTTTACAAAACTAGATGAAACTATAACATTAGGAAATCTTTTTTCTTTGATTTATAATGTAAAAAAACCAGTTAGTTATCTTTCCATTGGTCAAGAAGTGCCGGATGATTTGATGGTAGCAGATAATGATTATTTAGTGAATAAAATTTTAAAGGATATTAAATGAAGACAACACAAGCAGATAAGCTAAAAGAACTTGTAGAATCTTCAAAAAATTCTAAAAAAAGAACTACTAAATTTGTAGCAATTACTAGTGGAAAAGGTGGTGTAGGTAAATCTACTATATCTGCAAATTTAGGTTATATATTACATTCTCTTGGATTTAAAGTAGGGCTTTTTGATGCAGATATTGGTTTAGCTAATTTAGATGTATTACTTAAAGTTAATACCAAAAAAAATATTTTGCATGTTTTAAAAGGTGAAGCTAAATTTAGAGATATTATTGTAGAAGTAGAAAAAGATTTCTATTTAATTCCTGGAGATAGTGGTGATGAAATTTTAAAATATAGTGATGAATTTATGTTTGATAGATTTGCAGAAGATATTTCAGAATTAGATGATTTAGACTTTTTAATTATAGATACAGGTGCAGGAATAGGAAAAGAAGTTCAAACATTTTTATTAGCTGCAGATGAAGTTATAGTTGTTACAGTACCGGAACCAGCAGCAATTACAGATGCATATGCTGTGGTAAAAGTTTTAAGTGATAAAAAAGATAGACTATTTTTACTTATGAATGAAGTTGATTCACAAAAAGAAGCAAATAATATATATCAAAAAATTGCAACAGTTGCCAAAGAAAATGTTAAAGCTAATTTTAGATTACAAATGATAGGGTATTTAAAAAAAGATAAAGTAATACAAACAGCATCTATAAAAAGACAACTTTTTGCAAAAGAGAATGCTTTTTCACAACCAACTGAACAATTAAAAACGATTGCTAAAAAAATAGTTCAAATTTTGGAACGAAAAGTGCTTGTAGAAGAAGAAACGGGGCTTGGTAGATTTTTTAAAAAGATTTTGAATCGTTTTTAAAGGGAGTATAAATGTTTAGGAGTGATAATTTTATCTCTTTTTTAACAGTTGTAGGATTTTTTATTGGGCTTATATTTGCTGTATTACATGGATTTGAACCAGATAAATTTTTATATTCTATTCTTATAATATCAGGAGTTTTTTATATTATAGGAGTAGCGAGTAGTAGTTTTTTTATAAAATATATTTCTGTCAAACAGATATTTGCTCTTGATAAAGAATTTTTAGAAAAAACAATAGATATGCAAATTTACGAATTAGATAAAAAAGAAGATTATATTAGAGAATCTCACTATTTTATAGAAGAAATAGAAAAAGAAGAGATGTTAGTTTATAAAAAAGAGGATGATAAATGAATCCTTATGAAAAAAGTATAAGAGCTTATCAAGATAGTTTAGCAGTTGAGTATTTGCCTGCTGTAAAAAAATTGGCATATAGAATGAAATCAAGACTTCCTTTAAGTGTAGATTTTGATGATTTAGTAGCAGTTGCAACTGAAGAGCTGATAAAAGTATCACGAAGGTATGATCCTAAACAAAATGATAATTTTTGGGGCTATGCAAGAAAAAGAGTAGAAGGTGCAATGCTTGATTATTTAAGAAGTTTAGATATTGTTAGCCGGGGTAACAGAAAGATTATAAAAGATATAGAAAAAGAAGTAGAAAATTATTATCAAAAAAATCAAATTGAGCCAACTGATGAATATTTAGCTGAGGTTTTAAATTTACCACTTGAGAAAATTCAAAAAGCAAGGATTGCCGGGGATATTTATAATGTAATGCCAATAGAAGAGCAACTTGAAGCTTTTGATAATATAAATAAAAAAATAGAAGAGGAAGAACTTATTGAAATTATCAAAAAAGAGCTTTCCAAAATGGATAAAAGAGAACAAATGGTTATTCAACTTTACTATTTTGAAGAGCTTTCATTAAAAGAGATTTCGGAAATTTTGGATATTAGTGAAAGTAGAATTTCACAAATACATAAATCTATTGTTAGAAGAATTAGGGAGAATTTAAATGGCTGATATTTTAAGTCAAGAAGAGATTGATGCCCTTTTAGAAGTTGTTGATGATGATAATGTAAATCCTGATGAACTTGAAAAATCATCAGAAATTTTGGATCAAAGACAGATTACTTTATATGATTTTAAAAGACCAAATAGAGTAAGTAAAGAGCAGTTAAGAGCTTTTAGAAGTATTCATGATAAAATGGCAAGAAATTTGGCAAGTCAAATATCTTCTGTAATGAGAAGTATTGTTGAAATCCAACTTCATTCAGTTGATCAAATGACTTATGGGGAATTTTTAATGTCACTTCCTTCTCCTACCTCATTTAATGTTTTTTCTCTAAAACCTTTAGATGGAAAAAGTGTAGTAGAAATAAATCCTTCTATTGTATTTCCTATGATAGAGAGACTTCTTGGTGGTCCAGGAGAATCATATGATGGAAATAGAGATTTTAGTGATATAGAACTTAATTTACTTGATACTATTTTAAAAGTAGTAAGTACAAATATAAAAGAAGCGTGGGCTCCTGTAATTGATATATATCCAGTAGTAGAAGCAAAAGAATCTTCTCCAAATGTTGTACAAATTGTAGCCCAAAATGAGATTATTGTAATGGTTGTAATGGAACTTATTATTGGGCATACAAGTGGAATGATAAACTTTTGTTATCCAGTAATTACACTTGAATCTGTTCTTCCAAAATTAGCAAATAGAGATTTGATGCTTACAGAAACAAGTAGTAGAAAAAGTAGAAATAAAGAATTAAAAGCATTACTTGGTGGAGCTAAAGTAGATGTGGAAGCTATAATTGGACATGCTAATTTAACAATGAAAAGTATTCTTGAACTTGAACAAGGTGATATTATAAGGCTTGATAGAGGTGCTGATGATACAGCTATTTTAAGAGTAGATGGTAAAGATAAATTTAAAGCAAAAATAGGTGTGAATAGATTTAGAAAAAGTGCTAAAGTAATAGAAGTATTAAGAACAGAACATGATGAAGTAAAAGATATTCTTGAAGAAATAGAATATACAAGAAAAAGTAAAATAAATATGGTTGAGGAAGAAGAATGATAAAAGATTTTTTAGATTTATTACAAAAAGATATAGTTTCTACAGTAGAGGGTTTAATTGGAGTGGCTCCAGAGGTTAGTTTAAAAGAGTCTACTGAAGGTATTGGAGAATTAACTCCTCCTTATGCTGTAATTAATGTAGATGTTAGTGGTGATGCCCAAGGTAAAATGATATTTTTAATACCTCCACAAAGTGCTACAGCATTAGGTGATTTAATGCTGGCTGGTGAAGGAGAAGAAAAAGAAGAGATGAATGAAGAAGATTTAGATGCTATAAAAGAGATAGTTTCTAATATTTTAGGAAGTCTTTCAACTGCCTTATCTGCTCAACAAAATGTGCCGAATTTAAATTTTTCAGTAACAAGTGCTACTTTTGAAACAAGTGGTAATTGGAGCTCAAATAGTTATAAAGCTATATTTGATTTTCATATAAATGATAAGGATTATGAATGGATTGTTTTATTTGATGATAGTTTATATTCTAAATTAAATCCTTCAACAAAGAGTAGTAGTTCTTCAACAGATGATAATTCTTCTCATGATTTATCTGGTATAGAAAATGATGAAATTAAAAATTTAAAACTTCTTTTAGATGTTAAACTTAATGTTAGAGTTAGAATCGGTTCTAAAAAGATGCTTTTAAAAGATGTGATTAATATGGATATAGGAAGTATTGTAGAACTTAATCAGTTAGCAAATGAGCCTTTGGACGTATTAGTTGATGATAAAAAAATAGCAGAAGGCGAAGTTGTTATTGTAGATGGAAACTTTGGTATTCAAATAACTTCTATTGGAACGAAAAAAGAGAGAATGCAAACTTTAAATTCTTAAGTTATTTTGCATAAATTATATCTACATAGCTTGGATATTTTGGTGTAAATTTAGATAAATTTATATCTTTTTTTTGTATATTATAAAAGTTTAGTGTAACTAAATTATCTATCTTATCTTTATAATATATTTTCTTAATTAAACCATTATTTGTTTCAAAATAAATTTTACGATTATCATACTCTTTTAAATATAAATTATCTTTTATTTTTTTAGCACTTCTAATTAGTTTAAAAAAATTATCTTTTTTAGAGGTGTTATAAATTGTAACTTGTTCTAAATCAGGTTCATAAACATAGATTTTATTATCTAAAGTTACCCATATTTTCTTTTCAATTGGTTTTGTATAGTGCCAAAAAATCAGTTCATTATTTACATAAACTTTTCCTTCATAATTAATAGTTTTATTTTCACTTCTAACACTTTGATTAAAATCACTTATAAAACTATTGTATTTAAGTTCAAATCCA
>JAUUDM010000015.1 GCA_030826765.1 Nautiliales bacterium
GATGGGCTGTCGCCAAGCGGTAAGGCACTGGACTTTGACTCCAGCATTCGGAGGTTCGAATCCTCCCAGCCCAGCCATTGACGCGGGGTAGAGCAGCCTGGTAGCTCGTCGGGCTCATAACCCGAAGGTCGCAGGTTCAAATCCTGCCCCCGCAACCAATAAAACTATTTATTTTAGTGACAGTCACTTTTAAAATTAAAACTATAAATTTTACTAAGTCTGCAAATAGTAATAATTTCTAAAAAATGTAATGATACTTGTTCAATAAGATTATGAGTATTTATAATTTTTATTTTAAAAATTTTTTTGCTTAGTTTAATACCAGATTCTTTCTAAATATAATCCATTAGGTTTTGCTAGATGTTTTGATATTAACTTTTTTTTATTTAACTGCATTTTTAAATCTGTTAGAGTGAATTTATTTTCATTTATTTTAAGTAAAAAATCTACAATAATTCTAATTTGTCCTCTTAAAAATCCGTTACCTATTATTTTTATTATATAAAAATTTTTGTATTCAAATGCATATGCTTTATAAATTTCCCTTATATAATGATTTACATCACTTCCTGTCTTTGCAAAATATTCAAAATCATGCTTACCTTCTAAGATTTTTAAAGCGTTGTTAATTTTTTTTAAGTCTATTTCTTTTTCATAAAAAAGAGTATATTTTGCGTTAAAAGGAGTAAAATTTTTTGAAATAATATAGCGATAGCTTCTTTTTTTTGCTGAAAATCTTGGATGAAACTCGTTAGGAGCTTTTTGAATTTTTTTAAAATAGATAGATGGGTATAAAATTTTATTTAAAAGAATTCTTAATTTTTCTAAATTCCAAAAATCAGGAATTTCAAATGATATTACCTGATTTAGTGCGTGAACTCCTCTATCTGTTCTTCCTGAATGATAAATTTTTGTTTTTATGTTAATTTTTTGAAGGGCTTTTAATATTTCTCCTTCTATAGTTTTTTTGTTAGGTTGAATTTGCATTCCATAAAATTCGCTTCCATCATAAGAGATAATTGCTTTAACTAAAATTTTTTATCCTTTATATATAAAATTATTCCGCTAATAAAAAATAAAGTAATTATTAAAAGTTCGGTTAAAAATGAATGTGAGATTTTTGTTAAAATCAAATATATAAGGAGAATTAAAATTGAATATATTAATGAATGGTTTTTGTGAAGTCTTGGATGAAAAAATCCAAGCAAAGGAATGTAAAAAAATAGAGCAATTGGAATTAAGGCAAAAGGTAAATAAAATAAAAATAATTTTTTATGTTTTTTTAAAAATTTTTTATATTCTAAAATTGAAAAAGAGATATAAGGGATTTTTTGATTTATATTGACTTTTTCAAATTTAATTGTAATATTTTTATCCAATTGATAAATATAGCCGTTTTTTAATTGAAAAATTAAATAATTTTTATCTTTTATTGTTTTTGCATAAAGGGCTGTTATAAATTTTTGTTCTGTTGGATTATATAAATAGATATTTTGATATAAATTTTTTACTTTTTTTTCTATAAAAACATTCCATTTGCCAAATTGTTGTGAAATTTGAGAAGTTTGGATATTAAATTTTGCTTCTTGTTTTTTTTCATTTTTGAAATTGTTATATACTAAATCGGAATATGGAATAGAAATAAAAAGTATAAAAAAATTGATTGTTGTAAAAATAAGAGATATTAATATTATTGGAGATAAAATTTTTTTTGGCCTAATACCTGTTGAAAATATAGCTATCAATTCTTGGGTATCACTTAAAGCTGCGTAAGTTTGAATGGCGGCTATAAAAAGAGAAATTGATAATGTTATAATTAATATTTTTGTAAGTGAAAGAAAATACATTTTAGCAAGTTCTAAAAATGTTATATGAATAGAAGCAGTAATATTTGAAATTGAGATAATGATAATAAGGGATGTAATTAAAAAAAGGACTAAAAAAATATTAATAAAGATGTTAAAGAAATGTTTTAAAATATATTTTTGGAGGTTATTCATATAATTTACTCCATAAATTTAAAAAATAATCATTAAAATACCATACTATAAAAGTAGCAATTGCCAAAAAAGGAATAAAAGGAAGTTCAAATTCTTTTTTTGAGATTCTATTATATATTGATGGAAAAATAGCAATAAATGAAGCAATAAAAAGAGACATTAGAGATAATTTAATGCCAAGTAATGCTCCCATACTTCCAGCAAAAATTATATCTCCTTCTCCCATTGCTTCTCGTTTTATAAAAAATGAGACATAATATCTAATTAAACTCATACCTCCCATTAAAATTAATGCATTAGTAAAATTGTCTAAAATATTTGGAGAGTTAAAAAAAGAGAGAGTAAGGGCTAACAAATTCAGACTATCTGGGACTGCTTTATAATCAAAATCTATCATACTCAAAGTTAAAAATAAGGCAAAAATAAAAAAAGTAATTGTTGAATAAATATCAATTCCCATTTTTTTATAAACTAAAACAGCTAAAATACCAGTTAAAATTTCTACGATGGGGTAACGAATAGAAATTTTTTCCCTGCAGTATGCACATTTTCCTTTTAATAAAATATAACTTATTATTGGAATATTGTGCCATGGTTTAAGTTTTGCATTGCATTTGGGACAGTGACTTGGAGGAAATGCTATATTTTCCCCTTTTGGAATTCTATAAATTAAAACATTTAAAAAACTTCCGATGCATATTCCTATTATAAAAATTACTAATTCAATTATTAAATTTTCCATTTTCCATTCTCCATTTTATTATATTCCTCCAAATCTTCTTTCTCTTTTTTTAAATTCATTTATAATTTTTTCAAGTTCTTCACTTGTAAAATCAGGCCAATAGGTTTTTGTAAAAAACATTTCAGCATAAGCTATCTGCCAAAGTAAAAAATTACTAACTCTAATTTCTCCGCTGGTTCTTATTAATAAATCAACATTGCGACTTATATCAAGATTTTTTTGAATATTTTCAGGTGTTACCTCTTCATTTTTTTCAACCATTTTTTTAACAGCTCTTGTTATTTCATCTCTTGCACCATAATTTAGGGCTAATACTTGAGTTAGTTTTTTATTGTTTTTTGTAACTTCTTTTGTGTATTCAATTCTTTTTTTAAGAGCTGGGGAAAATTTTGAAATATCTCCGATAGTTTCAAATTTTACATTGTTTTCTATATAAGTTGGAAGCTCTTTTTTTAGCCAGTTATCTAAAAGTTTCATTAAAAAATCAACTTCCATCTTTGGTCTTTTCCAATTTTCAGTAGAAAATGCATATAAAGTTAAAATTTCAATTTCAGGATTGTTTGCACAATAGGTGGTAATTTCTTTTACAACTTCAGCCCCTTTTTTATGGCCTTCAATTCTTTTTAAACCTCTTTTTTTTGCCCATCTCCCGTTTCCATCCATAATAATTGCCAAATGCATATCAAGCCTTTAAATTTATTAAATTTTCGCTAAATTCATAAAGCATATCAACTTCTTTTTTGCTAACTTCAACTATAAAAGGTAATTCCTCTTTATATAGATTAATTAAATTAACAGTTGAATCAAATTCGCAAAAAAATTTTAAATAATTTTCAGATAATATTCCTTCAATCTCTCCTAAATTCTCAAAAGCAGCATAAAATTTTAGCGTGTTTTTTTTATATTTAAGCTGCATTATGGCCTTTTTTTTATCATTTATAATTAAATGATATGTTTTTTGATGCAAAGAAAGAAAAACATTCATCCAAAAAATAAATTCATTTTTGTTATTGGCATTTGCTAAATGATGCATTATTTCTTTTTTATCAGGTACTAAAAACTCTTTTGTAAAATTGATTTTTTTTAAGTTTTCAAGTATTTTTGGATATTCTTTTAAATTTGAAATTTGAATTGAATATTTTCCCTCTTTAATCTGGGCTAAATATTTTTTCCCAACTTTTAATGGAATATAGCTTTTTGTTTCAATTTCCCTGTTTCCAAGCTGAATTAAAAATCTTATTGGATTAATCTCTTTTTTAACCTCAATTTTAACAGGCAAACTTGCATTAAATTCTTTAATACCTTCAAATCTATTTAAAGTTTTTAATACTTTTCCAATTTTAGATAGATTTAATGGCATCAATTAGCTTTAGGGCAATATTTTCTTTTGTATCCTGTTTAAAAAGAATTTCTTTATCTTTTGTAATAAAAATTATCTCATTTTCATCACTTCCAAAATTATTTTTTGAAAGAAGATTTAAACAAATTGCATCAAGTCCTTTTTTTTCTAATGCGTTTTTTGCAAATTTAGTAGCATTCTTTTCGTCATATTCGGCTTTAAATCCTATCTTTTTAAATTCTTTATTTTTAAGTGTTTCTAAAATATCGATATTTTTTTTAAGCTTTAGTATAAATTCATCTCCGATATTTTCTTTTTTAAGTTTTCCTTTTTTATATTCAGGCACATAATCAACAATTGCAGCAGCCATTATTAGATAATCTGGATTTTCTTTTAAAATTGCCTTTAAATAATCTTTTGCGCTTTCTACTTTTATTTGTTTTATCTCTTTTGTTAAACTATGATTTTTGCTTGAAATTAAAGTTATATCAGCACCTTTAATATAAAACGCTTTGGCTATTGCCTCTCCCATTTTTCCACTTGAGAAGTTACTGATAAACCTCACATCGTCAATTCTCTCAACACTTCCCCCGGCAGTTACAACTACTTTTTTATTTTTCCAAAATTCATCTTTATTTACTTCTCTCAGTGTCCTTAAAAATATTTCTTCAGGCTCTGCCATTTTTCCAATTCCTTCATCCCCGCAGGCAAGAAGCCCGGTATTTGCCTCAATGCAGTTTAGGTTTTTTATAGCCTCTTGGGTTGTGGGGTGTAGATACATATTTGTATTTGCAGCCGGTGCAAAAAGAGTTGGGGCGGTTGTTGCTAAATAAACTTGTAAAAGTAAATTATCTGCAATTCCCCTATATGCTTTATTTAGCGTGTTTGCAGTGGCGGGTGCGATAATATAAATATCAGCCCATTTTGCCGTATCTATATGGTTAAGGTCATTGCTCCAATCTTCGTTTTGTTCTATTAAGACTTTATTTCTTGTGAGTGCTTCAAAAGTTAAAGGAGAGATAAATTTAGCTGCAGCTTTTGTCATTACTACTTGTACATTATCTCCTCTTTTTATAAAAAGTCTTATTAACTCACATATTTTATAAATTGCAATGCTTCCAGTTACCCCGATTAATACATTCATTCTTTTTTTCCAAAAAATTTGTAATAAAAACCTTCAATTATTTTAAGAGGCGCGCGGCTAATAGCCAAACTTCCTTTTTTTACATCTTTATTGACAGTACTTCCCGCTGCAATAATTACATCATCTTCAATTACAACCGGTGCTATAAGCTGAGTATCGCTTCCCACAAACACATTTTTACCGATTTTTGTTTTATATTTTTTCTTTCCGTCATAATTGCAGGTAATTGTTCCAGCTCCTATATTTGTTCCTTCATCTATTTCGCTATCGCCTAGATAACTTAAATGTCCCGCTTTTATTTTATTTAGTTTAGAGGCTTTTACTTCCACAAAGTTTCCAATATGGGTATCAATTAATTCACTTTTTGGTCTAATTCTTGCCATTGGTCCAACGCCTGAATGTTTAATAACCGCCCCTTCAATTACACTTGATGCTCTTATTTCACTTTCAATTATAACGCTCTCTTTAATTACACAATTTGGCCATATTTCACATTCCCCTTCAAATGAAGTATTTGCATCTATATAAATCGTTTCTGGCAGGTGCATAATAACTCCGTTTTTCATCCAAAAATTTTTTATTCTATTGCAAATTATCCTCTCAGCCTCTGCTAAGTCTTTTTTATTGTTAATCCCTTTAAAATTTTCTTCATCAACTTCAATAGCTTTAATTTTACGTCCATCATTTACGGCCATCTCTATAATATCAGTTAAATAATACTCTTTTTGGGCATTGTTATTGTTTAATTTTGGCAGATATTTTTCTAAAATTTCTTTTTTGATTAAGTAAACGCCTGCATTTACATAAGGGATTTTTAGTTCATTTTTATTTGCGTCTTTTTCTTCAATAATTTTTTTAACATTTTCATTTTCAATTAAAACTCTTCCATAGCCAGATGGATTATTTAATTTCATTACACTCATTATAATATCGGCGTTAGTTTCTTCAAATTTTTTAAGTTCATCAGCCTCAATTAAAGGCATATCACCATTTAATATTAAAACTTTTTCATTTTTAACATTGCTGTTTTTTATTGCAGATAAAACGGCGCCTCCGGTTCCAGGATAATTTATATGGTCTTGTTTTGTTATATTTATGGGATAATTTTCAATTACTTTTTTTACATTTTCAAACTGATGAAAAAGAACTACATTTATATCATTTGAAATTTTAAGCGCTTCTTCAATGATATATTCAATCATTGATTTATTGCATAACTTATGTAGAACTTTTGGAGTAGAACTTTTCATACGGGTTCCTTTTCCCGCTGCTAAAATTACAATGCTTAACATCCATTTACCTTTTTTTGCTATAATTATAGCAAAAAAGGCTATTTTAATGGATTTAGCTACTGTCATTGGTTTAGTTGGAGCCCTTGGTCTTATTATTGCCGCAATGGCTATGGGGGTTGGTATCGGTCCTTATATCGACCCTCAATCTATTTTAATCGTTGTTTTGGGTTCTATTATGACGCTCTTTATTGCAAATAAAATGGAAATGATGACTCAGTTTGCAAAAGTTTTTATGCTGGCAATAAAGCCTAGTTATCAGCCAAATTATGAAGAGCTTGTTAAAAAACTTGTAGATTATGCAACTCAGGCAAGACGGGATGGAATACTCTCTCTTGAATCAGCAGCGGCAAATGAAGAGGATGAGTTTTTAAAAAAAGGTCTTTCAATGGCAGTAGATGGGAATGAACCTGATACAATTAGAGAGCTTCTTGAAATTGAAATGGAGCAAATTGATGCAAGACATAAGAAAATGGCCTCAATTTTTTCAAACTGGGCTGGTCTTGCAGGTGCGATGGGGATGATTGGGACACTTGTTGGTCTTGTTGCCATGCTACTTAACATGTCCGACCCATCAGCTATTGGTCCTGCGATGGCGGTTGCACTTCTTACAACACTTTATGGAGCGATGATTGGTAACATTTTTGGTAACCCTATTGCAAATAAACTTGGCCTTAGAAATGATGATGAACTGCTTGCTAAAACAATGATACTTGAAGGTATTATGTCTATTCAAGCTGGGGATAATCCAAGAACACTTGAAGCAAAACTTTTGAGTTTCTTACCACCATCTCAAAGAAAATCACAATTTGAATAAGGCAATTTATGGCTAAAAAATGTAAATGTGAGTGTCCTGAATGTATGCCAGAATGGCTGGCTACATTTGGGGACTTGATGAGTCTTCTTTTATGTTTTTTCGTTTTGCTTCTTTCAATGTCTACAATGGATGCTAAAAAAGTAGAAGAAGCAGTGGGGTCGCTTGCAGGTGCTCTTAGTGTGCTTGAAGGTGGAACTCAAACTGAAGTTTCAAGAAATAGAAATCAAATTGCAACTCCTATTGAAAAAACACAAGAAACTGCAAAAACTGTAAATAAACTCTCTCAAGCAATTCAAGAATTTAAACAATTTACAAAAGGGGGGCAAGGTCCTGCTATTACTTTAGAAGAGGGAGAAGAAGGTTTTTTTATAAGACTTCCTGCAGATATTACTTTTAAACCTGGAAGTGCTGAAATTACGGATGAAGATAGCTTGCTTTTTTTAAAAAGAATTTCTCTTATAATTAAAGAATATCTCCCAAAAAATATAGAAATACAAATAAAAGGTTTTACTGATAATATACCTCCTCCTCCAACTTCTCCTTATTCAGATAATTGGGAACTCAGTGCGGCAAGAGCTTTGAGTGTACTTAAAATTTTAATTAAAGATGGAGTGAATCCAAAACAGCTTAGTGCTGCTGCTTATGGAGAATACCATCCAATTGCAAGTAATGATACACCTCAGGGCAGGGCAAAAAACAGAAGAGTTGAGATATGGTTTTTTGCAAAGAAAAAAGAATTGCAAGAAAATGTCCAAAAATCTGTATTAGATAAAGTTAAATGAAAAAGATTTTAATTTTTTTATTACCATTATTATTATTTGCAGCACCGCAAATACCAACGGTGAATCTTTCTCTTTCAGCACCTTCAACTCCAAAACAGTTAGTTGATATATTAAATATTGTTATATTGCTTACAATTTTGGTGCTTGCACCAAGTATTATTTTAGTTACAACTTCTTTTGTCAGAATTTTGGTGGTTTTAGGATTTTTACGCCAAGCTCTTGGAACACCTCAATCTCCTCCAACAACCCTTTTAGTTTCATTTGCCTTAATTTTAACCTTTTTTATAATGGAACCTTATGCAAAAGAAGCTTACAATAGTGGGATTAAACCTTATATGGAGAAAAAAATAGGCTATGAAGAAGCATTTGAAAAGTCTGTAAAACCTTTTAAAAAATTTATGATTAAAAATACTCGTGAAAAAGATTTGGCTTTATTTTACAGAATTAGACATCTTCCAAATCCTAAAACAATTGATGATGTGCCTCTTACAATTTTAATTCCAGCTTTTATGTTAAGCGAGCTTAAGACCGCTTTTGAAATTGCATTTTTAATATTTTTGCCGTTTTTGGTAATTGATATGGTGGTAAGTGCTATTTTAATGAGCCTTGGTATGATGATGCTGCCTCCTGTTATGATAAGTTTACCTTTTAAGATTTTAGTTTTTATTTTGGTTGACGGATGGGATTTGGTTGTGATGGGACTAGTTCAGAGTTTTAAATAAAAAAGAAAGGGTATAAATGGAATGTAGCAGTTTTGGAAAGTGTGGAAGTTGTGTTTTATGGGAAATTCCTTATAATAAACAGCTTGAGATGAAAAAAAATAGATTAAAAGAGTTATTTAGAGATTTTGATATTCCTGAAATTGAAGTTATACACGATAAAGACGAACACTTCAGAGCTAGAGCTGAATTTAGGGTATGGATAGAAGGGGATAATCTTTTTTATGCAATGAGAAAAAGAAAAGAAGAAGGCAGAGGCGTTGTGCCAATTAGCGAGTGTAAAATTGTAGATAAAGCGATTTATGATGTAATGCCAAGTTTACTTAGCGAAATTGAAAAAAATGAAAATTTAAAAAATAAATTATATGAAATTGATTTTTTAAGCTCTTCATTAGGCGAACTTATTGTAACTTTGATTTATCACAGAAAAGTGGATGAATCTATTGCAGAGGATATTAAAAAATTAAAAAAACTTTTTCCTAAAATCGATTTTATTGTTAGGAAAAAGGGGCGAAAGTATGTATTTGATAAAAACTATTTAATTGAAGAGCTTGAAATTAACGGCAAAATTTATAAATACAAAATTATTGAGAATACTTTTTCTCAGCCAAATAGAAATATAAACAAAAAAATGATAGAGTGGGTTTTAAAAAATGCTAATTTAAAAGGCGATTTAGTTGAGCTTTATTGTGGTAATGGAAATTTTACAATTCCACTGAGTGAAAAATTTAATAAAATAATTGCAACTGAAATTAATCCAGAGTCAATTCAGGCTGCCACTTTTAATGCTGAAATTAACAATAGGAAAAATATTACTTTTCTTGCAATGAGTGCCGCTGAATTTTCTTCACTAAGAGAAAACAATTCTCCACTTCTTGCAGGTTATGATTTAAAAAATGTTTTTATTGACCCTCCAAGGGCCGGGCTTGATGATAAGTCGCGCAAATTTGTAAATAGTTTTGAAAATATAATTTATATCTCTTGTAATCCCGAAACTTTAAAAAGAGATTTAGAAACTTTAGCAAAAAATAGAAAAATAAAAAAATTTGCGTTTTTCGACCAGTTTCCTTATACAAACCATATGGAATGCGGAGTAATTTTAGAAAAATGAGTTTTGCGGATTTAGTAGGAGAGATTTTTTTAATTTTGCTTTTTTTAGGATTAGCTTTTGGAGTTATTATTGCAGATAGAATAAGGAGAAAAAGATGAAAATTTTAATAATTGGGGCTGGCGGAGTTGGAGGATATTTAGCTTATAAACTCAAAAAATGCGGACATTATGTAAGTGCGGTTAATTCTAAAGGAGAAGTTAAAAAATTAAAAGTTAAAGATGTAGATAAAGAGGATGAAGTTGAATTAAATCCTATTTGTGAAAATTATGATGTTGTGTTTATTACTACAAAAAGTTATCATTTAGATGAAGTTATTGAAAAATATAGAGATTTGCTAAAAAATTCGGTAGTTGTACCTATTTTAAACGGAATAGGGCATTTTGAAAAATTTAAGGATTTTAATTTTAAAAAAGCCTGTATTTACATACTATCAAATAAAGAAAACGGGATAATTTACAAAAAAACACCTCTTTTTTATTTATGCGTTGAAGATGATGAGGTTTTGAGAAAAATTTTTGAAAAATGCGATTTGAAAGTAAAATTTTCAAAAAATATTGATAAAGACATATGGAAAAAATATCTTTTTATTTCTACGTTTGCTACATTGCAAAGTTTTTATAAAAAGCCTACGGGCTGGATTATGGAAGAAAAAAAAGATGAAGTTGAGAAATTTTTAGATGAAGTTATAAGAATTGCAAAAGAAGAGGGCATTGATTTAGCTGAAGAAAAAGAAAAAGTTATAAAACAGGCTTTAAATATTCCATATAATTCAAAAATGAGTATGCAAATTGATTTTGAAAAAGGTAGTATTACAGAAGTTGATAATTTAACAGGATTTTTAGCTAAGAAAAGTGAATTTATTGATAAATTTTATCGTAAATTAATATAAGGAAAAATAATGGTAGGTTTTCAAGAAGACGGGGAAAAAGTTTTTAAATTTATAAGAAGTATAAGAAGTCTTGATGAATATAAATTAGATATTTTAAATTCTGTAATAGGAGAGAAATTAAAAAACGATAAAGAGTTTTTTGAAAAGTTAATGGATTATTATAGTTTTGGAGTATTTTTTAAATATGCAGGAGAGAAGTTAAAAAGTGATAGAAAATTTATTTTAAAACTTTTAAAAAAATATCCAAGTTGTTTTGAATATGTTGATGATAAGTTTAAAAAGGATGAAGATATTGTAAGACTTGCTGTAAAAGAGTTTGGACTTAATTTAGAATTTGTAGATGAGAAATTTAAAAAAGATAGAGATTTAGTTTTAATGGCTGTTAGAGATTGCGGTTTGGCAATAAAATATGCAGATGAAGAGTTGCAAAAAGATAGAGAAATTGTGCTTGAAGCAATTAAAGAAGATGGATTAATATTAAGTGAATTAAGAGATGAATTTAAAAAAGATAAAGAAATTGTAAAACTTGCATTGGAAAATAGTGAAGGTATTGCAATTGAATATGTAGATGAAACATTACAAAATGACCCTGAAATAATAGAGATATTTGAAAAAATAAAAAAAGAAGTCTGTAAAAAAGTAGGAATGACGGATGCTGAATGTGATGAATTTTACAGCCTCTAACAGTAGAAAAGAAAGTTTGTATCATATACGAGATGAATTTAAAAATAATAAAGAAAAAGTTTTAGAGTTGTTAGAAGAATATCCTGCTGATTGGATTTTAGAATTGGTAGATGAATCTTTAAAAGATGATGAAGAAATTATTTTAAAGGCAATAGAGGAAAGTGGCGAAGGGTTAGAATATGCAAGCGAAAGACTTAAAAATAATAAAGATTTTATTCTTAAAGTAATAGATTTAGCCCCTTGGGAATTTAAAAATGTTCCTCCTACTTTAAGAAGAGATATAGATGTTGTTTTATTGGCTTATGATACTTATGATGATAATGAAATATGGAAATACCTTGATAAAGATATAAAAGAAAAAGTTTTGCAAATAGAGAGTATAGATGAGAAAAAATTTAGTCTAAAAAAAATATTGAATAAATTATATATAAAATTGATTTAAATAGCTGAATCAAATATTTATTTCTAAATTTGAATATATTGTTTAATTATTATCTTAAATGTTATAGTTATTTTATAATTAATTCCTATGCTTATTTTCTTCCTTATTACTTTTTTTCAATATATCATATCATTTTTGTTATAGTAGCTTTATCAAATAGATCGTTATAGAAATATAAAAAATAAAGAATGCATATATAATGCTTAGAATTAAAAGTAAATGATATACTTTAAGTAAAACTTTTAATTTTTAGGGATTTTTTTGCATAAAAAAGGGAATTTATTGATAAATGTTATCAAGAATTTAGGAATTAAAATTTTTTAAAAATTCCAATGCCTCTTCAAAAGGCATAGGTTTTGCATAATAATATCCTTGGATATAATCAACTTCCAATTTTTTTAGGATTTCAACTTGTTCTTTTGTTTCCACTCCTTCAGCTACTGTTTTCATATTTAACAGTTTTGCCATTTCGATAGTGCTTTTTACAATTGCATAATTTTTTTCTTTTTTGGTTATATCATCGATAAAAGTTTTGTCAATTTTAATAATATCAATAGGTAATTCTTTTAAATATTTTAAAGATGAATGGCCGGTACCATAGTCATCAAGAGCTACTTTTATACCTAATTTGTGGAGGTAATTTAATTGATTAATCGCTATATTAATATCTTCCATTACAGCACTTTCTGTAACTTCTATTTCAACACAAGTGTTATTTGTTAAATTATTTTTTATTTTGGTTTCAATCTGTTTTGTTAATATATTTTGTTTAAAATGTTTTGCTGATATATTAATTGCTATAGAAACATCTTTAAAATTGTTTTTACATAAAATTTTTAAAATTCTATTGACTTCATCCAAAATTATTTCAGTTATAGGTACAATTAATTCTGAATTTTCTGCAATAGGAATAAATTTAAAAGGAGGAATCATTCCCTTTTGAGGATGCAGTCATCTTATTAATGTTTCAAAATCTGCCACTTTATTTTCTTTTATATCAATTTTTGGTTGTAAATATAATACAAATTCTTTGTTTTCAATGACATTTACAAATTCTTTTTTTATTTCTATTTTTTCAAGGATTTCTTGGTACATTTTTTCATCAAAAAGCATCGCTTTATTTTTACCTATTTCTTTTGCTTTATAAAGGGCTACTTCAGCTTTTTTAAAAAGTTCTTTTGCTTCATTTCCATTAATTGGGTATAAAGAAATTCCTATACTGGAGGTTATGTGAACAGTATTTAAATTGATTTTAATAGGTTTTTGAATTTCATTTAATAAATTTTGAGCTTGTTCTAAAGCTTCTTCAGGAGTGGAAATAGATGGCGCTATAATACCAAATTCATCTCCTCCAAATCTTGCAATAATGTCATAATGTCTAAATGAATTTTTTAACTCTTTTGCAACTCCTTTTAAAACTTCATCACCTTTTTCGTGTCCATAAATATCATTTACTGCTTTAAAATTATTTAAATCTATAAAAACCAAAGCAACTACTAAATTTTCTCTTTTAGCTTCATCTAATAAATTTATTCCAACTTCTTCTAAATAAGCTCTATTATAAAGTCCTGTCAAAGGGTCTTTTATAGCTTTTTGAAAATTTTCTTCTATTAAAGTTTCTTGATAAGAAGTAAAATAATCATATTTTTGCGTTACAATAGTTAAAAGATTTTGAAGTATTCGAATCTTTATTTGTTCTCTCATTATCTTTCCTTCATAATAACTGGCAGTGAAGTTTCATTATAAAAAACTAATTTATTTCTTTGAACATCAGGACCAATTTCTCCAAATGTAAAAAACCCAAAAAGATGAGTATTAAAAGTTTTTGTATAAATTTTATTTTCTTCTGTTGATTTATCTTCTAATACATATTGTCTTGCTATACAAGAAAAATTTAAACATACTTCTGGAAAAGGAAGTTTTTCTATTGTTTGTTTAGCTATTTTCTCATCTTCTTGTAATAAATCTATATAGGTAGCAAAAGACATTTTAAAATGTTTTCCTTGTTCTATATTCGCAAAAAATTCTACATACTCATCTGTTATATTACTTATTGTTCTTGTTGCTGAAATATAATTATCTTCTTCATCAATTATATAAATCGGTGTGTACCATAAATATCGAATATCTGGATTTTCTATATTAGTAAATAATTTTTTGACCATATACGCAAAGTTTTTACCATCATCTACTAAATAAATTCTATTATTTTGAGCTTTTGTAATTTTATAAGTAATTCCATAAGGTTTAAATCCTAATGAAACTCCAACTTCTGCATCTACATTTTCAAAACTTAAAATAATAAGACCCTTATTTAAAATTTTATTTTCAGTAAAAATATTTAATATAAGTTCATTTTCTACTTCCATACCACTTGCTACTCCACCTGCTATATTATCAACCGGTGAATAATTAATATTTTTTGAAATTTTTTCTATAAATGAATTTATTCTCCCGTTAGAATAATTTGCAAAAATCAAATGAAATTTATCTTGATTGTTATTTAAATAATCAGAAGTTTTTAAAATATCTTCATTTTTGATATCTTCTACAAAAAATTTTGATACTTTTCCACTCTTCTCAAAATTTATAGCCAACATAACTACACTTTTATTTTGAACTTCATTATCACAAAAACTATCAATTGCGTGAAAAGCAATATAATTATTAGTTTTAAAAATTTTTTGAATAGTTTCATTTATAGCATAATTAAATACTGGAGAAATTGCAAATATTAAAAAATCAAAATCAACTCTTTCAAGTTTTTCTTTTAACTCTTCAAGTGCAAATAAAAATGTTTCTTTATCAGATGATAAAACTTTTGTATACATTCTATTACTCACTTTTTTTTATTATTATAACTTAAAATTTATAAAAAAATCTATAAAAAAAGCACATTACGCAAAGATTTTGTAAAACTTTTTACAAGATGTATATCATTTATTGCCATTGGTGTTATGTGAGAATTAACAGATGGATTTTTTGCAATATCCTCAATAATTTGTATACTATTTTTATATGATAAAGATATTCTTTTATAAATTTCTTCCATTTCTTCAATTAATTTTTCATCCCCTTTTCTTGCCCCATGAAAAACTAAAACACTTTTAAGAATCTGATAACGAATATTTTTATAAAAATCTTTTTCTTCTATACTTTTCAAAGAATAAAAAATATCTAAATCATAAAGCATATCTTTAATCGATTTTGAAGCAGTAGCTAAATAATTAACTTTTTGAAAAATCTTATTTAATTGCTCTTTTTCTGATTCAGAACTTACTTTGTTTGATAATTTAGAACTAAATTTATAAATCTCACCTTCAAGTTTACGAATATTATCATAAAGTTTATCATATTGAATACTAAAATTTTCATTATATTCTTCTAATAATTTACTTACATTTGCCCCTTTTTCTAAAGCTTTTGGTGGTGGGACATTTATAGCAAGAAGTGCAAATTCTTCAATCTTATCTTCTAAATGTTCTATCTCTTTTTGCAAAGCATATAATGCCAAATCCGGAATATTTATTGATACATTATGAATAAATTCAGTTACATGTAATTCTTCTTTTTTAAAAAATTTATTTAAAAAGTTTGTCAAAATATCAATAAATGGATACCAAATCAAAACACCTAAAACATTAAAAAGTGTATGAAAAACTGCTATTTGCACAACTGCATCAAGTGAATGAGCAAAACGTTGCACTATCCAAATAAGCCAAGGTAAGATTAAAAGTGTAACTACTCCGGTAGAAACATTAAAAATCAAATGTGCCAAAGCTGTTCTTTTTTTATAAGGAATACCCCCAATAGCTCCTAAAATTGCTGTAACAGTCGTCCCTATATTTGCACCTACAACAAAAGCAGCAGCAGCTTCAAAACTTATCATATTAGTAAAAAGAGCACTTTGAGCGATAGCTATGGAAGCAGAACTTGATTGTATAATAGAAGTAATAACTAAACCTAATATTGCATACATATAATAATTTGAAAATCTATAAGAACTAATATCAAAGTTTTTAGAAATTACACTAAAACTATCTTTCATTCCTTCTAAACCCAAAAATATAAGTCCAAAACCAACTAATATTCCAAAATAGTTTTTCCATTTTCCTTCTTCATCAGCCAATACACTTCCAAGACCACCTATACCTATAAAAATATAAGAAAGAAGTTTTATATCCATCTTAAAACCAACTAACGCAACTATCCAAGCAGTTACAGTTGTTCCAATATTTGCTCCCAAAATAATAGCAATAGCACTATTTAAACTCATTAAACCAGCACCAATCAGTGAAAGAGCCATCAAAGTTACTACTGAAGAGCTTTGAAAAATTGCTGTTGAAATAAAGCCTGTTAAAAGAGCTTTAAAATGTGTAGATGTTGCATTTTCTACCATCGATTTAAAAGAGTTCCCTGCAGAAATTTTTATTTGATTTTCTAAAAAAATCATTCCAAATAAAAATAGACCTAAGGATGCAAACACTTCTATAAAAATACTAAACATAAAAAATTATCTCTTTAAATAATTTTTACAGCTGTTAAAACAAAAATTAAAACATACCACCATAAAAGTTGTTTTTTATGATTATTTGCTTGAATATTATGATAAGTTTTAATCCCAAAAAATACCCCTATCATTGAAAAAATAGCAATCAAAAATCCAAGTTTATAATCTACAAGACCATAACTTGATAAAGAAATAAATCCACTTGTAGAAGAAAACACTACAAAAAAGAGGCTCAAACTAACTGCTTTTTTGAGGTCATATCTAAGCATTCCTACTAAAATAGGTGTAATCATTACAGCCCCACCTACTCCCACACTAATAGCTATACTTCCTACAAAAACACCCACTAAAAATAGTAAAAATTTATTATTTATTTCATTATTTTCTTTACTTTCATAAGGTGCATAAAAAAATTTCATAATAGCAAATGCTAAAATAAATAAAAACATAAATCCTAAAAATTTACTTGAGAGATGACTAACTATAAACCCACTTAAACTAGCTCCTACTGCTCCACCTACTCCTAAAAATACTCCTTCATTAAATCTTAAAAGCCCCTTTTTATAATTTAAAAGACTTCCAAACATACTACTAATCATCATTTGAGTTACACTAACTCCAACAGCAGTTTTAATATCAAGTCCTAAATATAATAAAATAGGTACTAAAATAGTTCCTCCACCTATTCCAAAAAATCCACTAAAAAATCCAGTAATTATCCCAGCAATTATAAATTCTATCATTAAATTATATCCTTAAACAAATAAAATTAATTTTAATTTTAGCAAATTATAACACTTTTTGATATAATTCAAAAAAAGGATATAAATAATATGAATACTATTTTAAAAGATGCAATAAAAAATTATATTGAAAGTATTGAATCCAAAATTTCAGAATGTAAAGCAAATCCTAAAAAAGGGTACGTAGCCAAAATATCAATTAATGGTGATGAAAATATGGATATTTTCGTAGTAGTTCCTAAAAGAAAGCTTGATTATATAGCTGAACTTTGGTTTGGTGATAGTGATGATTATGACAAAGAAGATTTAACAAAAGAAATAGCAAATCAAATAATTGGAAATGCTAAAATAATAGCAGCTAAAAAAGGAATTAATTTTGATATTTCAACTCCTGAATATTTAGGAGAGTATCAAAATATAGAATATAATAATATTTTGAAATATAAATTTAAAAATAGATGTTTTTATATTTTAATGAAGGATAAATAATTGCCAAAAAACGAACAAAATGATCCAACAGAAAAAATACTTCCTGATTATTCAGGATTACTGGATATGGAAGTTGTTTTCGAATCAGACCTAGGTAGAGTTGATAAAACTTTAAGAGAAATTTTGAAACTTGAAAAAGGTAGTGTTATTGATTTAGAAAAAGCTGCTGGAGAAAGTGTAGATGTTTATGTAAATGATAGAATTATAGGAAAAGGCGAAGTTATGGTATATGAAAAAAATTTAGCAATTAGACTTAATGAAGTACTTGATAGTAATGCAATACTTTATTATTTATCAAAGGAAAATTTGTGTATAGATTTATAATATTGTTTTTTCTTTTTGTATTTGCAAATGCAAGTTCAGTTTTAAATATAAGTTATTTTCCATTAAACAATAAAATAGATATACTCTTTTCATTAGATAAACCTTTTAATGGTAAAATTATGTCTTTATCACAAAACAGTTATAAAATTACAAATATAAATTTAAATAGAATTGAGCAAAAAAAATTTCCAAATAATCTAAATATAATTATTTCACCACTTGATGAAAATAGTATTAATTTAAAACTGAATTACAAAAAATCTTTGAATATAAAAGCTTCTGTTACTGCCAAAGGATATGGACTTAGAATTAGAATAATAGGATTAGAAAATAAAAAATCTATATTAAAAACTAAAGATATACAAAATCAAAATCTAAATAACTTAAATGTAAATAATAGTTTTAATTATATAAATTATATAATGGTTATTGCAATTTTAATTTTTTTGATTATAATACTTCTTTATGTAAAGAAAAAAACATTACAAAAATTACCAAAATCACTCCAACAAGATAATTATAAAGTATTATATCAAAAAATGATAGACCCAAAAAATAGACTTGTTATGATTGAAGTATTTGATAAAAGATATCTTTTATTATTAGGTGATAAAAACAATATTTTACTTGATGATTTTTCAAAAGAATCTCAAGAAGATTTAAAAGATATCTCAAGTCAAAATGAATTTGGAAAACTTTTAGATGAAAAACTTGATGATGATAGACTAAATTTTATAAAAAATGCTAGTAAATTAAAGGAAAATGATGAATTTTGAATATGATGTTATTGTAATTGGTGGTGGACATGCCGGAATAGAAGCTTGTTTAAGCAGTGCTAGAATGGGTAAAAAAACCTTACTTTTAACAATGCTTGTGGAACAAATTGGGGCGGCAAGTTGTAACCCTGCTATCGGTGGACTTGCAAAAGGACATTTAGTAAAAGAAATTGATGCTATGGGTGGAGAAATGGCAAAACTTACTGATAAAGCAGGAATCCAATTTAGAATACTTAATGAAAATCGTGGTCCTGCCGTTAGAGGAAGTAGAGCTCAAATCGATATGGATGAATATAGAGTAGTTGCAAGAAATGTAGTTTTAAATACTCCAAATTTAGATGTTCGTCAAGAAATAGCCGAAGAAATTTTAGCTGAAAATGGAGAAGTAACTGGAGTTATTACAGAACTTAAAAACACTTATAAAGCTAAAAAAGTTATTTTAACTGCTGGAACTTTTATGAAAGGACTTATGCATTTTGGCGAAACAAAAATCAAAGGTGGAAGATTCAACGAAAGAAGTGCTGAAAAACTAAGTGATAGTTTAAAAAATTTAGGATTTGAGCTTGAAAGATTAAAAACAGGAACTACCGCAAGACTTGATGCTAAAAGCATTGATTTTAATAAAATGGAGATTCAACCAGGGGATGCTGAGCCTATTCCATTTAGTTTTTCAACAAACAAAGAAGAACTTAAAAACAAAAAACAGCTTCCATGTTATATTACTTATACAAATGAAACTACACATCAAATTATTAAAGATAACTTTTACAGAGCTCCTCTTTTTACTGGTCAAATAGAGGGAATTGGTCCAAGATATTGTCCAAGTATTGAAGATAAAATCAATAAATTTGCTGATAAAGATAGACATCATGTATTTGTAGAACCTCAAACAATTGATGCAACAGAATATTATATAAATGGACTTTCAACCTCACTTCCTATGGATGTTCAAGAAGATTTTATTCATTCAATCAAAGGTCTTGAAAATGCTAAAATAGTTAGATATGGATATGCAATTGAGTATGATTTTATCCAACCGACAAATCTAAAACATTCACTTGAAACTAAACAAATAAAAGGTCTTTATTTTGCCGGTCAAGTAAACGGGACAACTGGATATGAAGAAGCTGCTGCTCAAGGATTTATGGCTGGAATTAATGCAAGTTTGAGTTTAGATAATAAAGAGCCTTTAATTTTAAGAAGAGATGAAAGTTATATCGGAGTTTTAATTGATGATTTAGTTACAAAAGGAACGAAAGAGCCTTACAGAATGTTTACAAGTCGTGCTGAATTTAGACTACTTCTTAGAGAAAGTAATGCTCATTTAAGACTTACTAAATATGGATATGAATTAGGTTTAGTAAGTGATGAATTTATGCAAAGAGTCAATAAACTCGAAATTGAAATAAAAAAAGGAATGGAAATTTTACACAACTCATTTTTAACACCAAGTAAAGAAAATAATCAATTCTTAGCAAGTATAGAAGAAGGTTATATTACAGATAAAGTATCTAAACAAGTAATTGCAGCAAGACATAGTTTTACAAAAGAAAAACTTTTAAAATTAGCTCCTGAATTAAAAGAATTTAGTGATGAAGCAATTGAACAAATCCTAATAGAAGCAAAATATCATCATTATATTAAAAAACAAGAAGCTCAAATAAATAAAATGAAAAGTATGCTTCAAGTAAAAATTCCTGAAGATTTCGAATACAAAGGAATTCCTGGTCTTAGTATAGAAATAATTGAAAAACTTTCATCAATAAAACCAAATACTCTATTTCAAGCAAGTGAAATTAGTGGTGTAACACCTGCAGCTATCGATATAGTTCATATGTGGATAAAAATGAGAGAAAAAGGACAAAAATGATTTATGTTTATGTTGATACAAAAAAAGATTATATAACAAAAATTGAAGAAGCTTTAAATAAAGCAATTAATTTAGGACTTAAAGATTTTAGATTTTTAGTAAATGACATCAGAAGTATTGATTATTTAAGAGAGAAAGGGTATAAAGCTATAAATTTAGACTCTTTTGAAGATGTTTTTAATATAGTGACACATGATGATGAACTATATTATCAAACAGATGAAAATGACGAATTTGTAAAAATTCAATATTCAAATGCAAAAAAAATTTAAGGAGAAAATAAAATGATAAAAACAAAAGAAGAATTTAAAGAATTAGTAGCAAGTATAGAGGATTTTGAAGGATATAAAAAGCCATTAGCTTTTGGTGTAGCAAGAGTTGATTTTGGTCAAATTAATACTGATAAAGTAATTCAAGCAGTATACCCATTAGTAAATTGGAATGAAAATTTCGGAAGTGGTGCCGTAATTATTAAAGCTTTAATAGAAAATGGAATTGCTGTTGATTTTAATGCAAGTGAAATAACAGCAACTCTAAATGCTGATATTGTAAATGATGTTTTAGAAATGTTTAATCCATTTTTAGAAGAAGCAAAAGCTGATAAAAAAACACATAAAAATATTCAAGTATTTTTAACTTTACAAGAACTTTTTGAAGAACATGAGTATAATAATTATAAAGTAACTATTCTTTTTAGTGATGATGCTCCAAAAAGTGTAGAAAGCGTATATCTTAAACTTTATGCTTTATCTTTAGGAAAAGCAAAACTTAGAGGAATTAATTTAAATGGTGCATTTGGTGTTTTACCAAACTTAGCTTGGACTGGAAATATTCCTATTGAATTAGATTATTTAAGAGAAAATGAAATTGAGCTTAAACTTAGAGATGAATATCCTGAAATTGATTTTGTAGATAAATTCCCTAGATTCCTTCAACATATAATTCCTGCTGATAATACGAGAATTTTAGATACTTCAAAAGTTAGATTTGGAGCTCAACTTGCAGCTGGAACAACAGTTATGCCAGGGGCAAGTTATATTAACTTTAATGCTGGAACTGAAGGTGCCGTAATGGTAGAAGGTAGAATCTCTTCAAGTGCTGTTGTTAAAAAAGGTGCTGATGTTGGTGGTGGTGCTTCTATTTTAGGTGTATTATCTGGAACAAATGGAAATCCTGTAACAATTGGAGAAAACACTCTTCTTGGAGCAAACTCAGTAACTGGTATTCCTTTGGGTGATGGATGTATCGTAGATGCTGGAATAGCTGTTTTAGAAGGAACAAAAATCACTATTAGTGAAAAAGAAAGAGCAAAAATCAAAGAAGTAAATCCTGAATTTGATGATAGAAAAGAAGTTTATAAAGGACTTGAACTTGCAGGACTAAATGGAATTCATTATAGATTCAATACAACAACTGGAAAAATGGTTGCATTTAGAAGTGTTAGAGAAGTTAAATTAAATGAAGAACTTCATTAATTTGATATAATTTACAAAAAGGTTTTATTATTAGATTAGATATTTATTTAAAAGAAGAAATTAGTTCAAGCAGGAATCAAATAACAAACTTAATTAAGAATGGTTTTGTAAAAGTAAACAATAAAACTATTACAAAACCATCTTTTAAAGTTAGTCCTAACGATAAAATAGAGTATGAATTTCAAACTCTAGAAGAGCCAAAAGAATATAAAGTTAACTTTGATATAGAAATTATTTATGAAGATAATGAAATTTTAGTAGTAAATAAACCTCCACATTTAGTAGTTCATCCAGCACCTAGTGTAAAAGAGGCTACTCTTGTGGATTGGTTAAAATCAAAAAATATTCGTCTTTCTACTATTTCAGGAGAAGAAAGACACGGAATAGTTCATAGAATTGATAAAGAAACAAGTGGTGCTTTAGTTATAGCTAAAACAAATGAAGCTCATCAATTTTTAAGTGAGCAATTAAGTGATAAAAGTATGGGAAGATATTATTTAGCTATAATTGATTTACCATTAAAAGAAGATACAGAAATTGATAAACCAATAGGTAGAAATCCTAAAAACAGATTAAAAAATTGTGTTATAAATAATGGTAAAACAGCTAAAACAAGATTTATAAAACTATGCAAAGAGAAAGAAGAATTAATTGCTTGTAAACTTTTTACAGGAAGAACTCATCAAATAAGAGTTCATTTAAATTCTATAAATAGACATATTATTGGAGATGAGCTGTATGGTGCGAAGGAGAGTTCGGATAGAATTTTGCTTCATGCTTATATATTATACCTAATACATCCAAAAACCAAAAAGTTAATGCAGTTTAAAGCACCACTTTTTGATGATATGAAAGAAAAAATAAATCAAATTTGCAAGGAAGAAACAGATGAAAAGCTTAATGAAAACTACATTATCGATAGGTTCACTAATTTTACTAATTACAGGTTGTACTCCTAATAAGCCTATTAAAAGTTCACCAAATATCCCTCAAGTAGGATATGTTCACTCTTTATCTGATAGAAATGCTATTGCTTTAGAATGGAAAATAGTAAATAGACCAAGTATTGCAGGATACTACATCCAAAAAAGTGAAGATAAAAAACATTATGAAACAATAAAAAAAATAGAAAATAGATATCAAACTCACTGGAGTGATACTAATGTAAAACCAAATCATACGTATTTTTATAAAATATCAACTTACAATCAAAAAGGTATCCCCTCATATGCAAAATTTATACAAGCTCATACATTAGGACTAATAGAACCAGTTCCTTTTATAGCTAATGCAAATTTAAAAGCAAAAGGAATGATAAAAATAATATTTAGACCAAATCCAAATGAAAGAATTGAAAAATATAAAATTCAAAGATTTAATGATAAAAATGGTGAGTGGAAAACAATAGATACGATAAAACCAAGACTTAGTGCTGAATATATAGATAAAGGATTAGTTGATGGTAAAATATATCAATATAGAATCATTTCAGTTAGTTATGATGATTTAGAATCACTTCCTTCAAAAGTCCTAACTACTAAAACATTACAAAAACCTGCGATTATTATTCAAGCTATAGCTACAAATGATTTACCAAAACAGATACATGTAAGTTGGAATAGAGTAAAAACAGCTGTAAAATATAATATTTACGAATCAGACTTTCCAACAGGTAATTTTACATTAAAATCAACTACAAAAAATAACTTTTATGATGATATAATCCAAAAAGATGGAGTTGCAAGATACTATAAAATTACATCTGTTGACAAATATGGTATAGAGTCAATGATGCCTAAGAATCCAGTAATGGGTTCAACTTTATCAATACCTGCAAAGCCTATTGTTTCAATTGTAAGGGGAAATAATTTTATTAAATTTATATTATCTTCACCTGATGGAAGAGCTGTAAAATATTTAGTAAAAAAAGATGATGGAGATAAAGTATTAAAAATTCATAATGTTCATAATGGATGGACTGATACAAATATAAAGCCTAAAAAAAATTATACATATAAAATTTATGCAATAGATAAAAATGGACTTGTTTCAAATCCAAATGAAGTTGAGGTCAATTTCTAATGCCTCACTTATTTATAGACAAAATTAAAAAAATTAAGTTTCCAATAAAAAGTGGAGATGTTGAATTTTTATTTAAAGTAGATGATTTAATTGCTTGTAAAGTAGAAAATAAAACTTTTTTTATAAGTGTTAGAAAAAAAGGCGATAAATATCTACTTAAATATGACAAAATAACTCGTCCTGTTTCTTCACTACTAAAAAAAGCCTATAAAGAATTTATAAATTTAACAAATGCAAATATTTTAACTTCAAATGTAGAAGGAATTAAAGACAAAGTTTCAAATACCCAAGAATATATGTTGACAATCAATGATAAATTTAATTTTGATAAAGAAATAATTGTTGAAATTGGATTTGGAAGTGGAACTCATCTATTACATTTAGCTAAGACTTATCCTGATAAAATTATTATCGGAATAGAAATTCATAAACCATCAATTGAGCAGATTTTAAGAAGAATAAAACACGAGAACATTACAAATATTAGAATAATTGATTATGATGGAAGACTTGTTTTAAGTAAAATAAACTCAAACAAAGTTCATTCTATTTATGTTCATTTTCCAATTCCATGGGATAAAAAACCACATAGAAGAGTAATTAGTAAATATTTCATAAATGAATCTATAAGAGTTCTTAAAAAAGATGGATTTTTACATCTAAGAACTGATAGTGATAATTATTTTGAATATAGCTTTAATGAATTTATGAATTTAAATCAAAATGAACTTAAAATATATAAAAACAGAAATTTAGAAGTAGTAAGTAAATATGAGTCTCGCTGGAAAAAAATGGAAAAAAATATCTATGATATTTTTATGATAAGCAATGATATTTCTAAAGATTTAGATGAAAAATTTGATTTTACTTTTGGATGTTTAGATGCTACAAAGGCTGAAAGGAAAGCATATCTTTTTGATGAATTTGTAATTCATTTTGAAAGAATTGAAAAAATTGACGAAGAAAATTATTTACTAAAAGTAACAATGGGTGCTTTTGAAAGACCTGAACATTTATATATAATTGCTGGTAAAAAAAGTTATTATTTCAATAAACCAATTGAACATAAATTAAATCAAAAAGTACATGATACATTAAAAGGTATATTGAAATGTCAAAAGTCATAACTGCTAAAAATCTAAAACTTGGATACAAAAATGAAGATATTATAATAGATGCTTCATTCTCTATTAAAACAGGAGAATTTATATTTTTAACAGGTGCAAGTGGAAGTGGTAAAACTACAATATTAAAACATTTATATGGTGAATTAAAGCCAAAAGATGGATTTTTACAAATTGGAAATTTTGATATGAATAAAATATCACATTCCAAACTTTTATATTTAAGAAGATTTATAGGTATTGTTTTTCAAGATTATAAACTAATTAAAGATTGGACTATAGAAAAAAATGTTAAATTACCTCTAATTATAGCTGGTATAAAAGAAGAAAAGGCTCAAAAAAAAGTAGATAAACTTTTGGCAAAAGTTAAACTAACACATAAAGCTGAAAATTATCCATATGAATTAAGTGGTGGTGAACAACAAAGAGCTGCTGTGATTAGAGCTATAATAAATGAACCTGTAATGATATTAGCAGATGAACCGACAGGAAATTTAGATGATTTTTCAGCAAAAGTAGTAATGGATTTATTTACATTTGCAAATCAACTGGGAATAACAGTTGTAATCGCTACCCACCATTTACCTAAAGACTTTAGTATTCCATATAGAAATATTCACATAGAAGGGAAAAAACTTTATGAACTATCTTAAAAATCATTTATCTTTAATTTTAGCACTTGTTTCTATTCTTTTTAGTATAGAAGTTTATTTTATTTTCAATAAGATTGTAACTAATTATTCTCAAAAAATAGCCAATAATTATAATATAATTATAGTTAGTAATAAACCTATAAAAAATTTAAACTTAAAAACTATATCTCAAATAGATCCAATCAATATAGAGAGTTCACTTCAAAATTTAAAACAAAATCTTCAAGGATTCGATATAAAAAAATTAAAATCTGAACTTCCTTATTTTTATAAACTTCATTTTTCTAAATTCCCTACTCCAAATGAGATTGAAGAATTAACAATGCAACTAAAAAAAATACCATCAATTAAAAAAATAGAAACTTTTAGAGCTAATCAAAATAGAATCTATAATCTTTTAATACTTACAAAAACCATTTCAATTATTTTTATGGCTATTATTTTGTTTATATCATTTTTATTGATTCTAAAGCAGATGGAAGTTTGGAAATTAGAACATAATGAAAGAATGTATATTATGGACCTATTTGGTGCTCCTTTTTTATTAAAAAGTGGTGTCTTACTAAGACTAGCTATAATTGATTCAATTATTTCTGTAATAATAATAGGTATTGTTATTACATTCATACTAAACTCTAATTTATATCAAAATATTTTAAATCAATTAGGCATAACAATAAATGTAAATATTTTAATAGATTTATCATTATTTTTTAGTATTAGTATAATTGTTTCTATAATTTCTACAATAATTGTAATTTTTTCTAAAAAGAGTAAAAATTGATTAAAGTTATTTTTATTTTCCTTTCTTTAACTTTATATGCCTCAAATATAAAAACAAAAATAATAAAAACAAAATCACATATTACTCTTACAAAAAATAAAATATCAAATATGAATGCAACACTTGATGTATTAGTTAAACAAATAAATAAACAAACAGATATTTTAAATAATATAAATAAGAAAATTTCTACATTAAATAATAAAATTAATATATTGAAACAAACTCTTAATAAAAATAGTCAAAATTTACAAAATTTACAACTTCAAAAAATAAAACTTGAAAAACAAAAAGAAAAATTACAATCAGAAGTAATTGAATTTATTTCAAATAATTATACAGCTCAAAATCAGGAGATTTCTTCTGTTGATGATTTAATAAATAGTGAAATTTTACTAACTGTTAGTAAAATAAGTGGTAAAAAAATGTCTTCTATAGCTTCATTATATTCACAAATTAATTCAAAAATAAAAGACATTACAAATATTATAGATATGATTAAAAATTCAGCTACTATTTTAGAAAAAAAGAAACAAGAATTAGCTAAATTAAAACAGCAACAATATCAAAAATTAAAAGTTTTAAACGCAAAAAAAACAGCTTATAAGAAAAAATTACAACAATTAATCAATGAACAAAACAGAATGCAAAATCAACTTGCAAAATTAAATATTATTCAAAAAGAAAATGCAAAAAAAGCAAGAGAAGAAGCAAAAAGAAGAGCAGAAATAGCATACAATAGAAAAATAAAATATAATAGTGGAGCTGATAAAATAAAAGTAAAAGATTATGGAAATGTTTATATGAAAACAAAAACAGCAAGATATAGAGGTCCTAAAACAATTTCACCTGTAAAAAATGCAAAAATTATTAAAAAATTTGGTGCTTATATAGATCCAATTTATCATATTTCACTTTATAATGATTCTATTACTTTCCAAACAAGACCAAATGAAAAAGTTAGAGCGATTTTTAGTGGAAAAATTGTATTTGTAAGCAATCAAAATAATAATAAAATGATAGTAATAGAACATAAAAATCATCTACATTCTATTTATGCAAAACTTAGTAAAATATCACCTTTTATAAAAAAAGGTTATAGAGTGAAAAAAAATGACATAATAGCAAAAACAGATGGAAAATTAGAATTTGAAGTTACTTATAAAACTTATCCAATTAATCCATTACAAGTTATAAATTTAAAATAATTATTACATTAGCTATTCCTATTTTATTTGGAACTGGTGCAATCACAACTATCATAGTTTTAACTGAAAAACAACATACAATTACTGGGAAATCAATGTTATTTATCTCTATTTTATTATCTTCAATTATTACTTATATAATTTTAAGAAATGCAAGTTCAATATCTACATTTTTAGGTGTAAATGGACTTAACTCACTAGCATTATGGGACTTATTATTGAGCTATTGCATTTCTATTTTTGATAGGAGGCATTAAGGCTTTATGGTTAATGCCTTAAGCCTCACTATTTATAAGTTCAAACTCTCTTTTTTCTTCATTATATTGGAAAACATCCCCTGTTTTAATAACATAATACCAACCAATTACATTTAATTTCCCATTTTTTAATCCCTCTTCCACACAAGGATAAGTAGTTAAATTTTCAATCTGTTTTAAGATATTTAATTGCTCTGTTTGAAATTCTTTCTCTTCAATAGATAAATTTTTAGCTAAAATTTTTGTCTTTACCTCATCTGCGAGTTTTAACCACTCTTTTACATTTGGCATTTTATTTAATTCTTCCTCTGGATAATATAAAGCCTTACAACCACCACAATTACTATGCCCACAAACTACAATATTATCTACTTCAAGTTTTTTTACTGCATATTCTATAATAGAAGCAGTACATTTAAATTCTTCATTTGTAGCACGATAAGGTGGAACCATATTAGCAATATTTCTGATTACAAAAAGCTCACCTGGCATTGTTTTTGTAATTAAATTTGGCACTACTCTTGAATCACTACATCCAATATAAAGTGTATGGGGGTCTTGATGCTCAGCAATTTCATCAAAAATCTCTTTATGCTCTTCTAAAAATTCATCTTTAAATTTTACTACACCATCTAATAATCTTTTCATTTTCTTCCCTTCTTCATAAATTTCATTATTATAAAATTTATAAATAACAAAAGAGAAAGAATAATTAAAAGTTACTTAATAATGTTACTATTTGTATCAAATTTATGTTTCTTTTCACACTCACTGTTTAAAAGGTTATTATACATTTCATCGAAAATATATTTATGAACAAAGAAAAATGCATACCAATAAATATAAGAAACAGTGCTTGTAGGCAAAAAGTATGCTGTAAGAGAAAAGATATACTCTCCATCTTGTTTTTTAATCCTTCCTTGAAGCCATCCAACTCCCGGCATTTTCATAGTCGATTTAAAACGAATTAATTTTTCATTTTCCGTATCTTTTAATGAAGTAACTACCCAAAAATCAAATGTATTCCCCACTCGAACATTTTCTGGCTTTACAACCCTTTTTCCAAGTCCTCTACCTCCTATGATTCTATCAATTACAGCCCTTGTTTTCCACATCCACATAGGAGAAAAATACCCACAATCTTTATAATTTAAACTTTTTAGATTATAGAACACCTGCTCTACTTTATCTGCTGGGATTTTTCTTTTTACTTTTTCTTTTAATAAATCACCATGTTTTAAAGCAGTTGAAAATTGTTTTACTTTATATAGATTAAATACAGAATATTCATAAGGCACACTCCATTTACACTCAATATCACAATCTTCCATTCTTTTAGTTGCTATTGTAATAGCAGTTACATAATCTGTCGGATTTGGAACAAGTTTCATATCTCTGTATTTATCCATCAAAGCTTCGCTGTGAATACTTTCTATTAGAGGTTTTATTACATGAGCTTCTATACCACTGATTCTCGCCATTACAAAAGCCAAAAATGAAGGTTTTTCTATAAATTTAAGAATCATTTTAGGTAACTCAATAGTTTTTATATCTTTGTGTAAAATTTCTTTTGCATAAATTTTTACCATCTCACTATATGTCACAGCTTCATCACTGCCTATTTCTACAATTTTATTGAAATAATCTTTATTATCTATAACATTTACAAGAGCTGTAATAATGTCATCTACAAATGTTATGTTTGCTTTTCCTTCATTCTCAAATTTAGGTAAAACAGGCACACTCTCAGCTGTTGTTTTGATAAGTTCAAAACTCATAGATCCAGCACCTATAATAATTCCAGCTCTCATTTCTGTTACATTATTATGATATTTTCTTAAAAAATCAGCGGTTTCCTGTCTTGAAATAAGATGTTTTGAGGTGTTTGGATTATTTTTATCTCCAAATCCACCTAAATATATTATCTGCTTAACTCCAGCTTTGGTTGCAGCCATAGCTACAAGTGATGCTAATTCATTATCTTTTTTTCTATAATCTTGTTGCGTCTCACTCAAAGAATGAATCAGGTAAAAAACTACATCCATTCCTTTTAAATTTTCTACTATTTCATCAAAATATGAAATTCCAAGCTCTTGTTCTACCACACAAACATTCGGATTTACCCCACAAAAAAATGGATTATTTGTATTTAAATATTCCAAATTTCTAATATTTCTTGCAAAAAGTGTCAGTTTATAATTTTCATTATATAAAGCCCTTGTAAGCCTTGTCCCTATATACCCATTTGAGCCAAAAATTGCTATTTTCATATTTTTCCTTTTAACATATTTTTATAATTCTTATAAACAGGTTCATCCACAAAAAGTCCATCAATCGTAAATGCCCCCTCTTTTTCAAATCGTTGAGCTATCATTTTAGCATATTCTAAATCTTCATTTTTAAATATTTCATTTGCTATCTCAACTTGTTTAGGAGTTATACACCCTACTCCCATAAAACCATAATTTTTTTGAATCTCACACCATTTTTTAAAACCAGCTAAATCTTTATATTTTTGATAAATAAATCCAACTGGAGAAATTCCTAAATATCTACTATTCAAACTAAAATCAATCAAAATTTTATGAATTAATTGATTATCCTCTTTTATCAAAGAGTGACTTAAATTAAGTTCATCAAACAAATCTAAAACCCCTAAATAAAAAGCTTTAATTGGTGAATATCTAAAATTTTTCAAATTAAAAAACATCTCTTTTGTCTCAACTGACAAATGAATTTCATTATTAGTTTTTTCAAAAACTTTTTGCACTTCTTCAATTGAATTAATCTTTGGTATCCTAAAAGCTACATTAAATTCATTTAAAGTTTCAATCTCTTTAAATCCACTTTCATAAAGAGAATTAATTCTAACTATTACTTTTTTATTTATACCTTTTTTTAGTAATTTAACTATATTTTTAAGAGCAATCTCTTTTTTATCTTTTGGCACTCCATCTTCAAGATTTAGCATTATAGTTGCATCAATTTTATCTACTTTTGATAGATGTTTTTCATTATGAGCCGAAACCATTAAATAATTTTTATTCATTTTTGACCTTTATGAAGATAATCATAAATCGATTTTATCTCATCATCTACTAAATAATTATATTTGGGCATTGCAGAATAATTTAAAGTTTTAAATTTCCCTTTTTTCAATATTTTTGAATTTTTAACTTTATTATAAAATATTATATAACTTATATTTGTAATATTTGGGGCAATTAACTTCTCTTTTTTACCCGTTTTATCATTTATATAAGTTGCAATTTCTCTACCTTCTCCACTTTCTCCATGGCATTTAGCACAACTAATTCCTCTTGGTTTATTATAAAGCATTTGTCCATATTCTAAATTTGAAATAAAACTTTCGCTAAATAAAAAAATAGGTAAAATCAAGAAAATTAGTTTCATTACTTCCCTTTTATGGTAAAATTTCAATATTATAACTTAAAGGATTAATTATGACAATACTTAATGGTAAAAAATTATCAGAAAAAATAAAATTAGAAGTAAAAAAAGAAGCGGAAAATTTAAAAAAAGAGGGAATTACTCCTGGACTTGCTGTTATTTTAGTAGGAGAAGACCCTGCGAGTCAAGTTTATGTAAAAATGAAAGCAAAATCTTGTAAAGATAGTGGAATTTATAGTGTAGTTCATGAATTTCCTGAAACTATCTCACAAGAAGAGTTATTAGATACAATCAAAAGAATAAATAAAAATCCAAATATTCATGGGCTTTTAATCCAACTTCCTCTTCCAAAACATATAGACCCAACAATCGTTTTAGAAGCAGTAGCACCTGAGAAAGATGTGGATGGATTTCATCCATATAATGTAGGAAGATTAGTTGCCGGACTTGACAGTTTTGCACCTTGCACACCTCTTGGTGTAATGGAAATGTTTAAAGAATATAATATTGATGTAAAAGGACTTGATGCTTGTGTAGTAGGTGCAAGTAACATCGTAGGTAAACCTATGCAAGCTTTACTTTTAAATGAATTCGCAACAGTTGATATTTGTCATATCCATACAAAAGATTTAGCAGCTCATACAAAAAGAGCTGATATTGTGATAGTTGGAGTTGGAAAACCAAATTTAATTACTGCTGATATGATAAAAGAAGGAGCAATTGTAGTTGATATTGGAATAAATAGACTTGATAATGGAAAATTAGTTGGTGATGTTGATTTTGAAAATGTATCTAAAAAAACAAGTTTCATCACACCAGTTCCAGGTGGAGTTGGACCTATGACAATCGCAATGCTTCTAAAAAACACAATCAAAGCCGCTAAGGCTTCTAAATGAAACAAAAGTTAATCAATTTTTACCATTGGTCAAATACTTGGACAGGAACTATTGTTCTAGTTCTTATTTTTATGTTTTTCGTAGCTCAAGCTTTTTTAATTCCAAGTGGAAGTATGAAAAACACTCTTCTTATTCACGATGCACTTTTTGCTAAAAAATTCGCTTATGGAGTACCGATTCCTCATATTCCTTGGCTTGAAATCCCAGTTTTACCAGACTTTAAAGGTAATGGGCATTTAATAGATGGTCCAAAACCAAAAAGAGGAGATATTGTAATTTTTAGATATCCTAAAAACACAAAAATGCATTTTGTAAAAAGATGTGTTGCACGTGGTGGAGATAAACTTTTTATAAAAGATAAACAATTATATTTAAGAATTGCAAATAATGACGAAAAAACTAAAAAATTTGCTAAACAAATGAAAGCAAAAATAGTAGAAGTTAATGGAGAAAAATTTGTTTTAAATCCTTATATGAGTTTACATCCTGGTATTCATCACGACCCAAAAGTAAATGAAATAATGGAATTTGATGCTCCAGTATTCAATTATGGACCAATTATTGTGCCAAAAGGTCAATTTTTTATGATGGGTGATAATAGAGACCATAGTAATGATAGTAGATTTTGGGGAACAGTAGAATATAAAGATATTGTGGGAAAACCTTGGTTTATCTATATGAGTTGGGATAAAAACTACAAAATTAGATGGAATCGTGTTGGAAAAACTATTGATGAGATTGAAGAAGGTTTAAGAAATAAAACTTTGACAGTAGCAAAAATAGATAAAGATGAAAAATGATTGAAATCATAAATTTCACTGCAATGGCTTTGGCTTTGGCTATTGCTGTTATTGGTCACGAAATTATGCACGGATATGTTGCTAAACTTTTTGGAGATTTAACTGCTACATATGCCGGAAGACTCAGTATAAATCCTATTAAGCATATTGACCCTGTTGGGACTATAATTTTCCCTATATTTTTATATCTTTCTCAAAAGATGATGGGAGTTACAAGCCCTATTATTTTTGGATGGGCAAAACCAGTTCCAGTAGATATGTTTACAGTTATTAAAAATGGTGGATATTTAGCGGGGACTGCTGTAAGTTTAGCAGGTGTTACTTATAACTTCCTTTTGGCACTTATTGCATCATTTTTTGTACATTTTGAGCCAACTTCATTAGTAAGTACATTTGTTTTTTATACATTATATTACACAATAGTAATTAATATTATTTTAATGATATTTAACCTTATTCCTATTCCACCTCTTGATGGTGCAAATGCACTTCGTTTTACTGCTAATTATTTTGGAAACAGAAGTATTGGAGAATTTTTTGATAAAATCGGAAATTATGGAATGTTTATAGTTTTACTTTTACTATTTACTCCATTATCAAATTATATTTTTGCACCAGCTATGGAACTTATTAACTATTTACTTAACTAAGTATGATATACTTTCAAAACCAATTAAAAACTTAAAAAGGGAGTAAAAATGAGTTTAAAAAACAAATTGATTATGTTGAATGTTGTATCTTTATTAGTCTTAATGATTGTTATGAGTTTTATATTAATTTATAAAATGTCAGAAATTTCTAATAGTGATTTACAAGAATTAGAAAAACAAACTATATCCGAAGAAAAAAGTAAACTTAAAAGTGTAGTAAATTTAGCTGCTAAAGCTACAGAAGCTATATATAAAAAATCTAATCATCCGGAATATTTAGCAAAACAAAAAGTTTATGAACTATTTAAGGTAATTACAAATTATTATAATGATAATAAAAATAAAATGAGTGAAAAAGAACTTAAAAACAATATTAAAGAAATTGTTAAAAATTATAGATATGGAAAAGATGGATATTTTTGGATAAATGATATAAATGCAGTAATTATAATGCATCCAATAAAGCCTCAATTAAATGGAAAAGATTTATCTAATTTCAAAGATCCAGATGGAGTTAAATTATTTAGAAAAATGGCAAAAGTGTGTAAAGAAAAAGGTGAAGGCGTAGTCAAATATAAATGGGCATACCCAAAAACAGGTAAATTAGAAGATAAAGTGTCTTTCGTAAAACTTTTTAAACCTTTTGGATGGATAATTGGAACAGGTGAATATGTAATTGATGTAAAAGAAAATATAAAAAATGAAGTAATTAATATTTTATCTAATATGAGATATGGGGCACAAAATAATGGATATCTATTTGCTTATACTGAAAAAAATAGGAATTATTATTTTGCATTTCATGCTGTAAAACCAAGATTAAATGGTAAAAAAACAGATATTACAAAACCGGATATAAAAGGATTTGCATTTAGAAAAGCTTTAATTGAAGGTGCTAAAAAAAGTGATAACAATTTCGTAACTTATTATTATAAAAAACCATCAACTGGAAAAATTGTAAAAAAACTTGCTTATTCAAAATATATACCAGAACTTAATTGGGTGTTAGTTTCAGGAGTATATTTAGATATTTTATATGATAAAATGGAAACAATCAAACAAAAAAATAAAAAAAGTTTAATTTCTGCAGTTACAAAGTCAATTATAATCGTATTAATCTTACTTATTATCAGTATATTTACAGTAATTTATATCTTGAAAAAAGCAGTTATTACACCTATTGAAAATATTAGAACTACAATAAAAGATATAGTAACTAACAAAGATTATACAAAACTTATACAAATAAATTCAGATGATGAGATTTCAGAAATTGCTAAAAATATAAATGAATTAATTCTATCTTCAAAAAATATTTTAATGGATATGAAAAATACCATAGATTCTACTGCATTAGAAACAAATAAAATTGCAGACATTTCTGAAAAAATAACAGAGGCAGCAACTCAAACTACAGAAATTATAGATGAAAGTAGTAAAAAAACAAATGATACACAATTAAAATTAAATCAAAATATTGATGATTATAATAAAGTTAAAGAATCTATTTCTAATATCAATCAAGAAGTAAAAACTATAAAAACAAATATAAATAATCTATCAAATATTATTGATACTACAACACAAAAAGAGAATGAAATAGCACAAGGTATGTATGAGTTAAACAATAATGTAACTGATATAGAAAATGTATTAAATATGATAGGAGATATAGCAGACCAAACAAATCTTTTAGCTCTAAATGCAGCAATTGAAGCGGCAAGAGCTGGTGAACATGGACGAGGTTTTGCAGTTGTTGCAGATGAAGTTAGACAACTTGCAGAAAAAACTCAAAAATCTTTAAATGAAATTAATATTACTGTAAAAAGTATAACAAGTTCTATTGTAAATTATAATGAAATGATAAGAAGTAATGTTAAAAATTTTGATGATATAACAACTATGTCAAATAAAGTTGAAGGCATGACAAACGATATTTCTTATAATGTAGAAAATGTTTATAATACATCATCAGAAACTATTAATTCTACAAAAAAGATTGAAAAAGAAATTGAAACTTTAAATAATTTAATGATGAATATTGATAAATTAGCTGAAAATAATTCAGAGTCAGTAGAAACTATCAATAAAAGAATTATTAACTTAAAAAACTCAATGAAGAGTTTAGAAAAAGAAATAAATGAATATAAAGTATAAGTACCTCTTGAAAGAATTCTTATTATGATATAATTTCAAAAAATTAAAGGAGAAAAAATGGATATTAGTAAAATAAAACCGGGAAGCAACCCTGATAAAGTAAATGCTTTAATCGAAATCCCTGTAGGAAGTAATATTAAATATGAAATAGATAAAGAGAGTGGTGCTATCGTATTTGATAGAATTATGTATTCAAGCTATCACTATCCAGCAAACTATGGATTTGTTCCAAATACACTTGCAAAAGATGGGGACCCAGCTGATATTTTAGTTTTAACTGACTATGCATTAGTTCCGGGATGTGTTATTGCAGTTAGACTTATTGGTATGCTTGTAATGGAAGATGAAAGTGGAATGGATGAAAAATTACTTGCAGTTCCTGTAACTAAACTTGATCCAACTTATGAAAACATCAAATCTTATGAAGATTTACCAAAATTAACTCTTGATAGAATTAAAAATTTCTTTGAAACTTATAAAGCACTTGAACCAAATAAATGGGTAAAAGTAAAAGATTTCGTAGGTGTAGAAGAAGCAACTAAAATGTTACAAGATGCTATCGATTCTTACAAAGGTTAAAAATATGTTTGGGAAAAAACTAAAAGAATATGATTTAAAAGATATCGAAAAAGCTCAGTATGCAAAAATAACAACAAATAAAGGAGTTATTTGGGTAAAATTATTCCCAGATGCTGTACCTAATACAGTTGCAAATTTTGCACATTTAGCTAAAAGTGGATTCTATAATGGACTAAAATTTCATAGAGTAATTCCTGGATTTATGGCTCAAGGTGGATGTCCTAATACAAGAGAAGGTGCATCTGGAATGCCTGGAACTGGTGGACCTGATTGGGCTATTAAATGTGAAACTTCTTCTGATAAACAAATTCATAAAAGAGGAAGCCTATCAATGGCTCACGCTGGTAAAAATACTGGTGGAAGTCAATTTTTTATCTGTTTTGTAGATTGTCCTCACTTAGATGGTGTTCATACTGTTTTTGGTGGAATTGAAAAAAACGATACTGAAAGTTTCAAAGTATTAGATTCAATTTCTCAAAACGATGACATCGAAAAAATAGAAATTTTTGAAAAAAGAGATTAATTTCTCTTTCTTCAAAAGATAAATAATTCTTAGTAATTGACTTCAACACTTAACAATAAAACAAATTTTTTAACATTACAAAAAGCTAAAAAGTGTCAACACAAGTACCCTTCGGGTTTGAAACACACTTTTTTTCATTAAAATTTGTAGTTGTTTCTTTTATGTAGTCAATTATTTATTTTAAAGACTTTTTACTATTACCTCTTATCATCAAAAACCAAATCACAAAAATAGGCACTACAAAATTAATTGTAGTTACCAAAATAAGTAGCTTTCCAAGCTGTGAATAATCTGCACTTGAAACAACTACTCCATTTTGAACTACTTCCCTACTCACTACAAAAATTTTATTTAAATATTTTGTAAATAATCCTCCAGCAGTTAATGCCAAATTCATCATACTTGCCATCAAAGCAAACCAAGTTGCTCTTTTACCTTCTGGTGCATAAATAGCAATTAAAGTAAGAAGTGGAATCATACTCAATTGTGCGAAAGGAGACTCTACTGCTGTATCAATTAAAGCAATAGTTTTTGCACCAAATCCAAAAACCTGCTCAGTCCAATGATGAAGTCCAAAATACATTCCAACTATCGGTAAACTTAAAATCGTTCCAACGCTTGTTAGCATAATCAAAGTCCAGCTAATAGGCTTTTTAGTTATCCAATCACTTAAAAACCACATTCCTAAAATTGCAAGTCCTGAGCCAATTTGTGCTAAAGTCCCAAAAAAAGCTTTGTCAAAATGTAAAATATCAATTTCCCACCAAGTAACACCCGGACCAACTCCTGGCATAGCACGATATACAAAAATCACAATGGTTGCAATTATAATTTTTCTTTTTGTTTCTTCATCCAAGTCATCAATAATATCTTTTATCATATAACTAATTACTAAAAAACTAACCACAAAAACTATCTCTTGAGAATATTCAAAATCACTATATCCCATAAACACTACAAAAACTGCAAAAGCAAGTCCCCCACATAAGATTTTACAATCAATAGGACTTGGTTTTACTTTATTAAGTTTAACAATAGTTACTCCAATAATTGAAAAAATTGGTACAAAAAGAGAAATCTCAAATATAGTTTCATAAGAAAGAATTTGAGCTAACCATCCACCAAGTCCAGCAACCATAAAGCCAGATATACTCAAAGCTAAACGTCCTAACACCTGCACCATTGCAAGCTCTTGCTCTACTATTTCTTGTGGTTGATTTCTATCTACAACTTCTGTACTCATTGTATCAGCTACCACATCTTGTAATACAAAGCCGATAACTCCGATTACAGAAGCTAAAATATAAACATATTCAGTAGAAGCAAAATGAATCCAAGATTTGTTTCCAGCAAGTCCTATCATTAAAATAGTGCTAAGTGCAATAAGCCCTGCTCCAATATAAACATAAGCTCTTCTTTGTGAACCAAAAATTGGCACACTATCGACTAATTGTCCAAATACCATCTTTATAGTCCAAGGCACACTTAACCAAACACCTAAGCTAACAAGTGCTTCGGCAGTTAAATTCAGATGTTCTTTTACCCAAAAAGTTTCGGCAATACCTGAAAATCCACTTGCACCATATGAAAAATATATCATAAGAAGTGGTAAATATCTAAGTTTAAATGATTTTATTGGATTTAAAAAAGCGGCTTTTAAAGCATTCATAATAAGCCTTTGTAGTGTTTATTTCCCAAAAAGGGAAAAAGTTTAATTATTTGTGTAAAGGTTTGATTTTATCAAATGGAGATTCTACAACATTTTTTCTATCTACAATATAAGGAATTAATGCTGCTGCTCTTGCTCTTTTTACTGCTTTTGATAAAGCTTCTTGATGTTTTTTACAAGTTCCAGTAAGTCTGCTTGGCATAATTTTAAATCTTTCACTAACACCAAGTTTTAAAGTTTCTAAGTCTTTATATGAAATATAATCAATTTTCATATCACAAAATTTACATCTTTTTTTTCCGTATTTTTTTCTTTCTTGCATTTCTTTTCCTTTTAGAATGGTATATCTTCTTCGTCTATATCTATTGACGGTATTTTTTCTTCTTGTTGTGGTTGAGTTTGCTGAACAGGTGCAGATTGTTGATTATACTGCGCTTGTGCTTGATTATTATAGTTTTGATAATTTCCACTATTATAATCATTCATTCCACTATTTTCATTTTTACTATCCATAAATTGCATTTTTTCAGCAATTACAGAATGTTTACTTCTTTTTTGTCCATCATTTCCAGTCCACTGGTCTAATGCCAATCTTCCTTCAATTAGAACTTTTTTACCTTTTTTTAGCCATTGATTAGCTGTTTCGGCACTTCTTCCAAACATAGTTATGTCAATAAACATAACTTCTTGTTTTTTTTCTTTAGTAACAGGATCATTGTAAGTTCTGTTAGTAGCTAAACCAAATTTAGCTACTGCAGTACCACTAGGAGTATATCTAAGCTCAACATCTCTAGTCAAATTTCCTATTAAAATAACTTTATTATACATTTATTTTGCTTCTTTTACAGATTTTTCCCACTCAGCTATTTCTTTTTTGTTTTCATATTTTACAGTTAAAAATCTAATTACATTTTCATTAATTCTTAAATTTCTTTCGATTTCTTTAATTGCACTACCTGGTGCTGTGAAATAAGTAATTGTATAGTATCCTCTTTTATTTTTTTGAATTTCATAAGCTAAGTCTCTCATACCAATATTATCCACTTTTGCAATTTCTCCACCATTTGCAGTAATAACTGCATTTATAGCTTCAACTTGTTTTGTATTTTCTTCGTCTGTTAATGTTGGTTTAAGAACAAATAGTAATTCGTAATGTTTCATTGTCTTCCTTTTGGTTTTTTAGCCCTTACCTATAAATTATAAATATAATTTATAAGAGCAAGGATTTTGAAACATTATTATACCATAAGAAGATTAATTTTTCAATAAAATTTAATATTTTTTATATGATTTATTTTGGAAATAAAAAAAGGGGTAAGAAGAAGGAAGGGGGATAAACCTTCTTCTAAAAATGAAAAATAAAATGGGAAGGGATATTAAATAATATATATAAAATAAATATAGCAAAAATTTGCTTTTAATATCAAAATGGTGGTCGCTACTGGACTCGAACCAGTGACAACCTGCTTGTAAGGCAGGGACTCTACCAACTGAGCTAAGCGACCA
>JAUUDM010000033.1 GCA_030826765.1 Nautiliales bacterium
AAATTGTTAATATTGTAGAATTTAAAAAGGGAGTTTTGAAGAATTAGTCATTATCAATTGTTAATTATCAATTAATAAGTGGCTCCCCGAACTGGATTCGAACCAGTGACCAAGTGATTAACAGTCACCTACTCTACCGCTGAGCTATCGGGGATTATTTACAAACATTTGTTTGTGGAATGAAATAATACAAAATAAAAGCTTAAGAAAAGCTTAAATTTTAACAATTATGAAATTTCCATCATTCTATCAAGTGCTAATTTTGCATTCTTAGCAACTTCTTTATCTACAATAATTTCATTATATCCCTTACCTTCGTCAATAGCTTTTACAAGATTATAAAGTTCTTCTAATGAAGTTTCATTCATACTTGGACATTCTGGTTTTGTAGAAGATAATACAAATGTATTTGGATGTTTTAATCTTTTAACAAAATTATATTCAGTCCCTACTGCTACTTTTTGCTCAGCTGGTAAATTTTCTATAAATTCTAAAAGTTGAGAAGTAGAACCTACAAAATCACATTTATCACACACTTCCGGTTTTGCTTCTGGATGAGCTACTACTAAAATATCAGGATATTTTTCTTTATAAAACTCTACATCACTTACTTCAAAAAGTTGATGAACACTACAAAGTCCATCATAACAAATAACATCTGCTTCTTCAAAGTTATTTTCACCTACAATTGAAGCTTTTTTATTTAACATTTTGGCTATATTTGTCCCTAAATTTTTATCAGGCAAGAAAAATACTTTTTTATTTTGAGATAACACCCATTCTACTATTTTTTTAGCATTGGCACTCGTACAAGTAAGTCCACCAAGCTTTGCTACTTTTGCTTTAATTGAAGCAGTTGAATTAACATAAACAACAGGTATAAAATCTACATTTTTTGCTTGTAGTTCTTTTACCGCTTTATCAAAACCGCTTTCAGTAGCCATTCTTGCCATAGAACAACTCCCAAGTATTGGCATATAAACTTCTAAGTCAGGATTAATTGCTTTAGTAGATTCTCCCATAAAAGTTACACCACAAAAAATAAGTTTCCCTTTTACATTCAAGCTTTTTTTAGCAAGTTCTAAACTATCTCCTATTAAATCTGCACATTTAAAAACTTCATCTTTTTGATAATAGTGAGCAGCTATTGTGATATTATTTTTTTCTTTTAATCTTAAAATTTCATTTATCACTATTTAATCCTTTTTTGAGTTATTATAACAAAATTTGATATAATTCTACAAAAAAAGGCAAAAAATGGAAAATTTACTATTTTATATTATAGCTTATCTTGCTGGTGGTATTCCATTTGGATATCTACTTGTAAAATATAAATATGGAATTGATGTAAGAAAAGAAGGAAGTGGAAATATAGGCGCTACTAATGTTTTAAGAGTTTTAAAAGCAAAAAAACCAGAAGTTGCTAAAAAAGTAGCTTTGATGGCATTAATTTTTGATGCTTTAAAAGGTGCAGTTATAATTTTAATTGCTAAACTTTTTGGAATGAGTTTAGAAACTCAATATGCCATAGCTGTTTTTGCTGTTATTGGTCATTGTTTTTCTCCATTTTTAGGTTTTGAAGGCGGAAAAGGTGTAGCAACGACTGCTGGGGTTATGCTTGTTTTACTTCCAATTGAAGCAATTATCGGGCTTATTGTATGGGGAGTGATGGCAAAAGTCACTAAAATTTCGTCATTATCTTCGTTAACTGGTATTTTGGTTGGAATCGCATCAAGCTATATAATTCATCCAAATTTATTCGAAGGAAGTCATGCACCACTTATTATTATTGCTTTAATTGTAATTTATAAACATTTTCCAAATATTATAAGACTTATTCAAGGTAAAGAAGGGAAAGTTGCATGATAAGTATAATTATTAAAAACTTAGAGTTTGAAACAATTATAGGAGTTTTAGATTTTGAAAAAATTACTCCTCAAAAAGTAATAATTAATTCTAAAATAAAATATAAATATGAAAATAAATATTTAGATTATGCAAAAGTTACAGATATTATCAAAAATATTCTAACTACAAAAAAATTTGAACTTATAGAAGATAGTTTAAATTTTATTTGTAGTTATTTAAAAAATGAATATCCTTCTATAAAAAAAATAAAACTTGAAATATTAAAACCTGATATTTTAAAAGATTGCATAGTTGGAGCTAAAATAATTAAAAAATATTAAATTTTTCTTAAATTTTAGATATAATTCTCAAAAAACTTTAAGGAGACCTATTTTGAGATTTTTAGTTGCCGAAAGTGATTTGACTCTCAATCAAATGATTCAAAAAGCTCTTAATAATAATGGATACAAAACAGATGAAGCTTTAAGCATAGCCGATGCAAAATATTATACAAATATTAGAAATTATGATTTAATTATTGTTGATTACTCTTTTGGTAAAAAAAATGTGTCTAATTTTATAAAAGAAATTAGAACAAATTTTACAACTACAAAAATAATAGTAATCAGTGATGAAAATGATATTCAAACAGAAATAGATGTTCTTAAAATAGGTGCTGATGATTATATCAAAAAACCCCTACATTTTGAACTACTAATTGCAAGAATTGAATCTAAAATAAGATTTGGTAACTTTAAACAAATTCAAATAAAAGATTTAATAATCTCGCCAAATGAAGAAAAAATTGTTTTCAATTCAAAAGTAATCGAACTAAAAGGAAAACCGTTTGAAGTATTTACTCATTTAGCTAAACATCCCAACCAAATTATTTCAAAAGAACAACTTTTAGATGCTATATGGGAAGAGCCTGAGCTTGTTACTCCAAATGTAATAGAAGTTGCAATAAATCAAATTAGACAAAAAATTGATAAACCATTAGGTATAACAACAGTTGAAACAGTTAGAAGAAGAGGATATAAATTCTCATATTCTTCTTGATATTTATAAAATTTTATGATATAACCCACGAACCAAAACAAAAGGAGTGAAAAATGTCACTATTAATTACAGAAGAATGCATAGCTTGTGATGCTTGTATTGATGAATGCCCAAATGAGGCTATTGAAGTAGATGATCCTGTTTATGTAATTGATCCAGACAGATGTACAGAATGTATTGAAGAAGGTGGTGAGCCTGCTTGTGTTCCAGCTTGCCCTGTTGACTGTATTGTCCCTGATCCCGATAATGTAGAAAATGCAAAAGAACTTAAACTAAAAGCAGAACAAATAAATAAGGAAGATTAATCTCTTCTTTTTTGCTATAATTATTTTTATTAAAAAATAAAGGATTTTTATGGCAAAAATAACCGCTGTTATTGATATAGGTTCAAATTCTGCAAGAATGGCAGTTTTTAAAAAAACAAGTCATTTTGGTTTCGTTTTATTAAAAGAGATAAAAAGTAAAGTTAGAATTAGCGAAGGGGCTTATGAAAGCAGTGGAAATTTACAACCAAATGCAATAAATAGAGCTATAAATGCACTTAAAGAATTTAAACTAATAGCCGAGTCTCTTAAAGCAAGAAAAATTTTAGCAGTAGCTACTTCAGCTGTCCGTGATGCTCCAAATAAACAAGAATTTTTGAACTTAGTAAAAAAAGAAACTGGTTTACAAATAAAAGTAATTGACGGAGAAAAAGAAGCGTTTTTTGGAGCAGTTGCAGCAAGTAATTTACTACCGCAAAAAAATGGAATTACAATTGATATTGGTGGAGGAAGTACTGAATTCGCTTTAATTAAAAATAAAAAAATAATAGATAAAATATCACTTAAATTAGGAACTGTTAGATTAAAAGAGCTATTTTTTGATAAAAATAATATAGAAGGTGCTAAAAAATATATCCAAGAAGAGCTTTCTAAACTACCTGATAATTTTAAAAACAGTACTATTTTAGGAATTGGTGGTACAATAAGAGCTTTAAGTAAAGTGATTATGGAAAAAAACAAATATCCCATCGATATATTACATGGATTTACTTACAAAATAGAAAAAGAAGAAAAATTTATAAATGAAGTAATTAAATCAGATTATAAAAATCTTAAAAATTTAGGATTTAAAGAAGATAGATGGGATGTTATTAGAGAAGGAAGCTTAATTTTAAAAGAAGCTCTTAATCATATAAAAGCCACTAAAATAGTAACAAGTGGAGTTGGTGTAAGAGAAGGTGTATTCTTAGCAGATATGCTTAGAAATTCAAACTATATGTTTCCATCAAATTTCAATCCCAGTGTAAGAAGTATAGAAGATATATATCAAATTGATAAAAAAATTTCTGTATATGAATCAAATCTTGCTTTAAAACTTTTTGATATTTTAAAACCAATACACAATTTAGATGAAAAATACAAAACTCATCTAAAATATGCTATCAAATTATCAAGTGCTGGTAATTATATAGATTTTTATTCAAATCATAAACATACAAACTATATTTTATTAAATGCTTTACATTATGGATTTACACACGAAGATAGATTATTAATTTCTAAAATAATTAGATATCATAGAAAAAAAAGGATAAAAAAAGAATATATCCAAAGATATAAAGAAATAGCTCCAAATAAAGATGTGTTAGAAAATTTATGCAAAATATTTTTTATTACAAAAACATTAAATTCAAATCTTTCAAATCCTAAGCTTGAACTAAGTTTAGAAAACAGACAACTTATTATAAAAGGTGAAAATTTATATTTAGCCAAAGAAAATATGAATAAAAAAGAGTGTAAAGTAATTATTGAATAATTACTTAAAAAGATGTTCCAATAGAAAATTCAAATTTTCTTAAATCATCTCCTTTTTTATCACCTATCGGTAATGCATAAGTAAGATCTAATGGCCCTACTGGCGTTATCCAATCAAATGATAATCCATAAGAGCTTCTTCGAATATCAAATGAATTTTTTCCAACATTTCCATTATCAAAAAATGCACTTATCCACATTTTTCTTTTTAAATTAATAGGAGCTGATACCTCTACACTATTTGTAAACATTCTATCTCCACCGATATTATTTCCATCGCTATCTTTTGGAGAAATACTTCCCCATTCATAACCTCTTACACTCCCAAGTCCTCCAAGATAATATCTTTCACTAAGTGGAGTATAACCTGTTTCTTTTAGATAACCAAGTTTAAATTTATATTTTAAAATAGTTGTGATTTCAAATCTATCTTCTAATGAATAGAAAAATTTACCATAAATAGAATTTTTAATAAATTTTTGAGTTCCCCCTACTCCCGCATAATTCATACTAATACCTGCATTAATCCCGTGCTGAGGGAAAAATCTATCATCTGTTGAATTATAATTAATTCCTGGAGTTAAATAACTTTTTGTAGAATCCTCTTTATAATCATCAGCTATCGTATCATCAACATCTGTTAGATGTAATTTTTCATATCCATATGTTAAAAAAGCTCTACTATGCCTTGTAATCTCTCTACCAGTTGTTAAAGATATACCTTTTTTATGACTACTATATGATATTGCATCAAATTTACTATTATAAATATTGGTTGAAAGTGAATATTTACTATCATAAACTGCCGGATTTGATAAATTTATATTATATGTATTTGATTTTGATGTTTTATCTACTAAAACACTAAGAGATTGACCACTACCAAAAACATTTCTTTCTGTAACTGCTAAATTAATACCAATTTTAGAATAAGAGTTATAGCTAATTCCCGCTTTTAAACTTCCAGTTAATGATTCTTTTACTTTTACAATAATTTTCATATGAGAATCATCAATCTTCACTTCTTTTAATTGCACATCATCAAAATATCCACTTCTTTTAAGTGCATTAATACTATCTTCTTTATCTGTAAGTGAATATAAACATCCAGGTGCTAAATACACATTTCTTCTAATAACTCTATCTAATGTTGTTGTATCTCCACTAATTATTACATCACTAATATAAACTTTATTTCCAGGGATTATTTTATAAGTAACATCAGCAGTTGAGCCATGTTTTTTTATATCAGGATAAACAACAGCATATGCATATCCCTTATCTGCAACTGCCCTTTTTAGCATTTTCATATCTTTTTTTGCTCTTTTGATATTAAAATAATGTCCTTTTAATAAAAGTAAATCATCTTGATATTTTTTAATATCAATTATTCCATCTGGAATATCTATTTTTATAGATGAAACTTTATATTGTTTTCCTTCATCAATTTTATATTCCATTTCAGCTTTATTATTATCAAAATTTGCTAAAAAAAGTGGATTAGACACTTTAGCATCTAAATACCCTTTTGATAAATAATATTCTTTAATATTTTCAGGATCGCTTAAAAGTCCTTGAAGAGAAAATTCTCCAGAATTTCTAAATGGAAGCCATCCTAAAATATCTCTATCTACATTTTTAATATTATCTTTTATATCACTAATAGATTCTTTTTTTACGCCATAAAATTTTAATTTATCAATCGTAATTCTTTCACCTTTATTAATAGTTATAGTTAAAATTATTCCATTTGCTTGTTTTTTTGTATCAAAAATTACAACTGTATTAAATTTACCTTTTGCATCATAATAACTTGTAATTAAATTTCTAATCTCTTTTAATTTTTCATTTGAAAAAATTTCACCTCTTTTTATTTTTTCTTTAATTATTTTTTTTAAATCTTCACTCACATTTTTATATTTAATATTTAAAATTTCAGGTTTTTCTATAAATTCAAATTTTAAAACACCATTTTCAAAATCGGCTTTAATATTCTTGAAATATCCATAAGAATAAAAATTTTTAATTGTTTTATCAACTTTTTCTATATCTAAATAATCACCTTTATGTAAAAGTGAAGTCTGTTTTGCACTAATAATAGATAAATGTTTTAAATCATTAAATTCAACTTTATCTATTTGATTATTAGCAGCAAAAAGCATAAATGGTGCTAAAAATAGTATTTTCTTCATAATAATAATTTCTCCTATTTTAATTAATAATTTTATTTAATTATTTTAATGTCAAGAATTATATCAAAATTTGCTATAATCCTAATTAAAAAGCATCTTTGTTTAGATATTTGAAGGAAAATTTATGATTTTAGGTATTATTGGATTAGGTCTAATGGGAGGAAGCTTTGCAATAAGTTGCAAACAAAATTACAATTTTACAAAAATAGTTGGAATTGACCATAATACAAAGCACGCCCAAACTGCTTTAAAATTAAATTTAGTTGATGAAATTATAGAATTTAATGAATTACATAAATGTGATGTAATCGTTATTTCTGTTCCTATTTGTGCAATTATTTGCATTTTAAAAGACTTATCTAAAATGAATTTAAAAAAAAATGTAACTATTATAGATTTTGGTTCTACTAAAGAAGAAATAATAAAAAAATGCCCTGAAAACATCAGAAAAAATTTCGTTCCTTCTCATCCAATGGCAGGTACGGAATATTCAGGACCAGAGGCTGCTTTACCTAATCTATTTGAAAATAAAGTAATGGTTGTTTGTAATATTGAAGACTCTGGAAAATATCAAGTTAATTTAGCTTTAGATATTTATAAAAAAATCAAAATGAATATAAAAATTATGGATGCACATGAACATGATAGACATGCAGCATTTATATCTCATATGCCTCATATCGTAAGTTATTCATTAACAAATTCTGTTTTAAAACAAGAAGACAAAAACCATATTGTAACACTTGCAGCTGGTGGATTTAGAAGTATGGCACGCTTAGCAAAAAGTAATCCAGCTATGTGGAAAGATATATTTGAAAGTAATGAACAAAACTTACTTGATGCAATTGAAGCGTTTGAAAAAGAATTAAAAAAGGCAAAAAATTTAATTAAAGAAAAAGAATATGATAAATTATATGAATGGATGGAAAAAGGAAATAAATTACACGAAATTTTATAAAGGAAGTAAAATGTTATTAGGATATAAAAATGATTTTCCAAAAATAGATAAAACTGCTTGGATAGCTCCAAGTGCTGATATTGTAGGAGATGTTGAAATTGGTGAAGATAGTTCAATCTGGTTTGGATGTGTTGTTAGAGGAGATGTTCATTTTATCAAAATAGGAAAAAGAACTTCAATTCAAGATATGAGTATGATTCATGTTACACATTTCAAAAAAGAAAAAATCATCGGTGATGGAAATCCTACTATCATCGGAGATGATGTAACAATCGCCCATAAAGTTATGCTTCACGGATGTGAAATCAAAAATGCTTGTTTAATTGGAATGAGTGCTACTATTTTAGATGGTGCTGTAATTGGTGAAGAAAGCATCGTCGGTGCTGGAAGTTTAGTAACTAAAAATAAAAAATTTCCACCAAGAAGCCTAATTATGGGAAGTCCTGCTAAGGTTGTAAGAGAACTGAGCGATAAAGAAGTAGCTGGAATTTATGCAAATGCAAAAAATTATGTAAAATTCAAAAATGATTATATAAATACGATTCAATAAGGAATGCAATGATAAAAAAATTAGATTTACAAGATTATATAAATTCTTTAGAATCACTTTTTGCAAGAAGTAAAAATTTTATTTTAGAAGGTGATATAAATGTCCATTATAAATATATTCAAAAGTTACAAAAATATGACTATGTATCTCCTCCTACTATTATAAATTTAGATGAACAATTAATTAAATTAAAAAAACAAGGTGTTTTATCTCACAAAGAGATTTTTGAATTTGTTAAAATAATAAATTATTTCAAATATTTAAAGTCAAGAAAATGGAGTGATTTAGAAGAGTGGTTTCATAAAATAGAAATCCCAGATGAAATTGAAAATATAATAAAAAAATATGATAAAAAAGGAAATTTAACAGGAATTGAAGAGCTTGATAATATCAATCAATTAATTTCTCAAAATAGAAGTAATATCCGTCAATCTTTATATAAAGTTGTAAATTATTCTAAACTAAGTAGCTATTTAGTAGATAGACAAATCCACCTTGTAAATGATGAAGAGTGTGTAATGCTTAGAGGTGGATTTAATAGAGTTTTAAAAGGGGAAATAGTTGGAAGAAGTGCAAATGGATATTTTTATGTATTTCCAAGTGAAATTTCAAGATTTAAAGATAGAGAAAGCGAACTTTTAAGCAAAAAAGAAGAAATAGAGTATCAATATGCAAAAGAATTTAGTGAAATTTTTACAAAATGGAATAAATTTCTAAGTTTTATAAATAAAGAGTTTGATAAGTTTGATTCATATAATGCCAGAATTAATTTAGCAAAAGGAAAAAATTTAGAATTTATTCTACCTAAAAAAGATAAAAAAATAATTCTTAAAAATTTCTGTCACCCTGCTCTAAAAAACTGTAAAAGTATTGATTTAGAATACAATAAAAACATTTTACTAATAACTGGAGTAAATGCTGGTGGTAAAACTATGCTTTTAAAATCAATCCTAACATCAGCTTTTATGGCAAAATATCTGCTTCCTATGAAAGCACATCCTGATTCACATATAGGACACTTCAAAAACATAATAGCAATTATAGATGATCCACAAAGTGTAAAAAATGACATATCTACATTTGCAGGAAGAATAAAAGAGTTTGCAAAACTTTTTAATTCAAAAGATGCTTTAATTGGAGTTGATGAAATAGAACTTGGAACAGATGCAAATGAAGCAGCAAGTCTATTTAAAGTAATTATTCAAGAATTAATTAATCAAAAAATAGTTATTACAACTCACCATAAAAGATTAGCTTCACTTCTTGCAAATGATGAAAGAGTAGAACTTTTAGCAGCAATTTACGATGAAGAAAAACAAAAACCAACATATGAATTTATCCAGGGAACTATTGGAAGAAGTTATGCTTTTGAAACTGCTTTAAAATATGGAATTCCAGCAAGAATTGTTAATAAAGCTAAAAAAGAATATGGAGATGATTTAGAAAATTTAAATCTATTGATTGAAAAAACTGCTAAACTTGAACTTGAGCTTAAACTAAAAAATAGAGAAATTGATGAAAAACTTGAGAATATTAAAAAAATAGAAGAATCATTAAAATATCAAAAAGAAGAATTTAATAAAAATATTGAACAAGAAAAACTTAAACTATTAAAAGAGTATAATGAAGCAATTAAAGTTGCTAAAGAAGCCCAAAAAGCCAAAAATGAAAAAGAATTTCATCAAAAACTAAATGAAGCAAATTCTAAAAAATCTCAAATTAAAATAAAAAAAGAAGATACTCATGAAAAAATAGAAGTTGGAGATAATGTAAAATATTTTAATTCCAAAGGACAAGTAGTTTCAATAACTGGAAAAAATGCAATTATAGATGTAGATGGGAAAAAAATAACAGCTCCACTTAATGCACTAAAAAAATATATTAAAACTAAAAAACTTAAAAAAGTATCTTTTAATAAACCAAAACCTTCTAAAATAGATGTAAAACTGGATTTACACGGAATGAGATATGAAGAAGCTATGGAAAAAGCGGATAAATTTATAAATAATGCTCTTTTAGCAGGTCTAAATGAGATAGTAATTTATCACGGAATGGGAAAAGGGATTTTAGCAGCTGGAATTAAAAACCTTCTTAAAAGCCATCCTTTAGTAAAAGAATTCCACCCAGCACCACCAAATATGGGTGGATATGGAGCGACTATTGTTAAATTATAAAGTTTTTACTTAAAAATCATTTTTTTATGATATACTTCTATTACTAAAGAAAGAAACTTCGGTTTCTGTGTTTTAGAATTTATTACAAAGAGAACTTAGAACATGAACATTTATGTTGGAAATTTGGCTTATAGCCTAACAGAAGATGAATTAGCAAACGAATTTGCTAATTATGGTGAAGTAACTAGTGCAAAAATTATCGTTGACAGAGAAAACAACAATAGAAGTAAAGGTTTTGGATTTATTGAAATGAGTGATGACTCAGCTGCTCAAAAAGCAATTGAAGAACTTAACGGTAAAGAAGTAGCGGGAAGAAACTTAAGAGTTAACGAAGCTAAACCAAGACAACCAAGATATTAATTTTATTATACTAATATCCTTTTGGGATATTTAGTATTTTTGGATTAATTACAGATAATTCTCCATTTTTCATAATTTCATCATACCATTTTCCTAATTGACTACTTGCTATAAATAACCAATCAATAAGCTCATCTGTTGCTTTATCTTTTTTACGAGCATTTTCTAATACTTCTTCTACTAATTTTGCAAATATATTCACTCTATTTAATTTCAAAAATGCCGTAGCAGACTTCAAAGAATGAAAAATTCTAAAAAGTTCATTTACAGCATCTTCATAATCATTATTTAATCTCTCGATAACTAAATCTATCTCATCTATAATATAATCCCATTGACTCAGAAACTCTTCTACTATTTCAGGATCATTTTCTTCATTTAATTTATCTAAAATTCCCATAACCTTATTCTTCAATTCTAATTACATTAACAGGTTTTTTAACAAAATTTAATTTTTCTATTTCTTCTATTGAATTTTTAATATCTTTTTCAATTGCTTCATGAGTTGAAAGAAGTATTTTTACAAATTCATTTCCTTGTTTTTGAAGAAAATTACTGATTGATATACTATTTTTTGCAAAAATTGATGCTATTTTTTCAAGTACGCCTACCTCATCACTAACAGCAATTCTTAAATAATATTTACTTTTAATTTCATCTCTATTTCTTAATTTAAAATCTCCATTTTCTAGAGGCTTTTTATATCCAAGCATAGGTGCATTACTTCCTCTTACAATCGAAATAATATCACTTATAACTGCACTTGCAGTAGCATCACCTCCAGCACCTGCTCCATAATATAGAGTTTCCCCTACTTTATCACCCACAACACTAATAGCATTCATCACACCTTCTACTTTTGATATCATTTGATTATTAGGAACTAAAGTAGGATGAACTCTAAGTTCTATAAACTCACCATCTTTTTTTGCAATACCTAAAAGTTTTATTTCATATCCAAACTCTTTTGCAAATTCCATATCAATAGTATCTATATTTTCAATACCTTCTATTAAAATATCATCTGGTTTTGCATCAATATTATAAGCAATACTTGCTAAAATAAGAAGTTTATGAGCTGCGTCAAATCCACCAACATCAAAAGTAGGATCAGCTTCAGCGTACCCAAGCTCTTGAGCTACTTTTAAAATTTCATCATAATTGGCACCCTTTTTCATTTCAGTTAGCATATAGTTACAAGTTCCGTTGATAATTCCTTTGATTGATTCAATATGATTTGCACTAAGTCCTTCTCTAAGGGCTTTAATTATGGGAATACCACCTGCTACACTTGCTTCATATTCAAAAGGTTTATCTGTCATATTTTGAAGCTCAAACCTATGATAAGCAAGCAAAGCTTTATTTGCCGTCACTACTGATTTTCCATTTTCAATAGCACTTTTAACTATTTTATAAGCTTCTTCTACTCCACCCATAAGTTCAACTACAATATCAATTTCATCATCAGTTGTAACATCTAAATAATTATCAGTAAGTTTAATATTTACATCTCTTTCTTTATTAAGATTTCTAACTACTCCAGTTTTAACAACTATCTCTTTTCCACTTCTTGCACGAATTATATCTTTATTATCTTCTAAAATCTTAACTACACTTTCTCCAACTGTTCCAACTCCAACAATTCCAATTTTTATCATAATTTACCTTTTTATTTTTTATGATATAATTATAACAAAAAAAAGGATAAGAATATAATGAAAAAATATTTAATTGGATTAGGAGTTTTAGGGTTACTTTTTAGTGGATGTACACAAGAACAACAAAATAAAATAAGTAGAGGTGTTCAAAATTGGACTGGTGTAAATGGTGTTGTTGATATTTATAGTGGTGGGAAATTAATGAAAAGATTTATCAAAATTGATAAACTAACAACAGCAACAGCAACTGATGGAACAGAATCAAGAGCCTACAGATATGGATATGGTTATATTGATTCAAACTTTAATTATAAAGTTGATAAAGATGAGAAAAAAGTATATTTTGAAATCAGTAACTATTCTACTCAATATGTCTTTTATGAGAACCCTACTAAATAAGGATTAAAATGACAATCAATGAACTTTTTATAAATCTTTTACAATTTAAATCAATAACTCCAAATGATGATGGAGCTATGAAATTTATAAAAGAGTATTTAAATGAATATGAAGTAGTAGAAATTAATAAAAATGGTGTAAAAAATCTATTTTTATATAAAAAATTTAGTGAAGGAGAACATTTATGTTTCGCTGGGCATATTGATGTAGTTCCCGCAGGAGATGGTTGGGAAAGTGACCCTTTTACTCCTACTATAAAAGATGATACAATTTATGCAAGAGGAACACAAGATATGAAAAGTGGAGTTGCTGCTTTTCTTTATGCGCTTAAACATACAAAAAACTTTAATGGAACACTTAGCACAATTATCACAAGTGATGAAGAAGGTGATGCTAAATTTGGAACTATTGAAGTTTTAAAATATTTAAAAGAAAAAAACTTCTTACCTGATTATGCTGTAGTTGCTGAACCAACTTGTGAAAAAGAGTTTGGAGATGCTATAAAAATTGGAAGACGTGGAAGTATAAATGGAGTTTTAAAAGTTTTTGGGAAACAAGGACACGCCGCTTATCCTGAAAAATCCATAAATCCAATCCATCAAATCGCAAAAGTTTTAGATAAAATTGCTGGAATTAATTTAGATAATGGAGATGAATATTTTGCTCCAAGTAAATTTGTAATTACAGATATAAGAGCAGGAATGGAAGTTACAAATGTAACACCAGGGGAACTTAAAATGATGTTTAATGTTCGAAATAATACTCACACTTCAAAAGAAGATATAAAAAACTTTATTAGTAAATATTTTAAAGATATAAAATATACATTGGACTTAAATCAGAGTGCAAAACCATTTGTTACAAAACCTGATTCTAAAATAGTTAGATTATTAGATGAATCTATCAAAGAAGAAACAAATATAAAACCAAAACATTCAACAGCAGGTGGAACAAGTGATGCTAGATTTTTGGCAAAATTTGGTATTAAAGCCATAGAATTTGGAGTAATTAATGATTCAATTCACGCTCCAAATGAAAATACAAAACTAAAATATATTGTGCAATTATCAAATATTTTTCAAAATACAATAAACAAATTTTGATATAATTATGCAAAAAAGGAATTAAATGAAAAAATTATTAATTGCAACTGCTTTAACATCAAGTATGTTATTTGCTAGAAATTTTGCAAATTTACAAATCACAAACTCAACAATTTTTGTAAATGCACAAGCACAAATATCACAATCTCAACCACTTTATGTAAGAGGTGGTTATTTAATAAATAAAAACAAACATTATTTTGTATATGCTGGAATAAAAAGTGAAGGAAATCTATTGGGAGATAATTCTTCTATTATGGCTTCACTTTTTATAGATGGAGTTTATACAAAAGATTATAGTGCTATGCCAATCGGTATAGGAGCATCAAGTTATTTACCATTTTTACAAGTACCAACTTTTATAAAAGCTGAAATAGAATATGCACCAGAAATTTTAAGTTTTAATAAAGCAAATAGATTTTTAAAAGCTAATGCTGAAATAGGTATGCAATTTATTAAAAATGCAGAAGCTTTCGTAGGATATAGAAATATTTCATTTAATCATACTTATAATAATGCAATATATGCAGGAGTTGGATTTAATTTTTAAATCCTTCTTTATCCTCCTATAAAAAAAATAAATTTATTTTTCATTTAAAAAATTTAAATTAAGTATTTCCATTCCAAAATTATTAATTAAATATGCCTTCTCATCATCTTCTGATAATGTAATTGTAAAAATACGATCAGAAATAGCAATTGAAGAAAGTTGCATTGAATCTATATCAAATACTTCTAAACCATTATTATTAACAAAATAAGCTTTTGTACCATCTTTTGATGGTACAACTTTATAAACAGAATCAGCAGTATCAATTAAAGAAATTCTATCTAGAATTCCTGGATCAGTCACATTTAGTTCTTCTACACCATGCTTAGTAGCTAAATAAATACTTTTATCATCTTTTGATAATGCTATATCATAAATAGTAATATCTTTTTGATTTGAACTAAGCACCTTTAAATTTTCAGAATCACTAATATCTATTATTTCTAATTGATTTGAACTAAGCACCTTTAAATTTTCAGAATCACTAATATCTATTATTTCTAAAGCATATCTATCTAATACATATGCTTTTGTTTCATCACTTGATACTATAAGTTTTAAAGCATATCCATTCATCTCTACATAATCAATTATTTTTGGATTCATTAAATCACTTATATCTACTATTTCAAATAGATTATCATTAATTAAATAAGCTTTTGTATTATCAGTTTTTGATAATACAATTCCACTAACATTATCAAAATCATTAGATACACTAATATTTTTAGGATTTTTTGGATCACTAATATCTATTACTTTTAAACCATTATTCATACCAACTACATATGCTTTTGTACCATCTTTTGATAATACAATATTATATCCATTATTCATTTCTAATGAAGAAATAAGTTTTGGATTCTTTGGGTCACTAACATCTACTATTTCAAATTTTTTATAAGTAACTAAATAAGCTTTTGTACCATCTTTTGATAATGTCATATTTAATATAATATCATCAGATCCACTATTATTATAAAAACCTAATACTGGCAAAAACTTTGTAAGTGAGGTTTTATTACCATTATGAATAATATTTATAATATCTTGAGATTTATTTTTATAACAATCAATAAGTTTATCTTTATCTTTTACTGGATTAAATTGAATCATATTTTGAATATATTTTACAGAGTCATTTGTATATGTTTTCTTTAAAAGAATAGATGTAACATTTTTCAATTTTTGTTCTAATTTTGTTTTATCAAAATGATTTTTTATTTCGTTATAAACTGCTTCATATACTATTTCAGAGATATATGTGATTCTTAAATTATTACTAGCAGTTTTAATATCACTACCTTTTGCAATAAGTCTAATAGTACCATTATTTTCACTACAAGTTTTATCTAATATACCATCATCATTTACATCACAATCTTTACCACCTACAACTTTATATAAATAATAATCTTCATTATTTAATTTATCTGAATGAGTATCAAATTTCCCTATTTGATCAAGTGTTACCCCACTACTTGTTGTTTCATTCCATAAAAGACTAAATGAACCATTATTTTCTATTTTATAAATAGATACATTAGCATCCTTTAAATTTCCTAATTGTGCAGTACCTTCTGAAGATGAATTGCTGTTTTCCTCACTACCAGCTCCACAAGCAAGAAAAAATATCATTGTCATAAAAGCTATAAATAGTTGAACTATTTTAATCATTCATTATCCTTTTTTTATTTTTAATATTACTTTATATAATCAACATCGCATCTCCATAACTATAAAATCTATATTTTTCTTTTATAGCTATTTCATAAAGCTCTAATGTTTTTTCCCTACCTACAAAAGCACTTACAAGCATAATTAATGTTGATTTTGGTAAATGAAAATTTGTAAGTAAATTATTTACTCTAATTGGTTTATTTTGTGGATGAAGAAATAAATCACATTCCCCAAAAAGTTTTTTTTCTCTTGCATAATATTCAATAGTTCTTGTTGCAGTAGTTCCAACTGCCGTAATTTTAATATCACTATCTAAAATTTTAGCTGTCGATTCTGGAATTTCAAAAAATTCAGAATGCATAGGATGTTCAAGAATATTTTCAACTTCTACGGGTTTGAATGTCCCTGCTCCTACGTGAAGAGTTAAAAAACTTTTATTTTTGATTTTTGATAAAAGCTCATCAGTAAAATGTAAAGATGCAGTAGGTGCAGCTACTGCTCCAGGATTTTGAGCAAAAACAGTTTGATATTCATTTTCATCCAATTTTTCATCTTCACGATTTATATATGGTGGGAGTGGAATATGTCCTATTTCGTTTAAAATATCAACTAATTCTAAAAAATCAATTTTTTTATCATTTTGATAAAATTCAACTAATCTACTTCCATCTTCATTTAATTGTTTTACAACTCCTTTTAAATTTTTATCAAAAAATAGTTCAGTATCTATTTTTACTTTACCTCTAATATAAACTAAAAACTTATCATTAAAAGGTCTATTTAAAAGAAGCTCTACTTTTCCTCCTGTCTCTTTTTGTCCAAAAATACGAGCTTTTACTACTTTTGTATCATTAAAAATAAAATGACTTTCCCCCACAAAATCTAAAATTTTATCAAAAGTTGTATGAGTTATTTTATCATTTTTTATATCATAAACTAATAGTTTTGCTTTATCTCTTGGAGTTACTGGATAAGTAGCAATTAATTCCTTTGGTAAAGTGTAATCATAACTTTCTACTAATAAATCCTTATTCATTATCCAATTCCGTCAATGCTTTTTTTAGCTCTTCTAGTTTAGTTGAATATTCTAAAGCTGTCTCTTTTGTAATCAATCCTTCTCTTACGGCTTCAACTAAAACTTGTGTTTGCGTTTGCATTCCTGTTTGAGCTTGGTTAAGTTGCATTTGAGAATATAATTGATTAAGTTTATTTTCTCTTATTAAGTTTGCAATTGCTAAATTATTAAGAAAAATTTCATGAACTGCTACTCTTCCCCCTCCAATTTTTGGTAAAAGTGATTGAGCAATAACAGCAACTAATCCCATAGAAAGTTGTGCTCTAACTTGCCCTTGCTCTTCAGCTGGAAAAACATCAATAACCCTATTTATAGTTTGAATAGCACTATTTGTATGAAGTGTTCCAAATACAATATGCCCAGTTTCTGCTGCTGTTAGAGCTGCTGCAATAGTTTCCCTATCTCTCATCTCTCCAACTAATATAACATCAGGATCTTCTCTAAGTGCATATTTAATAGCATTAGCAAAAGATTTACTATCTTTTCCAACTGTTCTTTGAGAAATTAAAGATTTTTTATGTTGATGAACAAATTCTACTGGATCTTCCATTGTTATAATATGTTTATTGTATGTTTCATTTATTTCATTAATCATAGCAGCAAGAGTTGTTGATTTACCACTTCCAGTAGGTCCCGTAACTAAAATCAATCCCTTTTCTCTTCTTGTAAGTTGTCTAAAAACTTCAGGTGCATTTATCTCATCTAAACTAAGTGGTCTTTCAGGAATAATCCTAAAAGCTGCAGCTAAAGTACTTTGTTGGTAATAATAACTTGCCCTAAATCTTGCTGTTTTTGGTATTTCAAAAGCAAAATCAATTTCTAAATTTTCTTCAAGATAGGCTTTATCTTTTTCTGTTAATACAGAATAACAAAGCTTTAAAGTGTCTTCAGGCTCTAAATTTGGTAAATTCAAAGCCTTAAGTCTTCCATCGATTCTTAATTGTGGTGGAGCGCCCACAACAAGATGTAAATCTGAGGCTTTATATTGAACAATCTGTTTAAGAAGGGTTTCTAAAGTATAACTTAATGCCATTATTACCCTTCTATAATTTTTGGAACAATAAAATAATTTCCTTCACTTTTTGGTGCATGATCTAAAATTGTTTTAATAGCATCATTATTTACTGGCGTATCATCTCTCATTGGTGTTGAAGCATTTAATACATTAAAAGTTGCTTCTACATTATCAGTATTAACTTCTTGTAAAATTTCTACAAATTCTACAATTTGATTTAAATCAGCTATCATTTCTTCTCTATTTTCTACTTTTATCATTGATAATTTTTCAAGTTTTGCTAAAAGTTTATCATCTATTTTCATTATTTTATCCTTTTTGATATAATCATTTAATTATTTTACCAAAAAAGGAAGAAAATGAACAGGGAAAATAGTAAAAAATTATTCAAAGATGCACAAAAATATATAGTTGGAGGGGTAAATTCACCTGTTAGAGCATTTCAAAGTGTTGGAGGAACACCTGTTTTTATCAAAAAAGGAAAAGGCGCTTATATCACAGATGTTGATGATAATCAATATTTAGATTATATTCAAAGCTGGGGACCATTAATTTTTGGCCACGCTGATAAAGATATTGAAAAAGCTATTATTGAAACTATAAAAAATGGAACAAGTTTTGGAGCTCCTACTGAAGTTGAAACAATACTTGCAAAAGAAGTTTTAGAACTTTTTCCACATTTAGACAAAATAAGATTTGTAAGTAGTGGTACAGAAGCTACAATGAGTGCAATTAGAGTTGCAAGAGGTGTTAGTGGAAAAGATGATATCATTAAATTCAAAGGTGGTTATCACGGACATAGTGATTCTCTTTTAGTTAGTGCTGGAAGTGGCGCGGTAACTTTTGGAAGTCCAAGTAGTCCAGGTGTTCCTGCTGATTTTACAAAACATACTCTTTTAGCTGATTATAATAATATTGAATCAGTTAAAAAATGTTTTGAAGCTGGAAATGTTGGTTGTGTAATCATAGAACCAATTGCTGGAAATATGAGTTTAATACCAGCTGATAAAGAATTTTTACTTGAACTTAGAGAATTATGTACAAAAAATGGTGCTGTTTTAATTTTTGATGAGGTTATGAGTGGATTTAGAGCTAGTCTTAAAGGAAGTTATGGACTTTTAGGAATAGAATCTGATATGGTAACTTTTGGTAAAGTTATAGGTGGAGGTATGCCAGTAGGTGCATTTGCAGGAAAAGCTGAAATTATGAAAGAATTAAGTCCAGAAGGTCCAATCTATCAAGCAGGAACTTTAAGTGGAAATCCAGTTGCTATGAGTGCAGGACTTGCAAGTCTAAAAAAACTGAAAGAAAATCCAGCAATTTATACTGATTTAGAAATAAAAGCAAATGTTTTAATGAAAGGTTTCAAAGATATTTGTGAAGAAAATTCTATTCCTTTTCATTATAATGTAAGAGGAAGTATGTTTGGATTCTTCTTCAATGAAAAACATCCTAAAAACTTCGATGAAGTATGTGAAGGTGATGAAAAAAGATATGCCAAATTCCATTCGGAAATGTTAGATAAAGGTTTCTATTTTGCCCCAAGTGCATATGAAACTGGATTTATCTGTACAGCTATGAGTGATTCTGATATAGATAAAACATTAACAGCATTTAGAGAAGTAGCAAAGAGTTTATAATGAAAAAAGAAGAAATAAAAGAACCAAAATTTAAGCCAATAATAGAGGGAGCTAATAAGCTTTCTCTTGGTATTTCAATGGTTGTTGCTATTTTACTGGGAATTGGTATAGGTAAACTTATGCAACATTTTTTTGGTGGTTCTATTTGGTGGCTTTGGCTTGGAGTTTTTTGGGGAGTTGCAGCTGCAGGACTTAATATATATAAAATGTATAAAGTAGTCAAAAAAGATCTTGATTCAGTAAAAGATGATCCAAAATATCAACATCAACTTTATACTGATAAATATGAAGATGATGGACTTGATAAATATGGGAAATAGAAGATTAAAATATCTTCTTGTCTTTCTATTATTAAATATCTAAAAAAACTAATTTAAATTATCAATTTCTATATTATTTATTATTCTTAAAAAATTCTATTCTTATTTCATTCGCTTTTTTAACTAATTCTAACTTTTTATTTTCTTCTTTAGTAGTATCTAATCCAAATTTCTTCATAAGCTTTATACAATTATAATAATCTCTTGCTTCTCCTAATAACTTTTGCATTTTTTTTAAAAAATTAACTAATTTTTCTTCTTTTTTACTTTCTGAAAATACATATCTACATCTTTTTATAAAAATTCTTATTTTATGCAACTTTTTATCACTCATTGATAAAAAATTTTTTTGTAATATTTTTAAACACTTTTTTTTAGATACAAGATATTTATTATTTTTTATATTTATTATTTTACTTTTAAATTCCTCTAAAAATTCAATAAATTTAACAACTTCTTCTTCCCTATGTTTATGTAAATATTTTAAAATTTCTAAATCTTCACATTTTTCAATCAACACATCATAATCTCTTATTTTATTAGATTTTTTAATCAAAAGTTTTAATCCTAAGTCATCTTTTGCATTATGATTTAAAACTGATAATTTAGATCTACAAGCAACTCTTAAATCGTGAAGAGTATCTACATCTCTATCTTTTTTAAATTTTTCAATTAAACTTAAAATTTTTTTCATAGATACCCCTTTTAAATAAAAATTTAACTTTCTGTTCTTACAATCAAACTTTCAGGAAGATTAAATTGTTTTATAAGTTCTTCTTCTTTTTCTCTCATCTCCCCATTATCAGTTTCATGGTCATATCCTGTTAAATGTAAAAGTCCATGAATCAAAAGCAATTTAAATTCATCATCTTTTGAATGTCCAAATTCATCTGCTTTTTCTATAACTTTATCAGCAGAAATTATAATACTACCAATCGGCATATGTTCACATGCCACGTCAAGAGGAAAACTCAAAACATCTGTTGGTTTATCGATGTTTCGATACTCTTTATTAAGTTCTTGAATAGTTTTATTATCAACTACAATTAATTCAAACTCTTTATCTGTTATAAATTTTGCAATTTTTGCAATTTCTTCTAAATTAATTTCTAAATTAGTTTGATTTTCAAAATCTATCATTTTTATGCTCCGCAAGCAGCACTTCCACCTCTCCAATATTTTTTTTCTAATTCTAAAAATCTTGCTTTTTCATCTTCATTCATAACTCTTTCATTATATTCAAGTTCTAAACCTAAATTTTTAAGTGGAAGTTTTACTGAGTTAATTAATTGATCTTTTATTGGAATATTATCAAATGGCCATACAAAAGTTGCTTTTACTTTATTATCTTCAAAATCAACATCTTCTAACATTCCTAAATTTAATAAACTTGTTGCAATTGCTGGATGTTGAACACCTTCTATTGTTTGAATAACTTTAAAAAAATCCATTTACTCTCCTTATAAATATTTTTTACTTATTTCTTTTATTTCTTGATATACTTTATCAAAATCTGCACTATAAACTCTCGTTTCAGCAAGAGTTGTCATCATATTTGTATCTCTACTAAATCGTGGGACTAATTGCATATGAATATGTTCAGGTATCCCTGCACCCCCTGCAATTCCTAGATTAAATCCTATATTTAAACCTTCAGCACCCCATTCTTTTAAAATTTTTACACCCTTTTGAGACATAATTGCTAAATGAGATATCTCTTTTTGACTTAAATCTTCTAAATTTGATGTATGAATATTAGGAATAATCATAAAATGCCCCGGATTATAAGGAAATTTATTCATTATAAAAAAACAAATTTCATCTCTATAAAAGATGTAATTTTTATCATCTTTATTAGAATCTCTAATATCACAAAAAACACACCCAGCTCTTTTATTTTTATGATATTCCCTTCTCCAAGGAGCATAAAGTCTATGCATTTTATAAAAATCCTAATTCATCTAAAATAGGTAAAATTTCTTCATCATAAATTTCTCTTAATTTATTTGGAATTAAAGCCATAGCTTCTTCATCATGCTTCCACTCTTCTATTTTTTCTAAAATAGCACTTTTTTTAAGTTCATCTAATGTTGGATGCTCTTTTATTTTATTTTGTAATCTATCAATATCTTCTAATCTTAATTGTCGTTTATTCATTTTTTATCCTTTCTTTTTGATATAATTCTACCAAAAAAAGGATAACTTTTTGAAAAATTTAAAAAGTTTGAATGAATTAATTGAAAATCTACAAAAATTACCCACAATTGGTAAAAAATCTGCCACTCGTATGGCTATGTTTTTAGTAAAAAATAAATTTACTGCTATGAAAATAGCAAACTCTATAGAAAGTGCAATTACAGCAATAGGGGAATGCAGAGAATGTGGAAATCTAAGTGAACACGAACTTTGTGAAATTTGTATGAGCCAAAGAGAAAATAAACTTTGCATTGTAGGGCATTCAAAAGATATTATTTTACTTGAGGAAAATTCTATTTTTAAAGGTTATTATTTTGTAATGCCTGAACTTGATAATGAAAAAATTGAAAAATTAATTAATATGATTAATAATAAAAATATTGAAGAAGTAATATTTGGCTATACTCATTCAATAGAAAATGAAGCAAAAATAATGTATTTAGAAGAAAGATTGAAAGATAAAAACTTAAAGTTCTCCAAAATAGCCCAAGGAATACCTATGGGTGTAAATTTCGAAAATGTAGATATTACATCACTTTATAAAGCTTTTAGGGGGAGAGTGAAATTATAATCCAAACTCACTAACTCTCAAACCTTTAGAAAAATCAATATAAATTAATTTATCAAATTTTACTTCCAAACCTGCTAAATATTTAGTAGCAACCATTGCTTCAATACTTCCTACAATTCCAACCATTGCTGGCATAACTCCTGCAATTTTATGCTTATCACTAATATTAAAAATATCTAAGTTTTTTTCTTTAAATAGGCAAACTTGTCCTATCCAACCTTCAACTGAACTATAAAGCCAAGGAATATTTTTATTTTTAGCAAATTTATCTATTTTTTTTCTCACTTCAAAATTATCAGTACAATCAATTACTAAATCTATTTTTTTATCAAAAGTTTCAAATTTTTCACAAAAATATTCTATTTTCGTTTCACATCTTGCTATTTTTTGAGCTAAAATTTTAGCCTTTTTTTGACCAATATCATTTTTAGTAAATTGAAATTGACGATGAATGTTATGAATTTCTATTTCATCAAAATCAATAATAAAAATTTCTTTAAGTCCAATACAACTGAGTTCCGTAGCAACTACATTGCCAAGCCCCCCTGCTCCCACTATTAAAACAGATTTTTGTTCTAACTTTTTTTGAGCATCTCCAATTAATTCTATTTGTCTTCTAAACATTTAATTCCTTCGTAAGCTGTATTTATCATTTTATCAATCTCTTTATAAGTTATAACATATGGTGGCATAAAATAAATTACATTTCCAAGAGGTCTTAGTAAAACTCCATTTTTAAGCCCATATTTATAGACTTCAAGACCTGCTCTTTTTTCAAATGGATAATCAATCATCTCAATTGCAGTTATCATTCCTGTTTGTCTAATTTCTTTGACATTTTTTAAGCTTTTAAATTTTTGTATATTATCCCAAATATACTTTGCTTTTTTCCTGTTTTCTCCAATCACATCACTTTGTTCAAAAAGGTCAATAGTAGCATTTGCAGCACTTATTGCTAAAGGATTTGCAGTGTAAGAATGTGAATGTAAAAAAGCCTTTAATTTTGTATAATCACAATAAAACTCTCTATAAATTTCGTCTGTTGTTAAAACACAACTTAACGGCATATATCCTCCTGTCAAGCCTTTACTTAAACATAAAAAATCTGGCTTAATCTCTGCTTGAAAATGAGCAAACATTGTTCCAGTCCTTCCAAATCCTACAGCAATTTCATCAAGAATTAATTTTACATCAAATTCATCACAAAGCTCTCTAAGTCCCTTTACAAATAAAGGAGAATGCATTTTCATATTTCCCGCACATTGAACTAACGGCTCAATTATCAAACTACTTACTTGTTTATGATATTTTTCAAAATAAAGTCTTACTTCTTTCAAAGCTTTTTTTGCTTCTTCATCAGTTTGATTTTCTGGAATTGGTAAATGAATTGATTTTATAAGCAAAGGTGCATAGGTTTTTTTATAAAGTTCTACATCTCCTACACTTAAAGCTCCTATAGTTTCTCCGTGATATGAATTTTTAAGTGAAAAAAACAGTTCTCTTTTTTCACCTTTATTTAAATAATAATGAAAAGCCATTTTAAGAGCTATTTCAACTGCACTACTCCCATTATCAGCATAAAACACTTTATCAAGTTTTGTAAGTTTACATAACCGTTCACTAAGTTTCACAGCTCCTTCATGCGTAAATCCAGCAAATATTACATGCTCCAAAATTTCAAGTTGTTGTTTAACCTTTTCATTTATATACTCATTTGAATGACCAAATATATTTACCCACCAGCTTGAAATAGCATCAATATATTTCTTCCCCTCAAAATCTTCTAAATAAACTCCTTTTGCTTTTTTAATTGGAATAAGTGGTAAAAACTCGTGATCTTTCATTTGTGTACAAGGATGCCAATTAAATTTCAAATCTTTTTGTATAAATTCGTTATTTTTCATCTTTTACCCTTTATTTTGGAGTTTTTTTTTAATATAATATCAAAAAACTAAAAAAAAGGCTTAATTTAATGATAACTTTTATGCAGACTCATAAAAAATGGTTGATAATTACAATATGGATAGCTACCTTTGCTTTCGTTGGTGCTGGATTTGTAGGATGGGGAGCCTATAGTTATGGTAAAAAAGAAGATACAGTAGCAAAAGTAAAAGATACTCAAATTAGTGTAAAAGATGTTCAAACTATTTACTCTCAACTTTTTAACCAATTAAACCAAGCAATGGGTGGAAAGCTTGATGAAGCAACTGCAAAACAATTTGGACTACAAAAAGCAGCATTTCAAAGAGCTTTAACAAGAGCAATTTTAATTCAATTTGCAAAAGATAATGGAATTTATATAACAGATGAAGAACTAGCAAAAGACATCACATCAACGACTATGTTTCAAACGAATGGTAAATTTGATGAAAAATTATACAAAAGATTTTTAAAACAAATACATCTAACTCCAAAAGAGTATGAAAATAATATCAGAAAAGATTTAATGATAAATAAAGTTTTATCTGCTTTATCAACTCCTGCTCATAAAGTTACAACTGATACAGTAGCAAGTGCCATATTTATGGAAGATAAAGTAGAGGCAAAAATTATAAATGCTCCCAAAATAGATGTAAATGAAAATGAAATTAAAACCTTTTGGGAAAAAAATAAAAATAATTATAAATCACAAACAACTTACGATATAGGTTATTATTATATTCCTTTAAATGCAAAAGTAAGTGATGCTGAGTTACATAACTATTATGATGAACATAAACAAAATTATACAGATAAAGATGGAAAAATATTATTTTTTGAACAAGCAAAAGATAAAGTAAAAATAGATTTATCAGCAAGTAAAACAAAAAGAGATGCTATCATAACTATGAAAAAATTAAAAAAAGATGAAATTAAGTTTAATATTTCTAAAAACACTCCTTTAATAAATAACTACTTAAATATAAGTTTAATGCAAAAATTAATTCAAACAAAATTTTTAAAACCTGTATTAACTAAAAAAGGATGGCTAATTGCAAAACTTATAAAAATAAATAAACCTCAAGTATTAAACTATGAAAAAGCCAAAAAACTTGTAAAAAATGATTTAATCATACAAAAAAGAAAAGAAGCTTTAATAAAATTAGCTAAAGATAATCTTAAAACATTTAAAGGAAAGGATTTAGGATTTATTGGAAGAGAAGATATTCAAAAAGTTGCTAAAAAATTAAATATTACTATAGACGAAGCTGGAATATTTGAACAAACACTATTTAATTCTAAAACAGCAACAGGATATACTTTATTACCTACAAACAATCCAGAAAAAGCTATGATATTCAAAATTACGGCACAAAAATTGCTTAATACAACAAAATATAAAAAGTATGAAAAAAATGTAGAAAATTCTACAAATCAATTAAAGCAAAATACACTAGAACAAAATTTGATTCAAAAATTAATGAAATTATATGAATCAGATATAAAAATATATATGAAAATTTAAAAGGATTAAATATTGAAAACAATTTTAGGTATTGATATCGGTTCTTCAAAAACAGTTGCACTAATTGCAGACATAGCAGAAGAAGCTACTATTACTGGAGTTGGTATAACAAAAAGTAAAGGTATCAAAAAAGGTATAATTACAAATATTGACCAAGCAGCAACCTCTATAAAACAAGCTATAAATGATGCTAAAAGAATCGCTGGTGTAAATGTAAACAAAGCAATTGTTTCTATTTCTACAGCTTATACACAAAGTACAAAAAGTCATGGAATAGTAAATATACCAACAAATGAAATTACAATATCTGAAATAAATAGGGCTATTCAAACAGCACTCCATAATGCAACTATTCCTCACGAATATGAAATTATTCAAGCCTTACCTTATAATTTTAAAGTAGATGATGTATCTGATATTGAAGATCCTGAAGGTATGAGTGGAAGTAGACTAGAAGTATCTGTACATATTATAATGGCTCAAAAGTCAGGAATTGAAAATACTAAAAAGATGCTAAAAATTGCTGGACTTAATATTGATAATATAGTTTTAAGCTCATTTGCTTCAGCAATAGCAACTTTAAATGAAGATGAAGAACAACAAGGAATAGCTTTAGTTGATATTGGTGCTACTACAAGTGATTTAATAATTTTCAAAGAAAATAGCGTTAGATATACAGATTTTATAGGTATAGGAAGCTATCATATTACAAATGATTTAGCAATGGCTCTTCATACTCCTATAAAAGAAGCTGAACATATAAAACTAAACATCGATAAATATTCTGATGAAGAAATAATCGAAATTCCTCTAATTGGTGACGAACATAATACAAAAACAGCAAATATTTCACTTATAAAAGAAGTTATGTCAGCAAGAATCAATGAGACACTTATTATTTTAAATGATTTAGTTGAAAAAAGTAGATTAAAATCACAATTAACTGGTATTGTATTAACAGGAGGATTTGCAAATTTAGCTAATTTAAGAGAAATAGCTATTCCTATTTTTGGAAACATGTCAGTTAGAATTGCAAAACCAAAAGAAATAAATGGATTGTTTGATAATTTAAAAGCCCCTGAATTTAGCACGTCTATTGGGCTTGTTATATATGCATTAGGAAATCATTCTTCTTATGAAATAGATTCTAATAGAAAATTTAGATCAAAATATTCATCACAAATCAATTCAGATATCAATACTCCTAGAGAAATTGATAATGACAATATATTTAACGACAAAGAAGAAGTAACAGAAAAAGAAAAAATTGTAAATCTAATGGATAAAAAAAAGAAAAATAGCGCATCTATTTTTGAAAGATTTAGAATTTGGCTAAATGGAATTTTTTAAAATAAAAAGGAGTTAAAAATGGATAATGGTTATAAATTTGTAGAAGAAAATGAATATTTAGAAAATGCAAAAATAAAAGTAGTTGGTGTTGGTGGTGGTGGTGGAAATATGCTTAATTATATGATTGAAAAAGGCATAAAAGATATAGAAATGATATGTGCAAATACAGATGCGCAAGCTTTACAAGCCAACAAAGCACCTATAAAAATCCAATTAGGAAAAGAAGTAACAAAAGGTTTAGGTGCTGGAATGAATCCTGAAATCGGTAAAGCTGCCGCAGAAGAGAGTTATGATGAAATCAAAAGAGTTCTTGAAGGAGCTGACTTAGTTTTCATCTCTGCTGGAATGGGTGGTGGAACAGGAACAGGAGCTGCGCCAGTAATTGCAAAAATCGCAAAAGAAATTGGAGCTTTAACTATTGGAGTTGTTACAAAACCTTTCAAAAGAGAAGGTGCTAAAAGAGCGAAATTGGCTGAAAACGGATTTAATGCTTTAAAAGATGAGTGTGATTCAATAGTTACAATTTTAAATCAAAAGCTTCTTTCTATTATAGATAGAAGAGCAAGTAGAAAAGATGCTTACAAAATGGTTGATAATGTACTACATCAAGCTGTAAGTGGAATTACAAATATTATTATTGCTGAAGGTGATGTAAATACTGACTTTGCTGATTTACAAGCTGTAATGAGTCATAAAGGTATGGCACTTATGGGTATAGGTCATAAATCTGGGGAAAATTCCGCTTATGATGCTTTAACAGAAGCTATAGAATCACCATTACTTGATGATGTTGATATCATGAGTGCAAAAGGATTGCTAATCAATACAACTACAAATGAAAATTATCCTTTGGTAGATTTTGATGAAGCTATGAGCTCTGTTTTAGGAGATTTGATAGACAGTGAAGATGTAACTATTATCCAAGGGGAAGCTTACGATAATTCACTTGCAGATGATGAAATTAAAATAACAATTATAGCGACTGGATTTGATGATAATGAAAAAGCAGTAAACTTAACAAGCAAACCTAGTACTGAAGTTCCAAAACATTTAGATATAAATTCATTAGCAAAAAAAGTAGCTGGTGGAAATGATTTTGGACTAGAATTAAGTGGAGAAGACATAGATATCCCTACTTATATGAGACATAGTAAAGATTAATTATTTAATCTTACTTTTTTCTTACTTTTTAACTCCCCATAGCTCAGCTGGATAGAGCGTCACCCTGCGGAGGTGAAGGCCACAGGTTCGACTCCTGTTGGGGAGGCCAACTAATAAAAATATACTAAAACCAATATCTAAAAAACAAATACTATTTTTTTAAGTATCAAATAATTTAAAGAAAATTTTTAAGCTCCTCTTTTCTTTATAACCCATTTTATAATATATTAATTTTAAATACTCTTTTACTTCTTTTGTAGTTAAACCTAATTTTTTAGCTCTTTGTTTAAGAATATATTGAGGTATTTTTACTTTTGTTTTGAGAAATTTATTTATCAATTTTTCATACTGTTTATAATTTTTATTTACACAAAATCTTGCAAATACAAATGGTAATTTATATTTTTTATGCCACTCATTAGCTAAATCTTTACAATTAGTTGAGTTTTTAAAATATCTTTTAAGTGCTTTATCACCTATTATCACTTCACCTTTTAAATTCAAAATTTTTGCTAAAATATTTGAAGTATTTGATTCAAAATCATCTTTTGTTTGACCTTGACAAACTAAAACGCTCATAACTTTTTTATTTGCAATAATTCCAGCATCAAAACATTTTTTGTTTTTTGATTTAATTGAAGAAATAAATCCAGCTTCTACTAACTTTTTATCAAAAAGCCTATTTATTTGTGATGGATAACCTTCTTTGGTCTTTATATTATATTTTTTTATAAAAATATGAAAAGGCAAAAGGTTTAGATAGTCTATTTTACCAACTACCACCACCGCCTCCACCACTTCCACCTCCACTTGAATCACTTCCAGTAAAACTACTTGATGAGCTTTCACTTTGTGTATAATTTTTTGTAGTTTCAAAACTATCATATAAATCATCATAAAGTCCGTCAAAATCAGATGTATCCCCTTCATACCACTCTATTTCTTTATTTAATTCAGAATATAACTTAAGCCAATGCTCACTCACTCCAAATAACACTGCATAAGGTAAAATTTTATCTAAATATTCAGGGTCTTTCTCTAAAAATAACTTGATTTTATTTGCTTCTACTTTTTGAATAAAATCTTTAAATCCAAGCAAATATCGCAAAATATTAGCTCCTTTAGCTGTATAAACATCTACTTTTGAGCTAAAATATATTATTGGAATCAAAACTAATAAAATCAAAGGAAAAGGATATTTTAAAGTTTCTAAAATTTCAGTTGAAAGTCCAACAAGTTGAATTACAGGAACAATCATAAAAAGTATTTTCATAACTTTTGCTTTAATTAAAAAGAGAGCTATTAAAATAAAAACCATATCAAAAATCAAAAAGACACTAACACCTATCACATTTTCATCAGCAATAGATAATGTCTGATATCCTGCAAACACAATAAAAGGTAAAGCAACTAATAAATTTATCATAAAAAATCTACTTTTTGCAGATTTTGGAGTTTTAGAAAAATAACCTTTTTTTATAGCCCAATTAAAAAGTTTATCTTTTAATGTAGTTATGTTATGTCTCATAACTTTTGCTAAAATTAAATCTTCTTCTCCTAAAATAAAATAATCTTCTTTTACAAATAATATATCATTTAAATCTTTTAAAAATGGGCTCAATTCTTTATCTGATTCTGTTTTTTCAAGTATTATTTGTTTATCTTCTTTTTTAATTTTCAAATATCCTTTTGTAGCAAGTTCTAAAATAGCGGCTGTTACATCTTTATCATTAAATTCTTCATCTATTAAAACACCACTTTGTAAAATATCAAAGTTTTTAGGAGGATAATATTGCGGAGCAATTGGACCTAAATGAACGATATGTTTTTTATAAAAAATATAACTACCTATTGAAAAAACAATTACAAAAAACCATACCCACAAATTATTCGGCTGAGGCTTTTTATAGGCTTTGATTAAATTTTTATCAAAATATATTCCAACTGTTAATCCATTTTTTGGTGGTAGATCATTAAGTGTTATTAAATAGTTTAATTCATCTATTTTTTTTACTTTTGCAGTAGTTGTTGTGCTTCCATAAACTCCACTAAAAGTTTTTATAGTGGCATTTTGTAAAATAGCAGGAAGTTTTAAATATATTTTTGCTACTTTTATAGGAATTTCCCATTCTGTCCCAACTGCATTAAATCTAATTGTATTTAATTTATCATTATATTCTCTAACAACTTTGTCCATTGTGTACTTAATTTTATAAGTATGCACACCCGTTACTAATTTATGAGCATCCCCTATTCTAATAATCAATTTATTATCTTTTGTTGCAGTTACTAATTTAGCAAAGTGTTCATCCATACTTACACTAATATTTTCAGGCTTTCCCCTTAAAATAGGAATAAAACGAAAAATTCCGTGTTTTTTAACTTCACCAAAATTATAAGTTATAACTTCACTTACATTTAATTTTCCATTTTGAGATACATTTAAATAAACATCATATTTATCAATTTCTTCAGCAAATAAAGAAACAATAAAAATAAATAATACTAGTAACTTTTTCATAAATCTATCTTTGGCATTTTACTAACTTCATCTCTCTCATCTGCTTCTAATTCAAAATATGGTAACTCTTTAAATCCAAATTTTTGGGCTACTAAATTTGAAGGAAACATTTGAACTTTTGTATTATATTCTCTAACAGTTGCATTAAAATATCTTCTTGCATTAGAAATAGTATCTTCTGTATTTTTAAGCTCATTTTGTAAATTTATGAAGTTTTCATTTGCTTTAAGCTCAGGATAAGCTTCTGCAAGAGCAAAAATTCCACCTAAACTTTTATTTAAAATGTTTGATGCTTGAACTTTATCTTCCAAAGAAGTTGCATTTGCAAAACTATTTCTTGCTTGAATTACTTTCTCAAGTGTTTCTTGTTCATACTTTTTATAACCTTTTATCGTATCAACAAGTGCAGGAATAATGTTATATCTTCTTTTTAGTTGAACTTCTATATCTGACCAGGCATTTTGAATATATTGTCTAAGCTTAACTAATGAATTATATATCGAAACAACATATAAAATACCCCCAACAATAAGTCCCAAAAATATCCACAATCCCATATTAACTCCTTTTATAAAGCATTTGCAATTAATTCAAGCGGATGTTTAAAAATAACATCACTTTTATTATTATTTAGTGCTTCTGTAATCTGAATTCTACATGCACTACATTCTGCTGCTACGACATCAGCTTTTGTTTCATCAATCATATCTGCTTTTATTTTACCAGCCTTTTGTGCTAAATCAAATTTTTCAGTTTGCATTGTAATCCCACCAAATCCACAACAGATATTAGGGTCACTCATTTCAATTAAATTATAATTTTTTTCTATTAAACTTCTTGGTTCTTTATAAATTCCTTGTACTTTTCTGAAATGACAAGGGTCGTGATAAGTAATTTTATCATTTTGCATAGCTTTTTTTGCTAAAAGTTCATTTAAATTTGTTTCTTTATAAAGCCACTCAGTAGCTCCAAAAATTTTAGAATTAATTTTTTTATGTTTTTCTAAATATTCAGGGGCATACTCTTTAAAATAGTGTTCATAATCCACTTTCAACATCGCACTACAAGTCGCTTCTGGAACTAAAATTGCATCAACCTCATCAATCCATTCACTAAAATAATCCATATTAAATTTACTAAGTTTATCAGTAGTATCAAAATCTCCAGTAAAATAAGCAGGAGCAGAACAACACATCTGCTTTTTAGGAATAAAAATATCAATATCAAGAGCTTTTAATATTTTTACTAAAGCATCTCCAACCTCAACAAAATTATAATTTGCCAAACATCCTATAAAAATAGCTACTCTTTTTTTTGGATTTTTTGCTGGAATTTTTTCAGGATATTTATTTAAAAATGATTTTTTCTTCATACTTGGGAGAAGTCTTCCTTTTTTAACTAAAGGAATTGAAAATTTACTTCTCATTGCATTTTTTTCTTCTTCTATCTTAAATCCACAAGTTTGAAACATATAACCCATCTTAGCTACTAAATCAAATACTTTTCTATGTCTAAGTAAATAAAAAAAGACTCTTTTAAACCAACTAATTCCATATTTATCTGCTATATCTTTTCTTACATTTTCAATAGCAAAATCTGTTTGCAAATGGTTTGGACATACTTGCACACAATTCGTACATAAAAAACAACTTTCAAAAATATCTTTTGCATTTTTATCAAGTTCAATATCTCCATTTTGATAACCAGCTAAAAGATCTAAAAATCCTCTTGGAGATGTTGTTTCATCTGGATTCACTCTATGAATTGTGCATTCTGGAATACATTTACCACATTTTATACATTCATCACTAATTTCTCTAAAATTAAAAATATTATTTTCCATATAATTTTGCCTTTTATCTAATTATCGAATTTTATCACAAATCCTCTTGTGTTACCACTTAAATCCTTATAAAAATAATAATTTTCTACATTTAAACTTTTAAAAAAGTCACACATTAACTTTTTTTGATTATATCCAAATTCACAAATAAGCAGTTTAACTTCTCTTTTCATTCCCTCTTTTACTATTTCTTTTAGCAAAAAAGTTCCATTATCTTTTGCAAAAAGTGCCTCTTCTGGCTCATATTTAAGCGCATCAAATTCCCATTCTTCTTCAACATACGGAGGATTTGAAATTATTATATCTATTTTTTCATCTACTTCATCAAGCAAGTTAGAAAGTCTAAAATTTACATTTACATTATGAGTTTTTGCATTAATTTTACTTATTTCGATTGCTTTTGGATTTATATCAGTTGCAATAAATTTAAATTGTGAAAATTTTTTAGCAAGAGTTATTGAGATAATACCACTCCCTACTCCTATTTCAGCAACTGTCGCTTTTGTAAAAGAGTTAAATTCTTTAATAGCTACATCAATTAATGGTTCTGTATCATCTCTGGGAACTAAAATACCTTCTTCAATATAAAATTTTTCTCCATAAAAATAAACTTCATTAAAAATATATTCAAGTGGATACTCTTTTTTTCTAAGTCCAATAATTTTTAAAAATTCTTCTTCATCAAATTCATATTCAGGATTTAAATGTAAAAATATATTATCTTTATTTAGAAGTTTAGAGAGAATATACTCTTTTTCGCTTCTGCTTAATTCTTTAATTTTTAATGCTTCTTTTATTTTCAAAAAATTCCTTTATAAATTGTTTTTCTTCTTTATTTAGCTTTTTTTTATTATACAATTTTTCTAAAATAGTTTTAATTTTTGGATTATCGGCATAAGGTAAAAGTTTATTATATAAATTTGCTGGCAATTTAAACTCTTTTTTGATTTTTATAAAACTTAACAAATATCCAACTATAACACCTAAAATAAAAATAGATAATAACATAATATAATTAGTTTTATATTTTGTAACGATTTTTGTTTGAACTTGAATTTTAGATTTATTATTATCTATATTATTAACAACTACTCTGTTTTTATCTTTTATAACTTCCACAAAAACTGGTTTAGTTGAGATGTTTTTTACTTTCTTTTCTTTTATATCATAATAAGATATTTCAACAGGTGGAATTGTATAGTTATTATCAGCTAACACAACAAAACTTTTTTCATATTTACTATAAATTTTATTATCTTTAATAATTTGAGTTATTTTTGGTTTATTATCATAAATAGTAGCATTTGGTATATCTATTTTTATATCGGATAAATTATTTAAATCTCCATAACCTTCGATAATAAGTTTTCCATTTACTGGTTTATTTACTTTTACTTTTATTTTATCTAGATCCATAGATATTTTAAAATTACCTATAATTCCATCATAAATTTTTTTTACTTTTATATCTATGTTTTTCGCTAATATTTTATATTTCATTACTTGTGTTACAAATCCAAAACTATCTATTGCAGACTTAGCAAATCCAAGTTTAAGCGCCACGCTAAAATGAATAATTCCTTCACTTTTTGGGATTAAAAGATATTTAACTTCAGCAACTTTATAAACTCCATCAAAATAATCACTCTCTTTACCTACTTGTTTTAATGTAAAATCTCCTTTTGGTAAAATCATTTGAATAGCAGATACTTTTGCATTTGTTTTTTGATAAAATTTAATATCTACTAAACTTGGATAACCTACTATTGCTTCTTTACTTGCATTAATTTCAAGTTTAAAATTTTTGTTTAATTTAGAGTCTTTTACTACATTTATTTTTATTGGTTTTGTATGATACTTTTTATTATCTACTTTTACAGTATATGAAGGAATAATTATTGATTTTAAAGGAGTAAAACTCCAACTTCTTATAAGTTTTTTTTGATAGTTTCCATTAATTATAGAAATGCTTTGAGAATTTGAAACTGATTCTATATTAAATCCAGCAATTTTATCTATTTTTGGAAAAGTTATATTATTTCCATCTGCTATGATTGAATAAGTTACACCATCACCTTCAATTACATTTTGTTTATCAACTTTTGCGACTACATTCGCAAAAATATTCGTTACTAACAACAAAAGAAATATAAATTTACCATTGATTATTTTCATTATTTTTTCCTTTACTTAATGGATATAATAAGGTTTGAGATTTTATTTTGTTGAAAATCTTTTGATTAGAATTTTTATTAATGCCTATTTTTATTGGTTTTATATTTTGTAATTTTCTTTTATTTACTCTTTTTTGAGCTTCTAACTTGTTTTGCTGTTTATTTTTAGTTTCCTGCTGTTGAGATTGATTCTTGTTTTGTTTTTGTTGTTCTTTTTGTTTATTATTTTGCTTTTTAGAATTATTTTTCTTTTCTTCATTTTTTTGAGATTTATTTTTATTACTTTTATTATTATTTTGTTTCTCTTTATTTTGTTGTTTTTGATTTTTATTAGAATTTTGTTGTTGTTTATTATTATTTTTATTTTGCTTATGCTGTTTTTTCTTCTCTAAAAGTTCTAAATTATATTTAGCATCTTTATCATTTGGATTTAATTTAAGTGCATTTTTATATGAATTAATTGCCTCATCAATTTTTCCCATTTTTGCATAACAATTACCTTTGTTATATTCTACTTTTTCAGCTAATTTTTTATCTTTTATTTGATTATAAACATCCAAAGCTTCTTTATATTTTTTCATTTTATATAGTGAATCTGCTTCATTATATTTAGCTTCATCATTATTTATTTTTTGATAAAGCTCAGCACTTTTTTGATAATTTCCTTTTTGATAAGCAACTTTTGCCTGATTTAAATAGTGCCAATCAAGTATTGATGCATTTGAGTGAACTCCCATAAATAGAACAAAGATAGGAATCATTCTTTTTAAATTTGAAATAGAGAAAAATCCTAAACTAATAAATAAAAGCCCAAACCACAATGGATAAATAAAAAGTTCTTTATAAACAACTACTTTTTTATTACTTTTTACTTTTTGAAAATTTTGTGAAATTAATTTATTTATATCACTATCTCCCGTTTTTGCAACTACTCCAAATTTAGTATATTTCAAAAATCCATCATCTCTTTTTACTATAACTACTTTTCCATTATGCATAAGTAATCTTCCATCTTTTAGCTTAATTGGAGCACCCTGTTTCGTCCCAACTAAAAGTGCATAAAGGTTAATTCCTTTGGTGTCTATTTGTTTAACACTTCCTCCATCTGTAAAAACTACTAAATCTTTATAACCCATTTTTTTAGCTGTATTGATTAGATTTTGTAAATCAGTCCCCGATGAAGTTATATAACTGTTATTTATATTATTTAGTAAATATTTCAAAGTATCTTTATCTGTCGTATAAGGCGAGATTAGAAATGTGTTATTACTAAAACCTAAAATCGCAATCTCTCCATTAAATTTATCAATAAACTGATTCATTTTATGTTTTGCAAACTCTAGTCTATTTGGATAAACATCCTCTGCAAGCATTGAACGAGATATATCCAAAGCCAAAGCCACTTTTTTTAGATTCATATTAGTGGGAATCTCTTTTTTATCAGTTACAGGTCTTGCAAGGGCAATTACTAAAAAAATATAACCTATTGCTAAAAACACTTTTTTTAATTTATTTGATTCTTTATTAACTATTATTTTTGGATTTATATCTATTTTGGTCTCTTTTCTAAAAAACAGAGGCAAAAACCCAAGCAATAAAAATGCATAAGGATATAAAAAACTCATACTCTTCTCCTAACATAAACTAAAAGTAAAACAATTGCTAAAAGCAAAGGATAAATATATAAATACTCTTTGTAAATTAATTTATGAGTTATTTTACTTTTTTCTAAACTATCAATTTTTCGATATATTGGTAAAATATCATTAGGAGTAAGTGCTTGAAAAACTTCCCCACCACTATTTTTAGCTAAATAACTTAATAAATTAAAATTAACTTCATCAGCCCCACCTACTCCAATAGTGTAAATTTTGATTTTATATTTTTTTATCTCTTTCATTACACTTTCTAAATCAACTTTACTTGAATTATCAACACCATCTGTAAGTAAAATGATGATTTTTGTTTTTGCTTTGCTGTTTTTTAAAAGTCTTATACTTTGAACTAAACTATCTAAAATAGCTGTTTGCTGTCCAGCGATTCCTACATACATTTTATTTAAAATCTCTCTAACAAACTTTTTATTCTCAGTCAAAGGAGAAGCTATAAAAGAGTTAGTCCCAAACACTACAAGCCCAATTTTATCTGTTTTTCTTTTTTGTATGAAGTCATTAGCAGCTACTTTTACAAACTCAAATTTATTAAACTGGGCCATACTTCCACTACTATCAATACTTAAAACTATATCATCACCTTTATTAGTTTGAATTATCTCTTTTTTCATATATGGATTACTCAAAGCCAATAAAATAGAAGTAAATATAAAAAATTTAAGCCAAAAATCACTATTTAACTTTTTAGTCATAGAAAAGTGTGGAAAATAGATAGCTACCCTTTTTTCTGGGCAAAATTTATAGCAAATAAAAAATAATATTAAAAGTAAAAATACCCACAAATTTCCGAACTCTAACAAAACTATCCTTTTTTTACAAGATTATATCATAGAGAAATGAATAAAAAATTAAAAATAATTTTTAAACTTCTTTCATTTCCATCTTATCAAGATAAAGAATATATCCTTTTGCAGGTCTATTTTTTAGGTTTTCCATTGCAGTTTTATATCTTTTTATCTGTTTAACATATCCTCTTTCATCTTCTGGAGTATGAGTTTTATAATCCACAATAATAACCTCATCATCTTTTTCAATAAGTAAATCTATAATACCTTTTTGCTCATCATATAAAAACGGATACTCTTTATAAGTTTTCTCTTCTGTTGGAAGTAATTTTTTACCTTCTATAAAAAGTTCAAAAGCCTTTTTCGTATCACAAAATTCTCCATATCTGTTTTGAACTGCATCTAAATTTTCACACTCAAAAGCATAATGCGTAGCAAGCCCGAAGTAAATAGCATCAAAATCATTTGGTTTATACTCTTTTTCTTCTATCTCTTTATACTCTTGTTTTCCATAATTTCTAAGTTCTAAATCAAATTTATCAACTTTCTTTTTATTTTCTTTTTTAGTATCATTTTCAAATTCTCCAATTGTTTGAGGAGTCAAAGAACTTACAAACTTAGATGATTTTGATTTTTTTACAATAAATAGAGAATTTTTAGGTCTTGTAAATGCTACATATTCAGCATTTTTACTATCTTCATATTCTAATAATTTCTCTTTTTCTAAAACTTCTTTATATTCATTATCAACAATTTCTCTACCTTTGAAATATTTTTTGATATCTTTTAGTTTCACTGAATCATAATCAAATAAAAGTTCATTAGGAGAATTCCTATTTTGTCCTAAAACATCTAAAACAATAACATTTTCAAATTCTAAGCCTTTTGATTTATGAACTGTTAAAATTTGAATACCTTTAAGCTCTTTTTGAGGCAATTCTTCATCAAAATTATCAATATCATAAACAAAATCAATTAAAGTTTTATATTTAAAAGAGTATTCTAAAAGTCTTAAAGTTGATTCATCAATTAATTCATACTTATCCATAATAAATTTTATCATTTTAGATGGTTTCATTATCGGCACAACTATATCTTGGGCTGTGTATTTCTTACCAATTAGTGATAAAAAGTTAAGTTTATTTAACAAATTATTTTTATTATAAGCATATTTCATTAGATTTATTACCGCACTTGCAAAAGGTTGATTTATAACTTTTGCTCTTGTAGAAGTAAAAGCATCTTTATTAAAAGTCTCTTTTATAAAATCAGCAACTTTTATAATATCATCATTTTTCCATACTAAAATAGAGATATCTTCATCTCTCACACCTTTATCAAACATAAAACTGAGAGTTGCTTTTAAATCATCCAAAACACTATCACTTTCTATAACTTCTACATATCCACCTTTTTTATTACTTTTTTGTCTTGGATTTAGTTTAAAAGTATCATTTACAAACTCTACTATATTTTCTTTTGAGCGATAATTTGTATCAAGTTCATCTTTTTTCATTCCAAAAGACTTATAATAATTATATACATAATCAAAAAGCTCTTTTTGTCCACCACGAAATCTATAAATTGACTGCTTTACATCTCCTACATAAAAAAAGCTTTTAAAAGGCTCAACTCCCTCTCCAGCTGCTATTTCATCAACTAAAGGCTCAAATATTTGCCATTGAGTAATAGAAGTATCTTGAAATTCATCTATTAAAATATGTTCTATTTTTGAATCAAGTCTAAAATAGATAAACTCTTTTATATCATTTACAAAACTTTCTTCTCTTAAAAGCTCATACACTAAAATTTCTATATCTTTGAAATCAAATAGATTATTCTCTTTTTTATAATTAAATTTAGTTCTTTTATATTTTTCATAAAGATTTAAAAGTCTATCTAAAAATTCAACTTCTCTATTTATAAATTCAACTCTAAAAAATTCTTTTAATTCCAACAAAACATCATCAAACCAAGATTCATACACTTTTCTAAAATAACTATATTCATTTAGTGAATTTTTTGCAAACCAAGTAGTAGTGGGAATATCTTCAAACTCAATAGTTACTGCTTTTTTAGCACTATTACTTGCTTTTGATTCTAAAATAAATTCTTTTAATCTATTAAATGCTTTAAAAGCTTTTTCTCTATCATTTGAATATTTAGTTTTATTTAATTTAGGGATTTCTTTATCTTTTTCATACAAAAGCTTAAAAATTTCTTCCATCGAACTTTGCATTTTTGTTTCTCTTTTTGAAAAAATCACTAAATCTTCAAACTCTTTATCACTCAAATTATTTAAAAATTCTTTTAATACAACCTCTTTATCCTCTTTTCCTATTTCAAAATCACTCTCAACATTTACATACCAACTAAATTTTCTTAAAATTTTATTGATAAAAGCATCAATTGTAGAAATATAAATATCACTTACAAGGAACTTTTGTAAAATTCTATCTCTCATATCAAGTAAAATCTTTTCATCAATTCCAGTGTTTTTTGATACCATCTCTCTCATAGCATCTTCATTTTCAAGCTCTCTAAGATATTTTACAATTCTCTCTTTCATCTCATTTGCAGCTTTATTTGTAAAAGTAACTGCCAAAATATCACTTGGATTTACTCCTTTAAAAAGTAAAGATAAATATCTACCTGCTAATGAAAAAGTTTTTCCACTTCCCGCACTTGCACTAAGCGACAAAAGTCTTTTCATACTTCCCCCTTACAAGCAAGTTTATAATCACAATATTTACAAATATCACTCGCTTTTTTGATAGTTTTATCATTTACAACAATATCCTCAGCTACTCGGATTTGAGTTGGTAAATTTTTTAATATTTCTCTTAGTTCTTCTACTCTTGGCTCTACTTCTATAAATTCAGATTTATAAATATCCCAATAAGCAGTTTTTATAGTTTTATCTAGATAATTTTGAAGTGCATAAAGATAATAAAAAGTTAACTGAAAATCATAAATATAAGTTGTATCCAAACTTTTAGAAGTTTTATAATCAATTAAAGTAATACTTTTTTCATTAATATCAATTCTATCAATTCTTGCACCAAGTTCAATTCCCTCAAATATAAAATTTACATTTTTTTCACATTCATTTTTTTGAGAATATTTCATCTCTTCAAAATCTTGCTTACAAAACTCTTTTATAGAATCCTCAAAATTTACTCTAATTTCATAAATATCTTTTTTTGAATTCATTTTTTGATAAATTTCATTCATTATAAATTCAAAATACTCATCCTCAGAGTTTATTTTATTTTTATTTTCTACTGCTTTTTGCACAGATTCGTGAAAAATAGTTCCAAAATTTTCATTTTGCTCTTCATCATTTTCTATTTTTAAAATTTTACTAAAATAGTATTTTTTAGGACATTCAAGCAAAGTTTTTAAAGTTGTTGGATAAAGTGGGTTTCTTACTTCAAATTCATCATCATAATAAGCTATATTTTTAGGAGTTGAAAATTTATATAAAACTTCATTATATTTTTCATCTTGATTTTGACCAAGTTCAAGACCTAACTCATAAATAAATCTACTTGGAATATCTTTTTCATTTTGAACATAAGAGAGGGCTACTTTTTTTGATTTATTTATTAAATTATAATAGTAATGTTTTTGGAGATTTTCTTTATCACTTCTTGTAGGAAGTTTCGCTTTTTTTCTAATTGCTGTATTTAAAAACAGATCTTTACTATTTACATTTGGCACAATTCCTTCATTAAAATCAACTAAAATTACACCATCAAATTCAATTCCCCTACTTTCCAAAACTCCCATGGTAGTTACTTTTCCACTATAAATATCATCAAAACTAAGCTCTTTTAATCTTTCAAGTATAAAATGTAAAAATAGCTTCTTATCTTCAAACATCTTCTCAAAAACTTTTAATTTAAACAGAGTTTCATCAATTAATTCAAGCTCTTTATTTGTTGCTAAATCTCTTATAAACTCAATTAAATTTTCATTTTGATAATTATCTAAAATATCATTTATTTTTAAATAAGAAACCTCATCTTCATTTGTTAAATATGAATAAAGAGCTTCAAGTTTTATAAATAATTTACTTTCTGTAAAACTTTTTCCCATAGCAAAGTTTAAATTTTTAAATTCATCAAATTCTTCTAAAAATTCAGCAAAACTCTCATCTGGTAAAATTACTGCTATTTTATCTGCTTCAATTCCACTCTCTACAAATTCAGCAATTTTTGCAAATACAAAATTAATTTCATCAAATCTTTTTGAAAAATGTGTTACTTCTATATCACTTTTACTACTAATAACCTCTTTTTCTAAAATCTCATTTGTATTAAACTTAATCTTATATTTATACCCGTCATCTAAATCTACTAAAAATTTTCTAATTAAACTTCTATTAAATTTAGAAACTTCTACATTTATAATAATATTTTTATTTATTTTATTTAAAATTTCTACATCAAGTTTAGATAAATATCCATCTAAATGAATCTCTATTTCTTCAATTCCTTCAAGTAATTTTTCATTTATTTCATACTCTTCAATTAAAAAGTCATCCGTGTAACCTTCTTTAAATAAAAGTTTAGAATAATTATTTTTTATCTCTTTTAGTAAATTCAAATGCTCTTCATACTCGATATAAGTATCACTCATAATAACATCATCAATATCAACTCTTTCAAGAAATAACTCTTTAAAAAAACTAAATATAAACTCACTATCATTTGCAAAACTTAAAAACTCTTTTTTAAATCCAAGTTTTGAAATATCTAATTCTTGTATAGCTTTAAAAAGATATATTTTTCTAATATCTTTATCTATAAATTTTTTATCTTTAACTACAATAATATTATTTAAAAACTCACCAATTGTTTGATGCTTATCTAAAATAGTATTATTTTTATCCTGTAGCCAATTTCTAATTTGCCTCTCTGTCGAAAAAAGTTTTAATTTCATATTTCTACTTTTGGTTCAGCTATATAATACCCTTGAACACCATCAATATTAAGTTTTTCAACAATATTAAGGACTTCTTTATTATGCACAAATTCTGCTATTGTTTTACATCCAATCTCTTTTGCAAAATTATGTATATTTTTTGTAATAATTAACGATTTTTCACCTTCATGAATATTTTTAATCAAACTTCCATCTATTTTAATAAAATCTGGATTAATCTTTGTTAAATAAATAAAATTACTATATCCACTTCCAAAATCATCAATAGCTATTTTTGCACCATAACTTCTAACTATTTTGATAAATTCTTCAATTTTTTCAAAATCCTCAATAGCCTCACTTTCAAGTAATTCTATAATAATTCTATTATACATTTTATATTCATCAATCATATCACAAAGATATTCAATTGTCTCATCATTAATAATATCTTCAAATGAAAAATTGAGTGAAAAACTATATTTTTTATTTTTAAAATATTCAAAAGATTTTTTTATCATAATTTTAGTCAAATCTTGATAATATCTCGTATGCTTTACAGTGTCTAAGAAGAAAAAAGGTGAAAGTAACTTACCATTTTCTTTATCTTTTATTCTTATTAAACATTCATAAGAATCACCATCTTTTTTAAAAATTTTTTGAAAAACAGGAACAACTCTATCTTCTTTAATTGCATTTTTAACCATTTCAATAGTTTCTAATTCTTTTGATATAGTTTCTTCAAGTTTTAAATCTTCACTATAAATTATAAAATCTTTTTTATATTTTTTTGCATAATTAAGAGCTAAATCAGCCCTTATTTTATAAAGTTCTGGTTTCGTCTTAGGTACCATTGCTATTCTAACAGGTAAATCAATAGATATATTTTTATCTCCAATCTTAAAAGATATTGGATTATTTTTAAAATATGTAAATATTTCACTAGATACTTTTAAACATAATCCAGTATCATTAATTAAATTTAATGTCATAAATTGATCAGCTGCAACTCTATAAACACTACAATTATATTTTTGTGTGATTTTTAATAACTCTTTTGAAAAATATTTTAAAATTAAATCTCCTATTTGTTCACCATAGACATCATTTATAGATGAAAATTTTTTAATATCTATAAGTAAAGATCCTATTGGATTTTTTTGTAAAATATCCCTTTGTAATGCATTTTTATTTTGTAAATCCGTTAGGTCATCATGATAATATAGATATCCAAGTTCTAAATTTTTAGCTTTTATTCTTGCTGTTTTACGTTTAATTGTTTGTTCTAATTCTTCATTTAAATCAATCAATTCTTTACTTGTTACATTTATTAAATGACTTAAAACATTTAAAGTCAATAATTCTTCATTTTTTATACTCAATGTATTATTTTTAGGCACTATTTTTTTATTTTTATTTTCACTTAAAAATAAAATAGTCATAGTTTGATTGAATAAATAATTTTTACTCATTTGATAAAATTCTCCATAAGTAAAAAATCCACTAACTGGTGCAATTTCTTTAAAAGGAGCAATTTCATATTTTACATTTTCACCTAAAAATCTTTTTCTTGCAGTACAAGAATAAATAAAAATAGATTCTACATTATCTATATCATTTAATAAATCATTGTTTTTTTTCAAAATATATTCAAAATTACCAAATCCAAATTGAATCTTATCACCTTCTTCTATATTTCCGGCTAAAACTAAACTTCCATCACTATTTTTCTTTACAATAGCTCTTCCTATATTCATTCCATTTCTATTTATTAAAATAGGAAATTTTAAACACTCTTTAAGTATATCTTTTGTGATTTCTTCCCCTAAATAATATTTATAAATATCAATAGTTTTTTTACCATCTATTTCATAAAGTACATTTTTATTGGCTTTTGTAACTGTCATAAATTTACCAATACCTTGCCAATTAAAACTATATTTATTATGAGCAATTAATTCTTCACTATTTAAACTTGCTCCAACACAGCCATTTGTTACTATTCTTTCTTCATTAAATACTAATGTTTTTGTAAATTTTCCATTGTCTCCAGCCATTCCTCCAGCTATTAGAACATCTGTTTGTGATTCTATACCTGTTATAAAGTCTTCTCCATTTATATTTAATCCATCAGTAAATAAAATCATACATTTACTATTTTGTTCTTTTAATAAAATAGCTAACTCTTCACCCATATCAAAATCACTCATATCATCTTTTTCTAAAATTGCTGTTTTTATAGTTGTTTTTTCAAAAATTGTAAAATCAATAATAATTTCTTTTGTTGCAATATCTCCATCTATAATTTCTCCATCTGTTGTACAACCTATTATTTTTACATTCTTAATATTTTCTTTTATAAGATTTATTATATTCCTTATTATTTTTTCATCTATAAGTCCTGAAAAAATTTGAACTAATATATTTTTATTAGTAGGAATGTTATTTTTTATAAAAATTTTTAACTCTTTTTCTGAAATAAATTTTACATTCAAACTTTTCATACTACACAACCTTTTGTTAAAATTTCATCAATTATAACAAATTTAAAATTCTTTTTTGCTATAATTTAGCAATTGTTTTGCTATAATTCAATAAAAAAGAAGGAATTGAATGAAAAAAATATTATTTTTATTAGTTTTTATTAATTTATTTGCATTTAATATAAATCAAATCAATACACAAATTTTGACTACAAATACAAAATATGCAACTATAAATAAAAATATACAAAATGGTATAATTGGATATGTAATACATAATAATATGATAATAGCAAAAGCTCTATCTATAAGAAATCATAAGATTAAATATTTACCTTTTACTTCACTTAAAAATGATGCCTTAGCCACACCTAAAATTATGCCTGTAAAAGGTGATAAAATTATTTTTGGACTATATAATAAAAGAGGCTTAATAATAGCACCTAATCAAAATAGCTATATTCAAGTTCAAAACAATCATCCAAAAATAGAATGGATAAGTAGTGATCTATTTGCATCCTATTTTGAAGATAAACCAACAAAAGAAAATTTTCAAAATTTTTGTAATGATATGAAAGTTGGAATAATCGATTTTATTTTAGATAAAGAGTATATAGTGGATTGCGAGAGTATGGCTATTTTAGAAACAAATAAAATAAAATCTCCTACAAATTATAAAAAGCCTTTCTTTTGTAGTTATAATAAATTTGGTAGTAGTTTTTTATCATCAATTCCAGATAATTGGATAAACTATTATAAATCACTTATAAAAGGGAAATAATGGACAATAAACACATAGAATTTTTAAAAAAAATTGTTGGTGATGAAAATGTTTATTCAGATAAGGCTCATCTAAGAGCTTACTCTTATGATGCTACAAAAAAAAGATTTAAACCTGAACTTGTAGTATTTCCAAAAAATGAGGAAGATGTAAGTAAAATTTTAAAATATTGTGATAAAAATAGAATTTTAATAACACCAAGAGGTGCTGGAAGTGGATTTACTGGTGGAAGTTTACCAGTAAATGGAGGTATTATTTTAGCACTTGAAAAACATATGAATAAAATAATAGAAATTGATGAAGCTAATATGGTAGCTGTTGTTCAACCTGGTGTAATAAACAGAGATTTACAAAATGCCGTAGAGCAAAAAGGTCTTTTTTATCCACCAGATCCTGCAAGTATGGATTATACGACACTAGGTGGAAATGTAAGTGAAAATGCAGGTGGTATGAGAGCTGCTAAATACGGAATTACAAAAGATTATGTAATGGCTATGAGAGCTGTTTTACCAAATGGAGATATAGTAAGAGCCGGTAAAAAAACTATTAAAGATGTAGCAGGTTATAATTTAGCTGGAATCTTAATAGCAAGTGAAGGAACATTAGCTGTTATTACAGAAATCACATTAAAACTAATACCAAAGCCAAGATTTAAAAAAAGTTATATAGCTTCATTTCCTAATGTCGAAAATGCTATGAATGCTGTTTTTAAATCCCTTGCAAATGGTGCAAATCCTGTAGCTATGGAATTTTTAGATCAACTTGTAATTAAAGCACTTAGACAAAAATTAAATGCCGATTTACCAGAAAATGCTGGTGCAATTTTAATTGGTGATATTGACGGAAATGTTCAAGAAGATATTTTGTTTCAAGAAGGTATTTTGGAAAAATCTTTCAAAGAAAACGGATGTTTTGATTTTAAAATTTCAACTAATGAAAAAGAGAGTAATGAAATTTGGTATGCAAGAAGAAATGCTTCTCCTGCTACTACTATCTATGGAAGCTTAAAATTAAATGAAGATATTTCAGTACCAAGAAGTAAACTCCCAGTTGCACTTAATGAAATATATAAAATTGGTGAAAAATATGGATTTAAAATTCCTTGTTTTGGTCACGCAGGAGATGGGAATATTCATGTAAATGTAATGGTAAAAGATAAAAACAATTCTGAAGAAGTAGAAAAAGGTCATCAAGCAATCAAAGAAATTTTTCAACTTGTTATAGATTTAGGTGGGACTTTGAGTGGAGAGCATGGAATAGGAATAAGCAAAGCTGAATTTATGAATATAGCATTTAATGAAGCAGAATTAAATCTATTTAAAAAAATCAAACAAACATTTGATCCAAATGGAATACTAAATCCAGGTAAAATGGGTATATAAGGAGAAAAAATGAATTTAAGAAATTTCACAATTAAGCAAAAACTATTTGGAATACTAAGTATCGTGATATTATTACTTGTTATGAATACAATAAACACTATTATACAAACAACAAGTGCTAATAATCGTTTAGAACAATTAAAAGCCCTAAGCATTATTTCCGCTAAAATATCACTTCTTTTACATGAAACACAAAAAGAAAGAGGTGCAAGTGCTGGATTTATAGGTAGTCATGGGAAAAAATTTGCTACAATCTTACCTAAACAAAGATTATTAACAGATAAAAGACTAAAAGAGTTAAAAATAACTTTAAAAACCATAGATTTAAATCTATTTAATAATACTTTAAAAGACAAAATTCAAGATGCTTTAAATAGTCTCTCAAAATTAAATAGCATAAGAAAAAAAGTATCTAATTTATCTATCTCTTTAAAAGATGAAGTAACATATTACACAAAAACAAATGCCAAACTATTAAAAATAGTTGAAACAGCTACAAATTTAGCCCAAAGTGCAAAACTTACAAAAGCATTAAATAGTTATACAAACTTTTTAAAATCAAAAGAGAGAGCAGGAATTGAAAGAGCGGTATTATCAGGGACATTTGGAGCTAATAAATGGAAAGAAGGATTTTATGCAAAATTCATCACTCTTTTAGCTGAACAAAATTCTTATTTAGATGCATCTATGGCAACAGCAACTCCATATATTAAAAATTACTATAAAAAAACAATGCATTCAAAAGTTGTAAATGAAGTTAAAAGAATGGAAAATATAGCAAAAAATAATTTAAAGGGAAATTTTGGAGTTGATTCTGAATATTGGTTCAAAACAATTACAAAAAAAATAAATCTTCTTAAAAAAATAGATGACGAAATGAGTGCATATAATTTTAAATTATTAAAAGAAATTAATAACGAAATTATGAAAACTTTATATATAAATATTGGATTATTATTATTATTTATATTCTTTATAGTAATTCCTATCTTTATATTACAAAAAGAACTATCAACAGATTTAACAAAAATTAAAACTGATCTCGAAGAAATAGCAAAAAATTTACATTTAAGTAAAAAACTTAAAGTAAATGGAAAAGATGAAATATCTGAAATGGCTCAACATATAAATGATTTTATAGATATAATTGCAAACATGATTCACAATATTAGAAATAATGCATTAACTGTAAACGATATATCAAATCAAATATCTAAAGAATCTAATGAATTAACACAAGTTTTAAATTCACAAAAAAAAGCAATTGAAAATATTGGAGATGCTACTAATTCTGTTCAAAATGACCTATCAAGCGCAGAAGAAAAAGTAATTGAAACTGCTGAAAAATTAAATGAAACTTATAATACACTAGATAAAATGATGGATAACTTACATTCAGTAACTGAAAAAATAACTCAAAATTCAGACCAGGAACTTCAAATTGCTTCTTCTGTAACATCTTTATCAGAACAATCAAAACAAGTAGGAGATGTTGTAGTTATTATTAAAGAAATAGCGGAACAAACAAACTTATTAGCATTAAATGCAGCTATTGAAGCAGCAAGAGCTGGAGAAGCAGGAAGAGGATTTGCCGTAGTAGCTGATGAAGTTAGAAAACTAGCCGAAAGAACTCAAAAAAGTATAATTGAAATTGAAAGTGTAATAAATATTATTATCCAAGCTGTAAATAATATCGAAAGAGAAATAATAGATATTAGTCAGGATGCTAATCATGTAGCTGAAATAACTCAAGATTTAGTTGCTCTTGCTGATGATACTAAACAACACACAATAGAAACTATACAGTTATCTAAAGAATCAAGTGCACAAACAACAAAAATTAATTTCACACTTAGAACTTTACTTGATTTATCTAAAGAAACAAATAAAAAAACAGAAAATTTAGAATATGTAGCAGTAAATCTATCTAAAATTTCTAATGAATCTAAAAATATTACTAACAAACTTGAAAAAGAAGTAGAAAAATTTGAAATATGATATTTTCTACTTTCAATGTAAATAGTATAAAAAAAAGAAAAGATTTAGTCCAAAACTGGGCTAAATCTAATAATATTGATTTTTTAGCTTTGCAAGAGCTAAAAACATTAAATCCTCCTTTATTAGATAATTATGAATGTTTTTATTCTTCTGCTAAACAATTTAATGGTGTTATGAATTGTTCTATTTTTGAATTTGAAAAAAACACTATTTTAGAACCAGCCCGAGCAATTTATACAAAAACAAATGATATAAATATAATAAATATTTATGCACCTCTTGGAGATTTATATTCAGAAAAATTTGAATATAAAATAAAATTTTATAAAAATCTAATTAATTTTATCAGTAAATTTGATTTGAAAAATGAAAAGTTTATTTTGATGGGTGATTTCAATATTATTCATAAAGAAATAGATGTTTTTGATGCTAAAAAATTCGAGGGACATGTTACATTTTTACCTGAAGAAAGAGAAATTTTTAATCAATTATTAAGTTTAGGTCTATATGACAGTTTTAGAGAACTTTATCCAAACAAACAACAATTTTCATTTTATGATTATCGTGATAAATATTTCAAAAGAGGTTTGAGACTTGATTATATATTAGTTACAAAGCCTATTTTAGATAAAATAAATGATGTTTATATAGATTTAGAGCCAAGAACTCTCCCTACTCCATCAGACCATACACCAGTTGTTATGGAGCTAAATTGCTAAATAAACTCAAATCTTTACCAGATTTACCAGGAGTTTATCAATATTTTGATAAAAGCAATAAACTATTATACATAGGAAAAGCAAAAAATTTAAAAAATAGAATAAAAAGTTATTGGAGATTTACTCCTACCCTACATCCAAATCCAAATTTATCTCCAAGAATTTTTAAAATGATAAGTGAAGCTGTAGATTTAAGATATATTGTAGTAGAAAATGAAAATGATGCTCTTATTTTAGAAAATTCACTTATAAAACAACTTAAACCAAAATATAATATTTTACTAAGAGATGATAAAACTTATCCTTATATTTATATAGATCTAAATGAAAAATTTCCAAGATTTGAAATAACAAGAAAAGTAATAAAAGGAAATGTTAAATATTATGGCCCTTTTAGCTCAGGGGCAAGAGAATTGCTTGAAACAATTTATGAAGAAATACCTCTTAAACAATCAAAATCGTGTAAAAAACTTTGCTTATTTTATCAACTTAAAAAATGCTCAGGCCCTTGTGAAGGTAAAATTACACAAAAAGAGTATCAAACTTTAATAAAAAAAGCCCAAGATTTAATTTTAGATAAAGAAAAAACTATACAGCTATTAGAAAACAAAATGCATAAATTTGCCGAAAATTTACAATTTGAAGAAGCAAAAATTTATAGAGATAGAATAAAAGCAATCTCATCAACTGAGCTTTTTAGTAATGTTGATATGGCAAAACTTGATGACTTAGATGTTTTTTATGTTCATTTATTTGATAAAAAAGCTATTGTTATTAGACTATTTATAAGAAATGGTAAAGTAATATCAAGTAATAATTCAATAATTAATTCTGAATTTTTAGATAAAGATGAAATTTATAAAAGAGTAATTTTAGATTTTTACTCAAAAGAGACTCCTTTTATCTCTCAAAAAATAATGGTCGCCCAAAATTTTAAAGATAAAGAATCGATCAAAAACTTATTGAGTGAAAAATTTAATAAAAAAATATCAATTATTACTCCAACAACCAAAGAAAGAAAAAAACTTATCGATATTTGTAAATTAAATGCAAATGAAATAATTAAAAATCAAAAACCTACTGATATTTATCAAAAAATAAAAGAATATTTTAAACTATCAAATACTCCTTACACAATAGAAGTTTTTGATACTTCCCATATGCAACAAGAGGCAACAGTAGGTAGTAAAATTGTATGGAGTAATGATAAATTTAAAAAAGATGAATATCGTCATTATAATTTAGAAAGTAAAGATGAATATTCTCAAATGAGAGAACTACTAACAAAAAGAGCTGAAAGTTTTGACAAACTTTCTCCTCCTGATTTATGGTTAATTGATGGTGGAATGCACCAAATAAAAATAGCTAAAGAAATAATTAATTCAACTGGAATAGATATCGATATTTTAGGAATAGCAAAAGAAAAAATAGATAAAAAAGCACATAGAGCAAAAGGAAGTGCAAACGATAAAATATACTCTTTCGATGAAGTTTATAGCTTAAATACTCACTCCCCTATTTTACAATTTTTACAAAAACTTAGAGATGAAGCACATAGATTTGCCATAACTTTTCATAGAAAACAAAAAATAAAACAAGATAAACAGATTGAACTTTTAAAAATAAAAGGAATAGGAAAAGCTAAAATAGTAAAATTACTTAATTATTTTGGAAGTTTTGAAAATATAAAAAATGCATCTTTGAAAGAATTAAGTAAAGTTATTGATAAAGAAAGTGCTAAAAAAATCAAAGAATATTTTTAATCTCTTTTTTCAAACTATTTATATTTTTGTGATCAATATAAACTATATCTTTTCTATTAGCTATATTTTCTGAAAAAAGAAGAAAATCAATATCCAACTTTTTCAATATAAATATAATTTTTTCAATACTTTGTATATTACTTTTATCTACTTCTGAAATAGCTATATCTATCTTTGAATCATTCTCTTTGATATACAAAACAAAATCTTTTAAAGAACTAATAATTTTTACATTTGCATCATGGTCTAAATTTTCAATCAACATAGATAATTCTCTTGCTCTATTTAAGTTTCTATCATAAATTATTATACTTTTACTAAATAGAGTAAGCTCATTCATTATTTCTAATAATTGTTGATTCTTGTCATTCATCTTATCAACATTTAAAGTTTTAAGATAATATTTCATAAATGTTTTAGTGCTATAACTACCCTCTATTTTTGCTTCTTCGAAAAATTTATGGATATCTTTTGATTTTTTAGCATTTTCCCATAAAAGAGCATCAAACTGATAACCCAGTATATTCATCTCTTTTTCTAAGATTTTCTTTAATATTCTACTCTCTTTTTCAAAAAAGTTTTTAAACAACTCTTTATACACTTTTTCAAATTCTGTAATATCATTTACAATTAGGGAATTTTCTTCTTTGAGATTTTGTGCAGTATCAATTAAATCAACATATTTTCTTTTTTTAGATTTTATCATTTCTAAAACTTCTTTATACTCTTTACTTTTTTGATTAAGTTTCTTAATATCATCTTTTAATTTTTGAATCTCTAATTCTAATAAATTAGCTTTTTTTATAGACTCTACGGAAAGCTCTTTATTAGCTTCAAATCTTTTTTTTATTACACTGTAATTTTTTTGTTTGTTTAAAACAAACTTCTCTAAATTAACATAAACAGGACTTTTAATAATTCTTAATAAATCATCATAAAAATATTCTATATCATATAGTGAGTCACGAACTTCAACTAAATATTTATCATCAATTTTCTGGTCAATTTCTAAAAGATTATTATAAGCAGTTTTTATAAATCTTTTTACTTTTTTATATGGGATTGATTTGTTTTTTTCTAAAATATCTTTATATTTTAATGCTATTTTTTTATATTTTCCAAACAAATCTTCCAAACATTGCTCAATTGCAACACTGCCTTTTATTTTTAAGTCGGGCAAAGGAATAGAGTCAAACTCTTTTTTTAGTTCATTTAATAGAGATTTGGAAGAATTGACAGATGTAATATCTATAAGTTTATTATTTTCTATTCCACACTCTACTTCCATAGAAACTTGTGGAGTATTATCATAATCAATCCAATTATCAATAGAAAAAATATGAACACCCCTATTTTTTATGATAATTTTTCCAACTCCTTTTACAGGATCATAACTAACAATTTTTCCTTTCATATTTTTACTTAAAAGAGAATCAAACCTTAAAGGCTTGGTCCTGCTTTTGAATAATCTTCCTCTGTTTTAGCATCTGCATATCTTTTGAAATTTTCTATAAACATTCCTGCAAGTTTTTTAACAGTTGCATCATATTCTTCTTTGTTTTCCCAAGTATTTCTTGGATTTAATACATTATTATCAGCTACACCTTCTAAAGTTTTTGGAATTTGAAGATTAAATACTGGTAAAGTTTCAAATTCTGCATCATTGATACTTCCATTTAAAATACCATTTATACAAGCTCTTGTATCTTTGATACTCATTCTTTTTCCAACACCATAAGCTCCACCAGTCCATCCTGTATTTACAAGATATACATTAACTTGGTGTTTATCAATTTTTTCTCCAAGAAGTTTAGCATAATCAGTTGGATGAAGTGGTAAAAATGGTTCACCAAAACATGCACTAAATGTTGCTACTGGTTCTGTAATTCCTCTTTCTGTCCCTGCTACTTTTGCAGTATATCCACTTAGGAAATAGTACATTGCTTGCTCTTTTGTAAGTTTAGAAACTGGTGGTAAAACTCCAAATGCATCAGCAGTTAAGAAAATAATATTTTTAGGATGTCCACCTCTTAGTGTACATTCGTGATTTTCAATATGTTCAATTGTATAAGAAACTCTTGTATTTTCAGTTTTTCTTCCATCTTCAAAATTTACTCCACCATCTTCATTTAAAACTACGTTTTCAAGTAATGCACCTCTTTTGATAGCTCCATAAATTTCTGGTTCACTTTTAGGATCTAAGTTAATAACTTTTGCATAACATCCACCTTCGAAGTTAAACACACCTTCATCATCCCATCCGTGTTCATCATCACCAATTAATCTTCTCTCAGGGTCAGTTGAAAGAGTAGTTTTTCCTGTTCCACTTAAACCAAAGAAAAGTGCAACATCATCATCTTTTCCTATATTTGCAGAACAGTGCATAGAAAGTTTTCCTTCAAGTGGAAGCCAATAATTCATCATAGTGAAAATTCCTTTTTTAAGCTCTCCACCATATAATGTTCCACCCATTACAGCCATACTTTCTTCTACATTAAATGCAATAAACACATCAGAATTTAATCCTTGTTCTTTGAATTTATCATTTCTTACACCACTTGCTACATAAAAAGTAAAATCTGGATTGAAAGTTTCTAATTCTTCTTTTGTAGGAACAATAAACATATTTTCAACAAAATGTGCTTGCCAAGCTGTTTTTGTAACAAATCTAATAGCTCTTCTACTATTACCAACACCTGTAAATACATCAATAATATATAAATCACTATTTGAAAGTTCTTTTCTTGAAATTTCTAAAAGATGATTAAAAACTTCTAATGAAATTGGTTGATTAATTTCTCCCCACGCAATATTATCTTCACTTGGTTTTTGTTTTACAAAATATTTATCTTTTGGACTTCTACCAGTAAAAATTCCAGTATCCACAGCAGTAGCTCCAAGAGATGTCATCTCAACTTCACCAGCTTTCATAGTATCTTCAATTAATTCATCATAACTTGGATTATATTTAATATTTCCTATATTTTCTAATTTTAAATCTTCTAAATTATTGATTTTCAATTTTTATCCTTTGAATTTTTTTTGTTATTATATAACTTTTTTTTTGAAATGTTGCTTAGTTTTATAAAATATATAATAATTCCAGCCAAAATCATTACAAAACTTAACAATTCTCCCATTGTAAAATGCATAAAAATAAATCCAAGTTGTGGATCTGGTTCTCTAAACATTTCACAAAAACTTCTTGCCATTCCATATAAAATCATATAAAGAGCAATCAATTCTCCATCAAATTTTTTCTTTTTTCTATATAAAAATAGAATTATAAAAATAAATACACCTTCAAAAAAAGCTTCAAAAAGTTGTGATGGATATCTCAAAACTCCATTTACATAAATTCCAATATCACTTTCAGTAACTCTTCCAACTAATCTTTGATTTAGAAAATTACCAATTCTTCCAAAAACATATCCAGCAGGAACTGCAACTGCTACAATATCTAGCAGTTTCCACATATCAACTTTATATTTTTTAACAAATAAAAAAGTAGCAATAGCAAATCCAATAACTGCCCCGTGGTAACTCATTCCGGCAATTCCTACAAATTTACCATTTACAAATGGATTAAACATTTGCCAGGGATGAGTAAAATAGTATAAATTATTTGGTACATAAAATATAAAATACCCTATTCTAGCTCCCAAAATCACACCAATTTCAACCCAAATAAAATAGTTATCAAGTAAAGTCTCACTAATACTTAATTTATCTTTTTTTACTATCCATTTTGCTGCATATAAAGCACTTAAAAGTGCTAAAATATACATAATTCCATACCAATGAACTTTTAAACCAAAAATTTCAAAAGCTATCGGATTAAAATGCGCATAAATATGATGCCAAAAATCTATCATTTTTCCCTCTTTAAAACTACACCACATTCCATATGATTAGTCCAAGGAAACTGGTCAAAAAATGCAAATGCTTTTATCTTTCTTCCTTCACTTAGGGTTTCTAAATCTCTTTTTAATGTTTCAGGATTACAAGAAATATAGATAATATTTTCAAAACTATCTACAAATTTTCTACTTTTATCATCAAGCCCTGCACGAGGTGGGTCAATAAGTATATTTTGTAAATCATATTTTTTTATAAGTGGAGAATCTTCATCTTTTAGTCTTGCAAAATCAGCTGCACTCATTGCCAAAAATGTAATATTATCTATTCCATTTATATCAGCATTATAAAAAGCAGCATCTATAGATTGCTGTGAAATTTCAGTCGCTATAACTTTTCTAAATCTTTTTGAAAGAGGTATTGTAAAATTTCCATTTCCACAATAAAGCTCTACTAAATCACCTTTAAGCTCTTCAGAAGAATCCATCGCCCAAGTTATCATCTTCTCAGCCATTTTTCTATTTGGTTGAGTAAATGTTGCTTCAATTTGTTTATATTTATAAACCTCATCTTTTATATTAAGTTCTTCAATTAAGTAATTCTTATCTAAAAATAGTTTTTTACCTTTTCTTCTTACTACAAAATCACAATTTTTAAATTTATCTTTTAAAGCATAAATATGAGGTTTCATCTCCTCTTCATCCCATTTTTTGTGATAAATCAGAGTTACAATCAATTCACCTTTTGAATTACTTAAATATTCTACTGCATATAGTTTAGTTTTAAGATATTCATCTTTTATAATCTCTTCTAGCATTGGCTTCATAATATCACTAATTGATTTATCTACAATATTACATTCATCAATTGTAACTATTCTTCTTTCACGCAGTCCAAACATTCCATAATCACATCTATCCCCATCGTGCCAGATTCTAAACTCGGCTCTTGCTCTAAAATGTTCATCACTTCCTGTAAAAACTTCTAATTTAGGCATATCAAACTGACTAAACATATCAACTAATTTATTTTTTTTCATTTCAACTTGTTCTTCATACGGTATTTGATACAATACACAACTTCCACATTTACCAAAACTACTACAATTCATAATTATCCTTTATTTAAAACTTAAAACTAAATTTTGAACCAATAAATTCCATCCATCAACTAAAACAAAAACTAACAACTTAAACGGCATTGAAATCATAACTGGTGGTAGCATCATCATACCTAAACTCATCAAAATTGCACTTACTACCATATCAATGATTAAAAATGGTAAATATATTAAAAATCCAATCTCAAAAGCTGTTTTAAGTTCACTTATCATAAAAGCTGGAATTAAAGTTGTCAAATCCACATCTTTTACAGTTTTAGGATTTGGTAAATGTCTAATTCTATAAAAAAGTGCTAAATCTTTCTCACGAGTATTTTTAATCATAAAATTTTTAAAGGGTGCAACTCCCTTACTAAACGCCTCTTCATAACCTATTTTTTCTTCTATATATGGCTTAATTGCATTATTATAAGACTGCACTACATAAGGTTTCATTATAAAAAATGTCAAAACTAAAGCTAAACTCACTAAAATTTGAGCAGGAGGCATTTGCTGTGTTCCTAATGCTTGCTTTAAAAATGAAAAAACAACAAGAAGTCTAACAAATGAAGTCATAACTAAAACTATACTTGGTGCTAAAACAAGTAAAGTCATAATAATAACTATATTTAATGATTTTACTAGTTGTGTTGGACTATTAGGTGTAGTTAGACTTAAATTTACCATAGGTATTGGAGGTGCATTAACATCTGCCCCAAATATACCAATTGGAAGTAAAATTATAAATAAAATTATAATTTTTTTCACTTTGTATTATCCAATACTGATTTTTGAATTTTTTGAGCATTTTTAATTACATTTTTCTGAGCAAAAAATATAATATCAACTCTTCTATTTTTCTTTTTACCTTCAGGTGTTGCGTTTGTCGTTATTGGATGAGAATCTCCATATCCAGCAAAACTAAGCTTTTTTGGATTTACTCTAAATTTGATTAAATATCTAACTACAGTTAAAGCTCTTGCCCCACTTAACTCCCAATTATCTTGATAAGGAGATGTTTTAGCTAAAGGTGTATTATCGGTAAAACCTCTTACTTGTACTTGAACTTCTGGTGGAAGTGTTTTTATAATTAAAGCTATTCTTTTTAAAAATAAAATAGAATCTTCATTATAAATTTCAGCTGTTCCTGGTTTAAAAGAAATATCGGCAGGCAAATGAACTATTAACCCTTCTTCTGCTTCTTCTAAAGAGATAGCACTTCCAGCCATTCCTTGTTTTAATTCATTAAACTCTTTTACTGCTTGAGAAACTTCTTTTGCCATTTGTGATGCGTTTTGTGGTACTGGTGATTGAGTTGTAGGTGTTCCTTTTTTAATGGAAGTTTTTGTAATAGTTCCACCTTCTAAAATCCCCATACTCCCCTGCAAACTTCCTATTGCCTCTTCTATTTTTTTTGCATCCATAGTTGACATAGAAAGAAGTAAAACGAAAAAACATAATAGAAGACTCATCAAGTCACCGAATGTAGCAAGCCACTCAGGCATACATTCAGGACATTCACATTTACATTTTTTTGCCATTTTTTACTCGAATTGACTTTGTCTTTGGGCTGGTGGTAAAAAGCTTAATAGTTTTGCTTCTAATGTTCTAGGATTATCTCCTGATTGAATAGACATAATTCCCTCAATAATCATAGTCTTAGCTAAAATTTCATCACTATTTCTAAGACCTAACTTCCCAGCAATAGGACCACCAAAAATATTCCCAATCATTGCTCCATAAAGAGTTGTAAGTAAGGCAACGGCCATTGCTGGACCAATCGCAGAAGGATCAGCCATATTTAAAAGCATAGCAACAAGACCAACCAGTGTACCAATCATACCCATAGCTCCAGCAAGTCCTGCCCAACCACTAAAAATAGAGGCCATTGTTTTATGTCTTTCATCCATTTGTTCCATATCTATTTCTAAAAGTTCTCTAATAGTATCAGGTTCATTTCCATCCACTGCCATAGAAAGACCTTTTTTCAAAAATTCATCTTCTTCATTAGCAACAGGTCCTTCCAGAGCTAAAATTCCATCTCTTCTTGCTTGTGTAGCATACTCTACAAGTTTTTTAATAAGTTCTGGAAAATCTGGTTGATAACTTGGCTTAATTGCCAACATAAATACTTTTGCAAATTGTGTCATATGCTCCATTTTAAAGTTAATAAATAGAGTCATAATAGAACCAATTACAACAATTAGTACTGATTGTGGATCAATATAAGGTCCAATACCAACCCCCATAGCCATTGCTGCAACAATAAGCCCAAGTGCACCAACAAGCCCTATGACTGTAGCTAAATCCAATTTTATATTCCTTTTATAATTTTTTGCTATAATTATAACAAATTTTTATAAAAAAGGGTTTAAATGTTATCTGTTATTATTATGGCCGCTGGAAAAGGGACAAGAATGAAATCAAATTTACCAAAAGTTTTACATAAAATTAGTGGTAAAGAAATGTTATTTTATTCTATAAATGAAGCTAAAAAATTATCAAATAATATAAATGTCGTAGTTTATCATCAAAAAGAAAAAGTAATTGAAACTATGGAAAAATATTTTGATGATGTTGAATTTATAACACAAGACCATGAAAATTTCCCTGGAACTGGTGGTGCAGTTAAATGTTGTAATCCTAAAAATGAAAAAGTTTTTATTCTAAATGGAGATATGCCTTTAGTTACAAGTGAAGAACTTCAAAAATTTAACAAAATTGACGCTGATATTGTAATGAGTGTAATAAAACTTGATAATCCTAATGGTTATGGAAGAGTAGTTATTAAAAATGATAAAGTAACAAAAATTATAGAACAAAAAGATGCAAATGAGGAAGAATTAAAAATAAAATTTGTAAATGCTGGAGTTTATTTAATTAAAAAAGAGATTTTAGATGAATTCTTACCTAAATTAAATAATAATAATTCTCAAAAAGAATATTATTTAACTGATATTATTGATTTGGCAAATAAAGCTGGAAAAACTATAAAAGCTATTGAAGTAAAAGAAGAAGATTTTAAAGGTGTAAATTCTAAATTTGATTTAGCAAATGCAGAAATTATTCATCAAAATAGAATAAAAGAAAAATGGATGAGAAAGGGTGTAATTATGCATTTACCTCAAACTATTTTCATAGAAGATGATGTAGAATTTATAGGTGAATGTGAAATTGAAAGTGGATGTGTATTCAAAGGAAAATCTGTAATAAAAGAGAGTTATATAAAAGCAAATACAATTATTGAAGATGCTGAAATTGAAAATTCTGAAATTGGACCAATGGCGAGAATAAGACCTGCTTCAAAAATAATAGATAGTAAAATTGGAAACTTTGTAGAAATCAAAAAATCAACTCTAAATGATGTAAAAGCTGGACATTTAAGCTATTTAGGTGATGCCCAAATAGAAAGTGGAACAAATATAGGAGCTGGAACAATTACTTGTAATTACGATGGTATTAATAAATATAAAACAAAAATAGGCAAAAATGTTTTTATTGGAAGTGATTCTCAATTAGTAGCACCTATTGTGATTGAAGATGATGTAATGATAGCAGCTGGAAGTACTATTACAAAAGATGTAAAAAAAGGTGACTTAGCAATATCAAGAACTCCTCAAAAATCTGTAAAAGGGTTCTTTTATAAATTTTTTAAAAAGGATAAGTAATGAATTATATTATAAATTTCTTTCAAAATATGTCAATAAAACAAAAACTATATCAAAATGCTTTTTGGGCTACAATTTATATGCTAATACTTGGTTTAGTGGGTTTATATTTTTTAAACGAAATTGGAAATTTAATTGATAAACATGAATTAGAAGACATTAAAGAAAAAATAGAATTTGCAAAAGAAGTTATAATTTCTTTAAATATAATTTTTGCTATTATTATAATATTTTTTTCTATATTTTTTGCAAAAATAATATCTTCTCCTATATTAAAATTAGAAAAAGAAATTACAGATCTTTCACAAACAAAAAATTTAACTAAAAATATAGATTTAGGAACAAAAGATGAAATAGGAGAAATATCAAAATATATACTTAATTTAGTAGAAACTATTAGAGAAACATTAACTAATACCATACATGAAATAAATAAAAGTACTCCTTTAGTAAACAGTGTTGATACTGGTTCTAAGGAATTAATAAAAAAAATAGAATTACAAAATGAAAAAATTACTATTATAAAAAATATAATAGATGATTTATATCAAAGAATTGATAAAATGGAAGAAGATATAATTTCTACTACTGATGATTCGCAAAAAGTTAAAAAGATCTTAACTATATTTAGTGGAGAGTTAGATAAAAGTGTAGCAGATATTACCAATACACAAAAAGAAGAAGAAGAATTAGCAGCACAAGCTTATAGCTTAAAAGAATCTTCTGAACAATCAAAAGAAGTAATAGAAATTATAAAAACTATTTCTGAACAAACAGAATTATTATCATTAAATGCAGCAATTGAAGCAGCAAGGGCAGGAGAAGCTGGAAGAGGTTTTGCTGTAGTTGCTGATGAAGTTAGAAAGTTAGCTGAGAGAACAAATAAAGCATTAATTGAAATTAATTCTATTATAAATACTATTTCAGAAGGTGCTCAAAATATGTCTAATGAAATAATAGGAAATAGTCAAAAAATGAATAATATTGCTAATAATGCTCAAAATTTAAAAAATAAATTATTAGAAGTTACAACTAATTTAGATAACACTATAAATAAATCTTTACAAGCAACACAAGAATCAACTTATATTTCTATCCAAACAAAAGAGCTCATGAAACTTAGTTTAGACATTACAGAGTTATCACATTCTAATTTAAAATTTGCTAAAAAAACAACTAAAAATATTCAAAAAACTATCAATTCATTAAAATCAATTGAATCTTCAGCAAAAGAATTTAAAATATGAATATATTAATTGGTGTAACAGGAAGTATTGCAATTTATAAAACATTAGAACTTATTCGTTTGTTTGTAAAAAATGGAGATAATGTTAGAGTTATTATGACAAACTCAGCTAAAAAATTTATAAATCCATTAACATTTAAAACTTTAACAAGAAACAAAATTTTAGATGAAACAACTGAAGATTGGAGTAATGATTTTAATCATATTGATATAGGTAAATGGGCTGATATTTTTATAATTGCCCCAGCTACTGCAAATACTGTAAATAAAATAAATGCAGGAATTGCAGATAATTTACTTTTACAAACTTATTTAGCATTTACCAAAGAAGTTTTAATAGCCCCAAGTGCTAATACAAATATGTATATGCATCCAACAACTCAAACAAGTCTAAAAAATCTACAAAAGGATTTAACAATTATAGAAGCAGATTCTGGGTTACTTGCTTGTGGTGATACTGGAATTGGAAAAATGGCAGATGTAAATGACATTTTTTACAAAAGTATGAGGATTTTAAATAAAAAAGAGTTTTGGTGCAATAAAAATGTAATAGTAACAGCAGGTGGAACTATAGAAAAAATAGATGACGTTAGATTTATTAGTAATTTTTCAAGTGGGAAAATGGGAGAAGCTTTGGCACTTGAGCTATATATTTCTGGAGCAAATGTTACACTTCTTAGCTCAAAAACACACAATTTACCAAAAGAGATAAAAATTATTGCTTTTGAAAGTGTGAAAAATTTAAAAACAAAACTTGATGAATTAACTCCTAAAAATGATTATTTATTTATGGCTGCAGCCGTAAGTGATTATTCTCCTATTTATTCAAAAGGAAAAATCAAAAAAGATAAATTAAATAGCAATACTTGGAAACTTGAAATGACAAAAAATATAGATATTTTAGCTTCTATAAATGGTATTAAAAAAATTGGATTCAAAGCGGAAACAGATGAAAAAAATGCCCTAAATTCTGCTAAAAAAGCACTAATATCAAAAAATGCAAATGCAATTTGCTTGAATTTACTTACAAAAAATAATTTTGGAAGTGATGAAAATGAAGTTATTTTCATTACAAAAGATAGTGAAACAAAAATACCACAAGCAAATAAAAGAGAAATTGCAAAAAAAATAATAGAGCTAAGTCAAAATGTTTAATATTTCTCAAATTGGCAAAATTATGAAAGCCACAAACAGACTTAATATGCCAACTGAATTCAATTCAACTCTACCTCTTACAATAACAGTAAAAAAACAACTAAACCCCATAAGATATCTACTTCAATTAGGTAAAAAAGAAGTAGAAGTAAAATCTTATACTAAATTAGAAATCGGAGCAAATTATAAAGCACAAATCAATCAAACAGACAATAAAATAGAAATTAAAAACCTTTCAAAAATACCTACTATTTTTAATAAAATTCCTAAAACTTTAAATTATACAATAGATGATTTAATCAAAGATGACTCTTTAAAAGATAATAAAAGTTATAAACATTTTTTATTAAATCATTTAGCAAATTCTAATTCAAAAGATGAATTTTTGTTTTTCACTCAACTTTTACTTGCTGATAATCAACAAATCAAACATCTTTTTATCAATGAAAAGAAAAAAAGAGCTTTAATGCAATTAAAATATAAAAAAAACAGATTAAAATTTTATGGATTTTTTGAACATTTAGGAGCAATTGGAGGAGAAATGTTTTTGGCAGATACTATTTATCTAAATTTAATGGTAGAATTTCAAAATAGTTTAACTTTAATAAATCAAAATATTGATGAATTAAAAGGAATAGTTGTAAATATCAAACAAGAAAAAATAAAACCACTATTTGAAGTAAGTAATAATAGTTTATTAAATCTAAAAGCATAAGGAAAAAAAATATGCATTTATCTATAATTATGGATGGAAATGGAAGATGGGCAAAAGCAAAGGGACTAAATAGAACTGAAGGGCACAAAAAAGGTGCCCAAGTTGTAAAAGAAATAACTACTTTTTGTGCTAATAATGATAAAATAAATTATTTAAGTTTATATGCATTTAGTACTGAAAATTGGAAAAGACCAAAATATGAGGTTGAATTTTTAATGAAATTATTAGATAATTGGCTTAAAAATGAGCTTGATACTTATTTAAAAAATGAAGTTAAATTTGAAGTAATTGGAGATATTTCTAAGTTTTCAGATAAATTGCAAAAAAGAATTGAAATCACAAGAGAAAAAACAAAAAATTTCACAAAACTTACTCAAGTTTTAGCACTAAATTATGGTGGTAGAGATGAAATTACAAGAGCAGTTAAAAAATTATGCGATAATAAAGAAAAAATAAGTGACGAAAATATAAATAAATATTTAGATACAGCTATTCATAATATTCCAGATGTAGATTTACTTATTAGAACGAGTGGAGAAATTAGAGTTAGTAACTTTTTATTGTGGCAAATTGCTTATGCTGAAATGTTTTTTACAAAAACTTTATGGCCAGATTTTACTCCACAAGAATTAGAAAAAATAATAGAAGATTTTGAAAAAAGGGAAAGAAGATATGGAGGTATATAATTTAATCTTAGCTATCATCTTTGGTATCTTAATAGGTAGTTTTTTAAATGTAGTAATATTAAGAATACCAAAAAATGAAAATATAATATTTCCAGCAAGTCACTGCCCTACTTGTAAAACACCTCTAAAATGGTGGCATAATATACCTATAATTTCTTATATTTTTCTAAAAGGAAAATGTGCTTTTTGTAAAGAAAAAATTTCAATTCAATATCCATTAGTTGAATTAGCAAGTGGTATAATTGTTGGAATTGTTTATTATAAAAATGGATTTGATATATATTCACTAATGCTTATGGCTTCTTTTTTATCTCTATTAGTTTCAAGTGTAGTAGATTTAAAATATAAAGCTATTACTTATATTATGAATATATTACCAGTTACATTTGCTATCTTTTCAAACGAAGATATTTTAGAAAATTTCAAAAATGCATTGCTTTTAGCAGGAGGAGCTGTTTTTATACGTGATTATGTAAGTGCTTTTATAAATAAAGAAGCAATGGGAGATGGAGATATCTTAGTATTTGCTACTATGGGAGCAATTTTAGGAATTAAATTATCTTTAATAGCACTATTTTTAGGAGCAATTTTTGCTATTTTCCCAGCAATCTATAATAGAATTGCACAAAAAGATTTAGAATTGCCTTTTATTCCTTTTTTAAGTTTAGGACTTTTTATAGTGTGGCTATTTGAAAATCAATTTTTAGAAATATGGAATAAACTATATGCTTAAATTAGATAAGTACTTAATAGAAAACTTTTTTTCATCATTTTTTACTCTTTTTACAATACTTTTTATTATAGCCTCAATGGTATTTCTGTTAACTATTTCCAATATGACTGCCATACTAAAAATAAATATTTTTGAATTTTTATATCTTTATGTTTTAACACTTCCTCAAATTATATTTTATACATTACCTTTATCTTTTTTTATAACTGCTGCATTTTCTTTATCTAAACTATTTGAAAATTCAGAACTTATTACAGTATTATCTCTTGGAGTTTCACCAAAAAGAATATTAAAACCTTTATTTTTTATTAGTATATTTTTTACTTTTTTACTTTTAATTATTACATTTTTATCAATTCCAACCAGTAATATTTTATATAAAAATTTTATAAATGTAAAAAAAACTGAATCACAATTCAATTTTAAACCATCAGAAATTGGACAAAAATTTGGAAATTGGAATATATTTATAGAGAAAAAAGAAAAAAATAGTTATAAAAATGTAGTTTTGTATAATAATAAACAGAATATTTTAATTCTAGCAAAAAATGCAAAAACTCATAAAAAAGATAATTATTTTGTTCTATCTTTATATGATGGTACAATCTATTATACAAATAAAAAAACAAATATAATAAAGTTTAAACAATTAAATATAAATAATAAAATAAAAATAAATAATTTAAGTATATTAAAAATAACTGAATACATAAAAACTAACAGAAAAAAAATAAATAAATATTTTCTTATTTCTATATTTCCTTTTATCTCATTTTTTTTTATAGGAGCAATTTCATTTTTCCATAATAGATATGAGAAAAATCATTCTATTACTTATGCTTTAATAATTTCTATTACTTATTATATCTCAGTTTTTGTTACTTATAAACATCTATATTCTATTATTTTAATACCAATATTTATATTAGTTGGATATATATTTGAAAGAAAAAGGATAGCAAGATTTTAAGAGTTCAAGCAATAATAAGTTATGATGGAAGTAAATTTCAAGGGATTCAATCTCAACCACATAAACAAACCGTACAAGATAAAATAGAATTTGCTTTATCAAAACTAAATATAAACAGCAAAATCAACTATGCTGGCAGAACTGATACAGGAGTTCATGCTCTAAATCAAAGTGTTGATTTTTTAATTCCTAAATTTTGGCAAGATTTAAATCAATTAAAAATATCTCTAAATAAAATAATAGCCCCTTATATTTTCATAAAAACTATTCGTTTAGTAGATAAAAATTTTCATTCAAGATTTTTAGCGACTGCCAGAAGTTACAGATATCTAATTACAAATCAACCCAGTCCATTTTCAAATGATTATACATTTTACAAAAAAACTTTAGATATAGAAATTATGCAAAAAGCTATAAAATATTTTATAGGAACTCACGACTTTGAATATTTTCATAAAACTGGAAGCGACACCCATTCATTTATAAGAAAAATTTACAATGCCTATATAATCACTCACAAAAATTATGTTATAATCAAATATATAGGAAATGGTTTTTTAAGAAGTCAAGTAAGAATGATGACTGGGTTTCTAATAGATATTTCTGATAAAAAATTAACTATTAATGATTTAAAAAATCAAATTGATAAAAATAAAAAAGTATCAACAAAACTAATAATGCCAAATGGATTATATTTTGAAAGAGTTTATTATAAAAGGAGTCAAAAATGAGAAAAGCAAGTGTAGCTGGAAGTTTTTATCCAGCAAGTTGTAATGAAATAGAAACACATATAACTTATTTTAATGAAGTTTTAGATAAAAATATAGAAGAAAAAGATAGAAAACTTTTTGATTTAAAACCAAAAGCTTTAATCGTTCCACATGCAGGATGGGTATATTCTGGATTTACTGCAAATTTTGTATATAGAATGACTAAAAACTTTGATTCTAAAAGAGTTATTTTAATAGGTCCAAGTCATAAAATAGCTTACGAAGGTGCTTCTATTTGTTTAGAGCATGAATATGAATCTCCTTGTAAAAATATAAAAATTGATACAGAATACTCTAAGATTCTAAAAGAAAAATTTGATTTAATAAATTTACCTTCAGCTCACGCAGAACATTCAACAGAAGTTCAAGTTCCTTTTATAGCTCATTATATAAAAGATGTAGAGTTAGTAGAAATAATTTATTCGGATTATTCACCAACAAAACTTAGTGAAATTATAAACTTTTTATTGGAAGATAAAAAAAATTTAGTTGTAATAAGTAGTGATTTAAGCCATTATTATGATAAAAAAACAGCAATGGCACTTGATTACAATTGTATTCAAGCAGTTCATGATTTAGATGAAAAAATGTTAGATAAATGTGAAGCGTGCGGTAAAATAGGAATAAACGCAATTATCAAAAGTGCTGAAGATTTAAATTTAACACCTTTAATAGTTGATTATCGAACAAGTGCTGACGCAAGTGGAGATGAGACCCAAGTAGTTGGATATATGAGTGCTATTTTTGTTTAAAAATCAGCACTTCTTTATCCGGCATATCTCCATCATATAGATTTATTTTTATTTTTTTCTCAAATTTTAATGGATTTAATTTTTTAAGTTTTGCATTTTTATGAAAATATTGAATAATTTCACCTTCTTGCTTTTCGTAACAGTTGCTATTTTTTTCAAATAGAGTAATTTTAGTTACCATTTTATCATCTTCAAAAATTGAATTTAAAACTGCAAACTTATCTTCATCTTCAACAGCAATAGTACCCTGTGCTATTTCATCAAATCCATAAAAAGTATTTATATCAAAAAGAAAATATCCATCTTTTTTCAACACATTTTTAACACATTTAAAAAAGTTTTTTAGATATTCATCATCCATATAATTAACAACATCAAAAATAGCTACACAAACATCAAATTCCCCACTAAATTCACATAAATCTTTATGGTAAACTTCTAAGCCTTTTTCTTTTGCCAAATTAATCATTTCTTCACTAATATCAATTCCAACAACATCAAATCCAGCTTCTTTCGCTTTTAACATAAATCCACCAGTTCCACAACCAATATCAAGAATAGTTTTTACATTTAATTTTTTTAATTCTTCAATATATTTCCCCCACAAAAAATCCATAACATCTTCAAAATCAAAAAGATGCTCAACTTTTGCATATAAATCTAATCCATTCATTTATTTACAATCTCTTCTATTCTTTCATAAAGTTCTATAATTTGTGGTTTTTTAGCTACAAAAGAGTTTTTATTTGCAATAAGTCTTGCACTTACATAATCTAAAACATCCTCTTTTACTTCAAGTCCGTTTTCTTTCATAGTAGTTCCAGTCTCAACTATATCCACGATAACATCACTAAGTCCAATAAGTGGTGCAAGCTCGATAGAACCATTTAATTTGATAATTTCAGCTGGAATTCCTTTTTTTGAAAAATACTCTTTTGCAATTCCCTGAAGTTTTGTAGCAACTTTTAATTCAGTTTTATTTTTATAACTTTCATCACCCTTGATTCCACCTACACAAATTTTACAAATTCCAAGCTTCATATCTAAAAGTTCTAAAACATCTAAATTAAGTTCTTTTAAAACATCATATCCAACTACTCCAATATCAGCAGCTTGATGATACACATAAGTTGCAACATCCCAATTTCTAACATTTAAAAATGTAAATCCTGCTTTTTTTAGAATTAATTCTCTTCCTTTAAATTGAAAATCCTCATTAAATATTTCTTTGAAAATATCCAAAGTTTGCTCAGCAATTCTTCCTTTTGGTAAAGCTACTGTAATCATAAATTGTTCTCCTTAATTGTTTGTTTCATTCCTCTAAAAACTAAATCTTTTATATAAATAGAATTATCAAAAAATTTAGATAAATATGCCCCATCTCCACCTGTGAAATAAAGTTTTTTATTTTTTTCTATATTTTCTATAAAACTTATAATCATTCCAATAGAGCCAAAACTAATAGCATCTACTGTATTTATAGGTAAAATCTCTCTTTCTATTTGCATATTAAAATTATAATCTAATTTTGCACTAATTGCAGAATAAGTTTTATTCAATGCATTAATTCCCGGAATTATATATCCACCTAAATGGACACTATTATTCATAATATCTATTGTAATAGCACTTCCTGCATCTACTACTATTCCATTATCAATTGTTTTACAAGCCATTATTCTATCAATTCCAAGACCTATATAACTTGTATCAAAATTTACAAATTTACTCAAATCTATACTTTCAGGATTTTTTTTGAGTAATTCTTTTGTTTTTTCTTCATTTACACTAATATAATAAATTTTTTCTTGTTTAATTTTACATTTATCACTATCAATTAATTTACCATTATAACTAAAATGAAAATGAGTATTTCCAATATCACAAAGAATCACAAAATCCTCCACTCTTTTAAAAACTCTTTTGTTTTAGAACAAATTTCTCCACTTAAAAGCAAAATTCTTTTTTTATATTTAAAATTTATATCTTTTATGTTTTCTATTTTTGATAAAAATTCAAGTAATTCTTTTGCATCTTTCATCAAAAACCTACTCTTTTTGTTAAGTTTAACTATTAAATAATAGTTGTTTTTCATATCAACACCCAAATATACTTCTATTTTTTTTCTTGTTTTTGGTGTAATATTTTTAATCTCTTTTAAAATTATATTATTATCAAAAAGATAATTATTCATTTCATTCATCAAATTCCTTTAATGGATGGAATTTTTCTACAGTTTCATAAAGATTTTCTTTTTGGATATGTGTATAAATTTGAGTAGTAAGCATACTTGAATGTCCTAATAATTCTTGAACTACTCTTAAATCTGCCCCACCCAAAATTAAAGAAGTTGCAAAAGAGTGTCTTAATACGTGAGGAGAAACATTTAGATACTTTTTTGTAATATGAAAAGCACTAATTCTTGAAAGTCTTCCTCTTCTTGAATTTATAAATAGATAATCACTTGTATGAGGTCTTTTAAATAGATAATCATTCAAAGCATTAAGAGCTGGCATAGCGATTGGCACTAATCTCTCTTTATCACCTTTTCCACTTCTTACCCTAATCCATCCTTCTTCAATATCACTTTTTTTAGCATCCATTGCCTCACTTACTCTAAGCCCTGTTGCATAAAGAAACAAAATCAAAGCTTTATCTCTAAGAGCTAACCAATTATCACTATCTATATTTTTTAAAGCTTCTTCTATTTCATCATTTGTTAAAAATTTTGGAAGTTGTTTAGGAATTTTTAGTTGCTTAATTTTTAATTTATTATCTGTCCACTCTTTTTTATAAGCAAATCTAAAAAAAGCATTTATACTTGAAAGCTTTCTATTTAAAGTTCTTTGATTTACTATATTTTCATCTTCTGTTTTTTTAAGTTTAGATAAAAAATCAATCACATCATCACTGTTTGCTTTTATAACAGATTTACCTAAAAACTCTTCAAATTGAACTAAATCACTTCTATAAAAAGAGACCGAATTTTTAGAAAGTCCCTTTTCTATAATTAAATATTCTATAAAAGCTTCAAGTTCTTTACTCATTTTATACTTTTTAGGTCAATATATTCATCTTTTATATATAAAATACCATTTTTTGTAAATACATTTGAATCATCTATGCTTGGTGAATCTAATTCATAAACTTTTAAATTTTCTAAATTTTTATCTATTTTTATTAAATAAGTTCCATCTCCATACTCTACAAAATAAATATTATTACCCACAAAAGTTGGTGCAATTATATTTGCAAATTTTAAATAAATAGATTTAATCTCTTTTAATTCTAAATTAAGTTTTTTAATATCACCTTCTATTGTAAAAACATAAATATTATTATCATCTGCAATAATATGTTTTATATTATACTCTTTTTGTACAAAAAGTCCAGGTGCAATAGAAATAATATTATCTCTTGATGCTGCTATTAAAGTATTATTCCTTACAGCTAAAAATATTACATTACTAAAATAATCTTTTTTAGAAACTACTATTTCTCTAATAAGTTTTTTAGTTTTTAAATTAAAAATAGCTAATTTTCCATTTAAAGTAGGAACAACTAATAAATCTTTATAAAAAAGTGGAGAAGCTACAAATTTTCTAAGCCCTAATAATTGTCCAAAATTTTCAGTTAAAACTGCTTTATTTTTATCTAAAGAAAAAAGAGTCATACTATTATCTGCAAACAAAATAGCTACTAAATTATCTTTTTTTACAGCTTGTACAATTAACTTTTTAAATTTAATTTGTTTATCATTTACTAATAAAATATACCCTTTTTTCGCTAAATCTTTATTTAGTGAAACAAAACCTTTTGGTAATTTTTTATTTTCAGGAATAACTAAACCATTTTTTAATGTTGCATCATCTCTTGTAAAAAATATAATCTTTGCAGGTAATTCTTTTTGCATAGAGATTGTTTTATTTGCTAATACTTTTTTTTCTGGCTCATAATATTTTTTACTACTACATCCATCCATCAAAAATAAAGCAATTGCAATTAATAATAAATATTGTTTTTTCATTTAACTATCCCATAATGTAGAAGTGTATCTGCAAGTTTTTTAATTTGAGTATCTTTTATTTCATTTGCAATTTCTTCAGCTTTATTATGATTATTTTCTTTTAAATATAATCTTTCTACATTTAAAAGTGCTAAATCTTTATAAATAGCTTCTATTGTTAACGAATAATTTTCAAGTGATTTTTTGTCACCTTTTAATGCTGCTATTTCATATTTTGCTATATTTGCAACAATTCCATTTGAATTTGCTACTTTTTTTAATTCTTCTATGCTTTTTGAATTATGTAATAAATATAAATTAAATAATTTTGGATTATTCTTTAATATTTCTAATGCTTTTTTATCATTTGGATTCACTAATAATTCATTATAAGCGTGATTTGTTTTAATAAGATTTTGCTCATTAATATATGATTTTACTTGATAACCTATAAAAACTACAATTAAAAGTGCAAAAAATATAATAATTTGATATTTATATTTATTTACTACCTTTTCAAGTTGAAAAAGTTTAAGTAAAAATGATTCTTCTTCTTTGATTTCTTCTATAACTTTTTTTCCATCCATTAAAAATACCTTTTTTATTCGTATTTTACCAAATATTCTTTAATTTGTGACATTACTTCATTAGAAATTTCAAATTCAAGCTCAATTACTTTTATATTAAATCCAAATTTTTTAAGTTTTACATAATCTTTTTTAGTTGTTAAAATTGTATTAACTCCATTTTGAAGTAAAATTTTTTCAATCTCATCTTTTTTATATTCATAATGGTCTATAAAAAAGTGATATTTATCTATTTTTACAAATTCAAAAAGGCGTTCAGGTTTTGAAATAGCACTAATTAAAATACAATTATTACACTCTGGCACTTTTACAACTCTTTTGAAGTTTATATTTTCTTCTAAAAGAAGATCTGCATATTTTAAAAAACTTCTTGGATAACGATAACCACCACTTGGCAAACAAAAAAAATTATCTATTTTTACATCAATAACAATATTTAATTTTTTAAATGGTTTATCAAATCCATCATCTAAAATAACTAATTTTACTCCAATTTCTTTTGCTTTATTTATACCCTCTTCTCTATTTTCAGAAACAATTACAGTAGCTTTTGTAGAAATTGCTATCTCTTGTGCTTCATCTCCACTTACCTCAACATTTTCTAAAATTTCCCCATTTTTACTAACAACTATGCAACCTTTACTTTTACGACCATATCCTCGTAAAACTACTGCGACATTTTCTAACTTATTTGCTAAAGCAATTGTAAAAGGAGTTTTTCCACTTCCACCAACAATAATATTTCCTATTGAAATAATTGGAATTTGTTTATCTTTATATTTTTTAGGAAATTTAAAATAAACAATTATACAATAAAGTAAAGTAAAAGGAAGAAGAAAAAAAGACAGAAGTTTTTGTAAGATATTTTTTGGATAAAAAAGATAATTCTCTATAAAGTTATTCATTATCTTTTTAATTGATTTACAGTTTTAAGCATCTCATCACTTGTTGTAATAGCTTTTGAATTTGCATCATATGCTCTTTGACCTGTAATTAAATCTGTCATTTCTTCTACAAGTTGCACATTACTCATTTCTACAAATCCTTGTCTAATTTGTCCTAGTCCCTCTTTACCTGCTACACCTTCAATAGGATCTCCACTTGCAGATGTATTTATATAATTATTGTCCCCTAAAGCATGTAAACCTGCTGGATTTATAAAATTAACTAATGTAATTTGACCTATTTGAGTCATATTTGTTTGACCTGCTTGAAGAACACTAACAGTACCATCTGTTCCTATACTAATTTGAGTAGCATCTGGAGGAATTACAATATTTGGAACTAATTTATATCCATCACTTGTAACCATTTGACCATCTGCATCTACTTTAAAACTCCCATTTCTTGTATAACCAATACTTCCATCAGGAAGTTGTACTTGGAAAAATCCATTTCCTGTAATTGCTAAATCTAAATTATTTCCAGTTTCTTTAAAATTACCTTGAGTAAAAAGTTTAGTAACTGCTGTTGGTCTAACTCCTAAACCTATATTTATTCCAGTTGGAGAAGCTGTTGTAGATGAAGTTGCAGTACCTGCATACTCCATTGTTTGATAAAACAAATCAGCAAATTCCGCTCTTTGCTTTTTATATCCTACTGTATTTACATTCGCTATATTATTTGTTGTTACATCAATCCCTGTTTGTTGTGCTATCATCCCTGTAGCTGCTGTATATAAACTTCTAAGCATATTAATTCCTTTTAATAATCATTATATTTTCATTAAAGCAAATTTTATTCCATTAAGCTCTAATATTTCCCAATTTTTCAATAGCATCTCTATTTAATTCATTCATTTGTGTATCCATAACTTTTTGATACATATCAGCAAGTCTATTTGTTTCTATTAGATTTGTCATTTCAATAACAGGATTTATATTACTTTTTTCTATAAATCCTTGTACTACACTATTTTTACTATTCTCTATTGGCTGAACTTTACCAAAGTCGTATAAATTATTCCCAACTTTTTTAAGCTTTTTCAAATCATCAAAAGAAGCTATATATAATGAATTTGTTTGCTCACCATTTTGATACAAATTCCCATTTTTATCAGCTTTTATTTCTAAATTTTGTCTAACTTCAAATAATTTTCCATCTATAAAATATGTCTTTGGTAAAACTGGATATCCTTCTTTTGTAACTAAATGTCCATCTTCATTTATACTCAAACTTCCATCTCTTGTAGCTCTTATACCACTTGGAGTTTTAACTAAAAAAAAGGCATCTTTTTTTGTAAGCGCAAAATCTAAATCATTTCCAGTTTTTTTAATATCTCCTATATTAAAATCTGTATATTCTTTTACAACTCTTGGCACTTTATTCAAATCTCTATTGATAAATTTTGAACTTTCTTTTGTATTGTTATCCAAAGGTAAATTATCCCTACTTTCTTTAAACATTTTTTCAAAATTTCCGATAACTACATCATCAGATTTATATCCATTAGTATTAACATTTGCTAAATTATTACTTATTACATTTAATCTATTAAATTGAGTAACAAGTCCGCCCGTTGCAACATAATATCCAGTTTGCATAATTTAGACCTTTTTTAGAAGGTTTAAGCAAATTTTATTCCGAAACTTTTTGGTATAATCACAAGTTATTTTATAGAAGGAGAATTAAGTGTCAGAAGCAAAAAATTATAAAGAATTCTTAAAACAAAATAAAGATCTTACCGTAACATACGAAAAATTGGTAGATTATTTTCCAAAAACTCCTACAAAGACACAGTCAAAAGATGTTGTTAAGTTAGCAAAAGAAAATAAAATCACATTAAAAACAGCTGCAGAAGTAGCAAGAGAAAAAAATATTCAAGATTTACTAATTAGTAAACAAGAACAAGAAAAAAGAAAAGAAGAACAATTAAATGCAGAAGAATTATTAAAAGATAAAGAATTACTTGAATGGAGTAGAAGTGATTCACCTGTTAGAATGTATCTTAGAGAAATGGGTGATATTCCCCTACTTACAAAAGACGAGGAGATAGAACTTTCAGAAAAAATTGAACTTGGAGAAGCTATCATACTTGACGCGGTATGTTCAGTACCATATTTAATTCAATTAATTTTAGATTATCAACCAGCTCTTTTAAACAGAGAAAGAAGAGTAAAAGAACTTTTTAAATCATTTTCAAATGAAGAAAATGATGAAGATGATGAAACAAGTAAAGAGACTAAAAAGCTTAAAAAAATCTCTATTCGTGAGAAAAAAATCAATGAATTATTCAAAAAATTAGAAAAAGCAAAAAAAGATTGGGAAAAAGTAATTGATGAATATGATGAAATAATTGCCAACAAAGATATCGATGAAGTTGAAAGAACTCATAAAATTCTAACTTTAACTTATAAGAAAAAAATCGTAAAAGACAGATTACTTGATTTAGGACCAACAAGTAAATTGATTAATGAAATAGTAAAAACTATTCAAAATGCTCTAAAAGGTGATAGTGAATTTAAAAAAGAACTTAGAAAAAAAGAGTATAAATTACCACTTTTTAACGAACAATTAAAAGAAAATCATAAAAAAATATTATCTCAAATAACAGAACTTACAAAAGAAGATATCGCTGAGATGGTTCCGGAAGCGACTATGATAAATACTTATATGGACATTAAAAAATTGATTGAAACAAAAGAAGCGAGCAAAAATACTTTTAATATTCCAAAAGATAAACTAAAAATTATTTTAGAACAAATAAAAAGAGGTAAAAAAATTACTGATGAAGCCAAAGGGAAAATGGCAAGAGCAAACCTAAGACTTGTTGTAAGTATTGCAAAAAAATACACAAACAGAGGTCTTCCATTTTTAGATTTAATCCAAGAAGGAAATATTGGACTTATGAAAGCTATCGATAAATTCGAGCATTCAAAAGGATTTAAATTTTCAACTTATGCAACTTGGTGGATTCGTCAAGCAATTTCAAGAGCAATAGCTGACCAAGCAAGAACAGTTAGAATTCCAATTCATATGATTGAATCAATTAATACAATTAATAAAATAAACAGAAAATATCTTCAAGAAACAGGAAGAGAGCCTGATATCAATACTTTAGCAAAAGAGATGAAACTAAGTCTTGATAAAGTTAAAAATATTCTAAAAATCGCAAAAGAGCCAATCAGTTTAGAAACTCCAGCCGGAGAAGATGATGATACTAAATTTGGAGATTATGTTGCAGATACAAAACTTAAAAATCCGATGGAAAATATTATGCTTGAAGATTTTAGAAAACAAATTGATGAAGTTTTAGAAAATCTAAATGATAGAGAAAGAGAAGTTATCAAAATGAGATTTGGTCTAATGCCGGATAAAAGCGAAAGAACTTTGGAAGAAATAGGACACGAGCTTAATGTAACAAGAGAGAGAGTTAGACAAATTGAAAGTAGTGCTATTAAAAAATTAAGACATCCAAATATTGGTAAATTACTTAAAAATTATATGGGAATCTAATGAAACTTATTAAAAAATATTTAATTAAATTTATTCAAGAAGAGCTATACAAAACCGGTCTTAAAAAGGCTGTTTGTGGACTTAGCGGAGGAATTGACAGTGCCGTAGTTGCAGTATTAGCAAAAGAATCTTTGGGAGATAATTTTAAAGCAATTTTACTTCCAAGCCAACACTCTTCTGAGAATTCAATTACAGATGCTTTAAATTTATGCAAAAAATTTGATATTCAAAATGAAACTATTTCAATTGCCCCTCTTCTTGAAGCATATCCTATAAACAATAATCTAAGAAAAGGAAACTTTTCTGCAAGAATGAGAATGGCAATTTTATATGATAAAGCAAGTGAAATAAATGGAATGGTAATAGGTACAAGCAATAAAAGTGAGCTTTTACTTGGTTATGGAACTATTTTTGGAGATTTAGCAAGTGCCTTTAATCCTATTGGTGATTTATATAAAAGTGAAATTTTTGAATTTGCAAAATTTTTAGGAGTAAATAAAGAAATTATCTCAAAACCCCCAAGTGCTGATTTATGGGAAGGTCAAAGCGATGAAGATGATTTAGGTTATAGTTATACCCAGATTGATGAAGTTTTAAGCAAATTTGTAGATGAAAGATGGACTAAAAAAGAATTATTAGAAAACTATGATAAAAATTTAGTCGAAATGCTTTTAAAAAGAGTTTATCAAAATCAATTCAAAAGAAAAATGCCTTTAATTGCAAAACTAAAAGCCAGAACAATCACTCACGACTTTTTATATGAAAGAGATGTGAAACTTTAAGTTTCACTCAATAACTTTTTAGCATACTCAAGAGCTTCTTTTTTGAGCTCTTTTCCACTTATAATTCTTGCTATCTCATTTACTCTTTCATCATAACTAAGTTCTTTTACAAAAGATTTATTCTTATCTTTTCCTACGAAAAAGTGTTTATCTGCTTTACTTGTAAGTTGTGGTTGATGAGAAATTGCAAATATTTGATATTTTTTAGATAAAAATTTCAAAACTTCTGCCACACTCATAGACTCTTCTCCACTTAAATTTGCATCAATTTCATCTAAAAATAGAGACTTTTCTCTGTTTTCATAATCAATTTTTGCAGCCAAAAAAGCAAGTCTAAGTCGATTAAATTCCCCAGTTGAGAGTTCATTTAATTTAGTATCATTTATTTCTAAAACTATTTCATCTTTTCCTAGCTTATTAAGCTCAGTCTCTTTTAAAATTAGTTTAGCTTCTGGCATATAAAGTTTTTGTAAAAATCTATTTATATTTTCTTCAAATTTATTTAAACCTATTTCTCTTTTTTTAGTAATTTTATCTGACTCTTTCTCTAATTTTTCTAAAAGAACTTTTTGTTTATGAATTAATTCATCTTTTTCAAAACTAATATTTTCTAATTTTTTGAGTTCTTCTTTTTTTTCTTCTAAATATTTTAAACTCTCTTCAATACTTCCAAATCTTTTGATAAGCCCTTGAAGTTCTTCAAGTCTATTTAAAACCTCTTCAATATCAACTGTTTCTAAAAATTCCGCTTTTTCATCAGCTAAATCCATATAATTTCTAAGCTCATTCATAGCTTCATCAAAAAAAGAAGTATCAATTTCTTGAAACGATAAAAATTCATTTACAGTAGATTCAAATTCAAAAATATTTTCTACTTGAGTTCTTAAAGATTTTAATTTTTCTATTTTTGATAGATTTTTTTTAATATCCATAAGCTCATCAAATTCATCTACTTTAGGATTTATAGATTCAATTTTATTGATTTCAAAACTTAAAAATTCTTTTAAATCTTCAGCATTTTTCTCTTTTTGTATAATTTCTTGTAATTTTTTATCAATAGATTTATATTTAAAAAACAGTTTTTGATAGTTAGAAAGATCATTATTTGCAAATTTATCTACAACTTGAAGAATATTTTCATTTTTAAATTCATCTGCATTTCTTAAACTCAAATAATCAATAAATTTATCTGCTATTTTTTTTGCTACTTTTTTACTGACTGCTTGATTATTTATAAAATATCTCGTTTTATCTTTTTTAATTTCTTTGAAAATTATCTCTTCATCTACTTCTATTCCAAAATCAGTTAAATCAATTTTATCATCAATAATAGCTTCACTAAGTTGGGCATTTGCATCAAAATAAGCAAAAATTGCTAAAATTCCTTGAAGTAAAACTGACTTTCCAGCCCCCGAAGGACCAGTAAAAATCATCAATCCTTTTGAAAGATTAAGCTCAACCTCAGAAAAATTGAGCTCTACTTCATCAAAACTTAAATGATTTTTAAGATAAACTCTTTCTATCATTTTTCACCCCAATTAAGTTTTTCTCTTAAAACATCAAAATAATTTCTCTCAACTCTATGAATAAGTTTTGCAGATTTTGATGCAATTTTTATTTTTGCTTTTGAATTGTAAAGATGAACAATTTCTTGTCCGTCGATAATAATTTCTACTTTCGATTTGCTCTCAATCAATAATCTAAAATCACTTGGTAAAACTAATGGTCTTTGAGTAAGTGAATGAGGACAAAGAGGAGTTAAAATCAGACTTTTTGTAAGAGGAAAAACAACCGGTCCACCAGCACTCAAATTATAAGCTGTACTCCCCGTAGGAGTGGAAATTATAACCCCATCTCCATAATAAGTATTAAGCCAATATTTTTCTCTATTTTTATCACTTAAACACTCTGCTTCTACTTTTAAATCCACCATACTTGAAATTGTTTCTCTTGAAAAAACTATATCATTAAAAGCGTAATATTTCTCTTTATCCACTTCTATTTTAAGCATCATTCTTTTATCAATTCTATATTCACCATTGAAAAATTTTTCTATAAAACTCTCTATCTCATTAACACTAACATCAGTTAAAAACCCAAGTTTTCCAGCATTTATACCCATAATTGGCTTGTTATATTTATAACTTCTTCTTGCAAGTGAAATAAGAGTACCATCTCCACCAATAGAAACTAAAATATCACACATCTCACACATTCTATCAAACTCAATACCAATAAGACCTATCATTTTTGCTGAATTTGTATCCAAATAAACTGTTGCATCATATTTTTCAAATTCTGTTTTTACTTTAATAAATAAATCTTTTATATCCGGAGATGATGGTCTTAAAACAATTCCTATTTTCATAAATCAAACCTTTATTTAAACTTATTCTAAAATTATACAATAATATGCTATAATTTCGTTAAAAAAAGGATTTTTAGTGAGAACACACTATTGTGCCGAATTAAACGAAAATAACATAGGCGAAAAAGTAAAATTAACAGGATGGGTAAACTCATACAGAGACCACGGTGGAGTAATTTTTATCGATTTAAGAGACAAAACTGGGCTTATTCAACTTGTAGCTGACCCAGCAGAATCTAGCGAAGCTCATAAAATTGCTGACCAAGTTAGAGATGAATATGTTATTACTATTGAAGGACTTATTAGAGATAGAGGCGAAGCTCTTCATAACCCAAGACTAAAAACTGGTAAAATTGAAGTTGTTGTAGAAAAAATGACAATTGAAAATAAAAGTGAAGTTTTACCATTTGCTATCGGAGATAGAGCTGTAAATGAAGAACTTAGATTAAAATATAGATATTTAGATTTAAGAGACCCTAAAATGTTTAAAACTTTCCAACTTAGAAGTAAAGTTTCTATGGCAATTAGAAACTATTTAAATCAAAATGACTTCTTAGATGTTGAAACTCCAATTTTAACTAAATCAACTCCAGAAGGTGCAAGAGATTATTTAGTACCAAGTAGAGTTCATCCAGGAGAATTTTATGCACTTCCACAATCTCCTCAACTTTTTAAACAAATTTTAATGGTAAGTGGATTTGATAGATATTTCCAAATTGCTAAATGTTTCAGAGATGAAGATTTAAGAGCAGATAGACAACCAGAATTTACACAAGTCGATTTAGAAATGAGTTTTGTAAATCAAGATGATGTAATCAAACAAGTTGAAGGAATGGTATCAGCTGGATTTGAAGCAGCAGGTGTTAAAATCAAAACTCCAATTGAAAGAATTACATATGCTTATGCTATGGAAACTTACGGAAGTGATAAACCAGATTTAAGATTTGACCTACCAATGGTAGATGTAATTAATCTTTTTGAAGATAGCAATAATGAAATATTCTCAAACATTGCAAAAGATAAGAAAAAAAATAGATTTAAAGCATTAAAAGTAAAAGGTGCAGACAATCACTATTCAAGAAAACAATTAAAAGAACTTGAAAATTTTGTTAGAAAATTTGGTGCAGCAGGTCTTGCTTATATTCAAGTTAAAGAAGATGGTCTAAAAGGACCACTTGCTAAATTTATGAGTGAAACAAGTTTAAATAAACTTTTAGAATTAACTAAACCAGAAGTTGGAGATATTATTTTCTTTGGTGCAGGAGATAAAAAAGTAGTTTTAGATTATATGGGAAGATTAAGAATCAAAATTGCTGAAGATATGAATTTAATCAAAGATGAATATAAATTTGTATGGGTAGTTGATTTCCCTATGTTTGAAGCTGACGACAACGGAAACCCTACTCCACTTCATCATCCATTTACTATGCCAAATATGGATACTTGGGATGAAGAAGATTTCGAAAGCATTCAATCAATCGCATATGATTTAGTTTTAAATGGTTATGAAATTGGTGGTGGAAGTATTAGGATTCATAAAGAAGAAATTCAAGAAAAAATCTTTAAAATGTTAAATATGACTAAAGAAGAAGCTGAGGAAAAATTTGGATTCTTACTTGATGCGCTTAAATTTGGTGCCCCAGCACACGGAGGATTTGCTCTTGGACTTGATAGAGTTTTAATGATTTTATCAAATACAACAAATATTAGAGATGTGATAGCATTCCCTAAAACTCAAAAAGCAACTTGTCCTCTAACTGAAGCTCCAAGTGAAGTAGAAAGAAAACAACTTAGAGAATTAAATATAAGGGTGAAATTACCATCTAATGAAACTAAGTGATTTACACAAAAATGATGTCTTCAAAATTATTGATTTTGGAGATGTCTGTGAAGATATGCAAAAAAGACTAATTAGTCTTGGAGCAAACAAAAATAAAATGGGACAAGTCCTTAATAAAGGATTTTTTGGTCCTATCGAAGTAGATTTTGATGGAATAAAAATTGCCATCGGTAGAGGTATGGCTAAAAAAATTAAAGTGAAACATTATGAATGTCCTATTTTCAATAATGAATTAAACTAAAACAAGGAGAAAAAATGAGTAAAAAATTATTTTTAATTATAGGTGCACCAGGAAGTGGAAAAACAACAGATGCAGAATTAATTGCTGAGAGACATCCACACGAAGTAGCACACTTTTCAACTGGAGAACTACTTAGAGCAGAAGTTGCAAGAGGAAGTGAACTTGGTAAAACAATCGCAAGTTATGTAGATAATGGAAATTTAGTTCCTTTAAATATCGTAATTGATACAATTGTAAACGCTATTAAATCAACTGATAAAGAAATTATTTTAATCGATGGATTCCCAAGAAGTGTAGAACAAATGAAAGCACTTGATGAAATCTTACAAAAAGAAAATGATGTAAAACTTGTAAAAGTTATCGAAGTTGTAGTAAGCAAAGAAGTGGCAAAAGATAGAGTTTTAGGAAGAGCAAGAGGTGCTGATGATAACGAAACTGTATTCAACAATAGAATGAAAGTTTATACAGATCCATTAGCTGATATTCAAAAATTCTACGAAAGCAAAAATTTACTTCACAAAATCAACGGAGAAAGAGGAATTGAAGAAATAGTTAACGAAATGGATGAATATATCCAAAGTCAAGCTAATTAATTTTCAAATATCTTTCAAGGATGTTTTTGGCAGCTAAGCTGTCAATTCTTCCATCTCTTTTATATTTTATTGTCCCTTTCATCATATTTTCTACTTCAACACTTGAATAACTTTCATCTTGAAAAACAATTTCACCTTTAAATTCTAACAAATTCGTAAAATGCTTTATTCTATTACTTGTATCTTCATTTGTAAAAGGAATTCCCACTACCAGTTTTTCAATACCCCACTCTACCAAAAGTTTACTAACATCCGTGCTTGCTTGATTTCTATTTTTTCTCATAACTGCTGGAAGTGGCACAACCACTTTTTCATCCGGAGTATATGCAACTCCTATTCTTTTAAGCCCTACATCTATTGATGCTATCTTCATCTATTTCCTTTACTTGATTTTTATTATGATATTTGATATACTTCAACTAAACTTTATCAGTGTCTAACATTAAATAAAATTATATATAAAAAGGATGTAAAATGGAAACAATTAATGTAGTTTGTCCAAAATGTTTAAAAATAAATAGAATTCCCAAAAAAGATAGTTATAAAAAAGCAGTATGCGGTCATTGTAAAGCAAATTTACTTGACAATACTCCAGCTCATTTAGATGATTCTAATTTTGAGTATTTCATTGCAAATACAGATTTACCTGTAATTGTAGATTTCTGGGCTGAATGGTGTGGTCCTTGTAAAATGTTTGCTCCTACATTTGCAAGCGTTGCTCAAAACTTCCCTCTAAAAGCTCAATTTGTAAAAGTTGAGACAGATAGAGCGCCAAATATATCTGCAAAATATGGAATCAGAAGTATTCCAACAATCGTAGCATTCAAAAATAGAGTGGAAGTGGATAGAGTAAGTGGAGCATTACCTGCCCCACAATTTACTGAGTGGGTAAGTAGATTTATATAATCTAACTTTCCCCAAGTACATATTCAAGTTCATAAATATTATTGATAATATATTCAAAGTTTTCTAAATTTTCATCATTAGAAGCAATCAAAAGTTTATCATTTTCTTTTATCTCAATATCTGGAGAAGGCATTAAAATAATTTCATCATCTCTTTTTAGAAGTAAATATACTATTTTCAAAATATCTTCTCGATTTTCTCTTGATTTTCTTATATCTCCTAAGGTAATTTTAATTCCTTTTTTAATCTTTCTTATCAAAGCATATGCACTATCATCATTAATCGTTATTTCATAATAAATAGGACTTTCTCCTGCTATAGTTTTTAGCATATTAACCATTATTTCACCCCAACTATCTTCCATTTTTCTTATTTCTTTCATAAAAGCATCAACCAAAGGTCTTGAAATATTTATAATTGCATATTCTGCTGTAATTTTTTCTAACATATAAATTCTATCAATTTCTGAGGCTTGAAAAATAGTAATATCATCTAATGAATTTTCTCTTGCTATAGTAAAAATAGTGGGATTTAATTTTTTTGCTTTATTTATAATAGTTAAATTTAATAAATCATTATTTGTAGCTGCAATTATTGTCTCTGAATTTTTAATATCAAATTGTTCTAATAATTTTTTATCTTCTTCATCTCCAAAAATTACTGTTCCTTTCGCTTTTTCATACTCTTGTGTTTTTATTTTTAAAATTTTATATTCAACATTCGCTCTTTTTATCCCTTGTTCTAAAGCGTGTCCCATTCTTCCATATCCACATATTATATATTTCCCTTTTGGTAAGTTATCCTTTTTTTCTAAAACTAACTTATGTCCAAAAGCCCATAATTCTAAAAGCCATATATATGGTTTTGTAATATTCAAATATATTCTTTCTGAAATTATTTTAAAAGGATTTACTATACATCTTATTCCAAGTGATTTATAATAATCTTCTTGATTTTGTGAAGTTGCTTTTATAATAAGTTCAATATTTGGATTTAATAATTTACAAATCGTAGCAATTTGCATATTTTTTGCATCATCTTCAAAAAGTGAAATAACACCTTTACAATATTTCAATTCAATTCCTGCATATTTTAAAATATTCTCATTCATTCCATCACCCGCTATAGCCGGAACATAAGGATTAAAATCCTCTAAATTCAATTCTTCTATTCTTTCTTCTTGTTTATCAATAACTACAAATCTAAAATTAGAATTATTTATAATCTCTTTTGTAATTCTATTGTAACCTAAAATAATAAAAAAATCTTCTTTTAAATATTTAACTTGATTTATAAATTTTTTAAGATTTATTGCTTTTTTAAGTGATTCATCTTGAATAAGTGCTACAATAGTCCCGATAGCATAAAACCATCCTATAACTGTAAGATAAATAGAAAATGTAACCCAAAGTTTTTGGGGATAAGTAAAATCATAAGGACCTTCACCAAAACCAATAGTTGTAGCCATATAACTTACAAAATAAAAAGCATCAAAAAAATTTAGATGATAAATATGTCCATTATTATCAACTGTTGGAATTAACATAAGTCCTATTATAGAAATGGAAAAAGTAATTAATATAACTAAAAAAGGAGTTCTTAATTTTTTTAAAACAATCCAAACTACTTGATTATTCATAATTATCTTTTTGATTTAATAGCATCTGCTATAAATAAAACAACTGAAACAATATTAGCAAGCAATGCCCCACCTGACAGTGAAACAATTGTTACAGATGTTGTAACATTAAAATCTTTAATTCCATACAAAGCCACCGCCCATACAACAGCTGATAATATAAGTTGCAAATCAGCCACTAAACTTGTAGCTAATAAAACCGCTCCTAATTGAGTTTTATCTCCTAATTTCATCGTAGTCGCTACTAAATTTACAATAATAGCAAAAAACAATTCCCAAGCACTATGTTGTGCGATAACAGTAGGGTCACCATAAAAAAACCCAAAATTAAGTGTCATTGCAAGAATAAAGAAAAAACCTGAAATAATTCTATTCATATTCATTTTTGAACCTTTTATTTTTATTTAATTATAACACTCCTACAAAAAAACGGCTTATTAATTTTAAATCAACTAAAAATAGTTGTAACTATTTGTAACATTAAATTTTTCTTAGGGCATAATCAAATATTTCTGAAAAAGTTGGATGAGGAAAAGTTGCATTTAGAGCAGTTTTTACATCCATCTCTCCTGCTAAAATCTGGCCAAAAACAGATATTAACTCTTCGGCATTTGGCATAAAAAGTTCAGCTCCTGTAATAAATTTTTCTTTATCATAATAAATCACAACTACTCCATTTTCAGCACCATCAACAGCACTTGCAACTCCAAGAGCTTTGAGTGGATAAACTATTTCTTCTTCACTTTTTACTCCAATTGAAGCATAACTTAAAGGAAGTGTAAAAATAAATTTAGGAATATTATCTAAATTTAAAACCTCTTTTTTACCACTTAAAAAATCTGCTACCGCCATAGCCTCTTTTCTTGCTGCGTGAGCTAATGAAAGTTTTCCGTTACAATCACCTATTGCAAAGATATTAGCTTCACTTGTTTGAAAATATTGATTTGTATTAATTGCACCTTTTTTAGTTTCCAATTCATACTCTAAAAAGTCCAAATTTACTCTTCTTCCAGTCGCAACCAAAAGCATTTCAGTTTGTAGTTTTTCATCATTATCCGTAATAATTTCTACTTTTTTATCTACTTTTGCACTTTTTATAGAAGTGTTTAATTTCAATTCAACCCCTATTTTTTGAAGTTGTAATTTTAAATTTTGTGAAATTTTTTCGTGCATTTTAAAATTATCTCTTCTGTAAATTAAAGTCGTTTTTACTCCATTTATCGCAAAATATCCTGCAAATTCAAGTGCAATCGCCCCTCCTCCATAAACTACTATCTCTTTTGGAAGTTTTTCTAAATGCAGAGCTTCATCGCTTGTAATAATTTTTTTATAATCAATTTCTATTCCATCAGGAATAAAAGGTTTAGCACCCGTTGCTATTACAATAAAATCTGATTCTAAAACTTTATCATTTACTTTTATTTCATTTTTAGAAATAAGTTTAGCTTCGCCCTCAATTAGCTCAATTCCATTTGCTTTTATCTGTTTAGTAACACTTGAAACTAATGTTTCTCTTTCACTTTCAATATTTTGAACTAACTTTTTAATATCTAATTTTGAAGGAGTAAAATATTCTTCTTTTGTTTCAAAAAGTGTTTTTGTTCTATGCAGAAGTTTTTTTGAAGGAATACATCCATTATTTAAGCAAGTCCCACCTATGTGATTTAAATCTTTTTCAATTAATGCTACTTTTTTGCTACTTCTTGCTAAAAATATAGCACCCACATAATTAAGCCCACCACCAATAAAAATTACATCATATTTCATTAAATCCACCTTTAAAATCCATTATAAATTTACTTGCATCTACTCCGTTAAAAACTCTATGGTCAAATTTTGCTGTAATTTTTATTCTATTTTCTTTCATTGCACCAAAAGCAATCATAAAACTATCTTTATCATTTATTAATGCATCAAATCTATCAATTCCAAACATTCCAAGATTACTAATTCCACCGGTTGAGCCTTTTAAATCAGTGATAGTTAATCTTTTTATTTTTATGTTTTTTAGCCACTTATCTATTTCAAAAAGAGATAAGTTTTCTACTTCTTTTAAAACTACCATATAAAGCCCATCTTCTCTATCAACGGCAATTGAAATATTTGAATTTTGAAACTCTAAAAAAGTATCATTTTCTAAAATAGTTCTACTTTTAGGATGTTTTTGCATTGTATTTGCTAAAACTTTCAAAATCAAAGTCGTAATTTTAAACTCATTTTTAGGAGTTATTTCTATTTCATCATAAATATTAAAAGTTGGCTTTTTTATAGCGTTTTCAACATTTTTAATTACTCCAATTTGATTGGGAGTTAAAAGTATTTTTTTAGGTAGATTATTGTCTAAAATATATTTTCTTACTTCATCAGAATTAATCTTATGATCAAATTTAAATTTATCTAAAATATCATACTCTTTTGCTAATTTTTTAGCTTTTGGAGTAAAATAATGATTGTAAATATACTCTTTTATATCTTGTTCGTGTGTTGGGATGTTTATTTTGTTTTCTTTTTGAAGTTTTTCTAAATTGATGTTAAATTCACTTGCTATTTTTTTTGCCAAAGCAGAAGCAGAACTGTTTGAAAAATTATTAGATGAAATTTTAATTTCTTTTTTTACTTCTTTTTTCGGAGTTTCTTTTATTTGTTTTTGAACTTCATTTTGTTTAAGTTGAATTTCTTTTTGAGGCTCTTCTTTTAGAGTTTCTTTAAAAGGTTTATCATAAATAATAGCAATATCTTTTTTTACTTCAACTGCATCCCCTTCTTTATAAAGAAGATGAATATATCCATCATAAAAACTTTCAACCTCAATAATTGCTTTATCACTCTCTACTTCTGCAATTACTTCACCTTTTTTGACTTTATCGCCTTCTTTTTTATGCCATTTTACAATTATTCCTTTATCCATAGTATCGGATAAAATAGGCATAGTTACTTTATATTCCATTTTGACTTCTCCAAACATTAATTTTAGCAACTATTTTATCTGGAGTTGGAATAGATAAAAGCTCTAATTTTCTATTATAAGGAATTGGAACATCTTCTCCACTTATTCTAAGCACAGGAGCATCTAAATCATAAAAACAATTTTCCATAATCTGAGTAGCTATTTCTCCACCTACTCCACCAGTTTTATGATTTTCTTCTACAATTACCGCTTTTTTAGTTTTTGAGATAGATTTTTTAATCGTTTCTATGTCAATTGGGCTAATCGAATTTAAATCAATAAGTTCTACATCTAAATCAATATCATTCAAAGCTTCTAAACAGTCATATCTCATTTTTGAATAAGTTATAATAGTTAAATCTTTCCCCTCTTTTACAATTTCAGCCTTGAAAGGGTCAAAATTTTCAACTTCTTTAAATTCTTCATCTTTTGGATATAAAAGTTCGTGTTCAAGAAAAATTATCGGGTCATTTGATTTAATAGCATATTTCAATGAATAATAAGCACTTGTCGGATTACTTGGTGAAAGTACTTTCAACCCTGGCACATTTATGAACATTGAATCATAATTTTCACTATGTTGTGCTGCCAATTGTCTTGAAACTCCAGTAGCCATTCTAACAACTAAAGGAATTGCTAATTTTCCTGCACTCATATATCTAAATTTACTTGCGTGATTTATGATTTGATCAAATGCTAAAAGTGAAAAATTTGCAGTCATTATTTCAGCTATTGGCCTAAGACCTGCAAGTGCCATACCTACAGAATTTCCAACAATACTAAGCTCTGCTATTGGAGTATCAATTACTCTTTTTCCTCCATATTTGGCATACAAGCCTTCACTTACTCTATAACTTCCCCCATATCTTCCTACATCTTCCCCTAAAATAACAACACTTTCATCTTCACTCATCATTTCATCAATTGCTTTATTTAACGCTTCTCTGTATAACATCCCTACTCCTTTTAATTTTCAATTTTAAATTCTCTATAACCAAGTTTATCTATTAAAAACTCACTTTTTTTCTCTAACTCCTCAATATATTGATTTTCATCATCAAAAATTCCTAATGAAATTTTCCTTTGTAATTCAAAATTTTTAAATTCTTTTTTATAAATATCCCAATAATATAAAATTCTATCTTTTGAAGATTCAATTAATTCAATAGAAGGTATTTTATCTCGTTTTTCACTATTTATTTTTGGACTACTTGGTAATAAATTCCAATAATCATTATTCATAAAAACAGAAAAAGGTAATAAATGGTCAACATCAAATTTTTTTATTTTTTTACCACTCCAAACACAATAAATCTCTTTATTTCTAAAATTTTTTTGAATTTCAGATGTATCTCTTATTACAAGATCTATATTATGAGTTAAAATATCTTTAAAATCAAAATTTTCTTGTTTTTGTTCTTTATTAATTCCATTTAATAACTTTTCCCACCTAAAAATAATGGTATTTAATCCATAAAAATTATCTCCCAAATATTTCAAAACTTTATAAAATTTTATTTCCATTTTAAAATATCCAAAATTTTGAAAACTTTGTCTATCAAAATTTCTTTTAGGCTTTTCAATATCTTTAAAAAATTGATACTTTTCTTCTCCCATATATTTCATAGGATTATTAAAAATCAATTTTCTAAGTTCTCTAAATAAAATAATTGTATTTAACTCAAAATTAAAATATTTTTTATATATATTTACATATATACATTTCCAGTCATTTTTTTTACATAAAGAACTAAATTCTTCAAAAATCTCCTGATATAATAAATCAATATTTTTATTTAAAACTAAATCTTTGTTGTTAGTTGTTTTATGTTGATTGATTTTTAAATATTCAAAAGGAAGATAATAAAAAAACCACTCTTCTACAACAAAGTAAAATGGTATTTTTACATAATCTTCACTTTTTTGAATATGATGGTCAAATTTCTTTATAACTAAAATTATCGATTTTAAAAGTGCTAATTTATAACTACTTTCTAATGTATCTCTTTCAATAATTTTATTGATTTCAATAATCGTATTTAAATCTATATTTTTTTGTAAATTATATTTTTCCATTTAATACCCCTATTTAAAGAATCAATAGTAACTATTTCATCTTGTTTATAAATATTATAGTTTTTGAATATTTCATCTAATAAGTTTTCATTAACTTTGTAAAATTCTCTTTCTTTTTCCTCTCTTTTATCCAAAGAAAAACTAAAAAAAACTTTTCCATTGTTTTTTAATCTATCAGAAATATTTTTAATTAACTCTTCATATTTACAAATAGGTAAATGCATAATTACTGCAATAGAATAAAGAAAATCAAATTGTTTATCTATATCAATATTAGGTAAAATAGAATATTTAAAATTTTTACTATTAAATCTATCTGTTACAAATTCTACAAATTTTTTAGATCCATCAATTCCATATAAATTTTTGTAACCATTTCTAAATAAAAAATCAAGTTCTCTTCCACTTCCAAAACCAAGTTCTAAAAGAAAATCATTTTTTTGAGTGTTTTCTAAAATAATCTTATGAATAAAATCTAAATTAGCATTTTCATATCGTTCAATCAATGATTCAAAATTTTTTTCATAATATTCAAGAGTTTTATTCATTTTTATACTCTATCCTTCACAATTTTCGCAAAAAACATCATCAAAAAGTTCTTCATCATCCGGCTCTGGCGAATTTAAAGCAAATTCTACTGCTTCATCAATTTCTTTTGCTATTTTTTTATCGCTCTCTTCAAACCAAGCTTCATCTATACTTTGCTCATTTATGGCATACTCTTTTAATTTTTTAATCGGGTCTTTTGATTTGTAAATATTTAACTCTTCTTCACTTCTATATTTTCCAGCATCACTTATTGAGTGTCCTTCATATCTGTAAGTCATAGCTTCTATAAAAATTGGACCAAGTCCATTTTCAATATGCTCTTTTGCTTTTATTACAGCATTATAAACTTCAATAACATCCATTCCATCAATTAACATTGTTGGCATATAATTTTTAACTTTATTATGTTGTTCTAAAAATGGAGAAGTCCAAGTTATGTGAGTTCCTATCGCGTATTGATTGTTTTCAAGGAAAAATATTAAAGGTAGTTTTTGAGTGGTAGCGTTATTTATACTTTCAAAAAATGCTCCAGCATTTGTAGAACCATCTCCAAAAATAGCAAATACTCCTGCTTTTTCTTCTTGAAGTTTTCTAGCATATGCACAACCAACAGCAAGTGGTAAATGCCCTCCTACAATTGCATCTCCACCATAAAAACCAAGTTTAGGCTCAAATAAATGCATACTTCCACCTTTTCCACCACTTACTCCCGTTTTTTTACCAAAAAGCTCAGCCATTACATATTTTGGCTCAATTCCTCTGGCAATTGCTAAAACGTGTTCTCTGTAATGAGCAAACACATCCCCTTTTTCAAAAGCTAACATACTTCCTATGCTTATAGCTTCTTGTCCTATATCTAAATGCAAAAATCCTGCAATATTTCCTTTCATATACTCTTGTTTACTTCTAAGCTCAAACTCACGCCCTAGTTTCATTAAATAATAAAACTTTTTTAACATCATATTATTCATACTATCTCCTTTTATAATTTATCTGCATAATAACTACTTCTCACTAACTTCCCACTAACTGCATTTAAGCCATACTCTTTCGCTATTAATTCAAGCTCCTTAAATTCTTCATCACTATAATATTTTACTACTTTTGTATGTTTAGGACTGGGTTGCAAATATTGTCCGATTGTAAGTTGTTTCACTCCTGCGTTTACTAAGTCTTTAAATGTAGCTTTTAAATCTTTAATACTCTCTCCAAATCCCACAATAATTGAAGATTTTGTAAGCTTATATTTTGAATAAAATTCTAAAACATCTAAACTAAGTTTATAATCACTTTTTGGTTTTAAATGTTTATGAAGATTTTCAGTTGTTTCTATATTGTGAGCTAATTTATAAGCATTTGAATTTACTAAATTTTGTAATGAATTCAAATCTCCTTCAAAACTTGGAGTTAAAGCTTCTATTTTAATATTAGGATTAGTTTTTGTAATCTCTTCTATAACTTTAACAAATTGACTACTTCCATAATCATCTAAATCATCTCTATCTGGAGAAGTAATAACTACATAATCCAAATTTAGATATTTAACTGCCTCAGCTATTTTTAGTGGTTCTTCTTTATCAACCGGCAATGGTTTAGCAGAAGTTACATTACAAAATCTACAATTTTTCGTGCAAATATTTCCTAAAATCATAAAAGTAGCAACTCCACGAGAAAAACATTCACTAATATTTGGACATTTTGAAGAAAAACAGATTGTATTTAAGTTATATTGTTTAATTATAAAATTTGTTTTTTCTATAACTTCATCAAGTGGAGCTTTTACTTTTGGTTTAAAGTTCAAAAATTTTTCCTTAAAATAGTTAATATCTTGTTTTTTACTTCTTCCCTTGAAAATTCATACCCCTCATTATGTAGCGTTGTTGCTTTGATTCCTTCTAAATTACAAGGATTGATTTTATTAAAATTCTTTAAATTATTATTTAAATGAATACTAACTCCGTGTTTTGAATACCCCTTTTTATAAGCAAATCCAAGCGAGCAAATTTTTCTATTTTTGATATAGAATCCTGCTTTTTTACTATCAAAAACTATATTTTTATCGAAGCTAAAAAATTTTTTTAAACTTTTAATAACTTTCTTATAAAAAATAGGTGGAGTTGGAACTTTATGAATAAAATAAATCATAAAACTACCTTCATCAAAATAAGTAACACTTCCACCTCTATCAACTCTCAAAGCAAATTCAAAATTTTTCTCATTTAATCCCTTTGTAAAAATAGGATAATGACTTGCAAAAAGAGTATATTCGCTATTTTCTCTTATAGCTCTTTTATGCAAATAATTTTGAATTTGTAAAAAATTTTTATACTCAACTAATCCTAAATCTATAAATTTCATTATTTATTTTCAAATCCAACATTTGAGCGACTTTTGCAATAAGATAAGCTGTCGGCGCTGAGGTTAAGAGAGTATGAGTTGCTACTTGAAGTAGCTACCACTCCACCACCTATTACTAAAATATCAGTTTTAATTTTATTTTCCTAAATTTTTTTCTAACTCTACAATGTTTTGTTTTGTTTTTAAAACACTATCAGGATTTAAACTAATAGAATCAATTCCTTTTTTTACTAAAAATTCTGCAAATTCTATATAATCACTTGGCGCTTGACCACAAATTCCAGAATGACGATTATTTCTTTTTGCCCCATCAATAGCCATCTCTACCATTTTTTCTACCCCTGGGTCTCTTTCATCATAATCAAAAGCAACTATTTCGCTGTCTCTATCAACTCCTAATGTAAGCTGAGTTAGGTCATTACTTCCAATACTAAATCCATCAAAAATTTTACTAAATTCATCAATTAAAATTACATTATTTGGAATTTCACACATTACATAAATTTTTAGACCATTTTCACCTTTTTTAAGCCCATATTTAGCCATAGTTTCGATAACTTTTTTACCTTCTTCAACTCTTCTACAAAAAGGAATCATTAAAATAATATTATTAAATCCCATCTCTTCTCTTGCTCTTTTCATAGCTTTACATTCTAAACTAAATCCTTCTTCATAAGCTGGATGAGCATATCTTGCTGCACCTCTAAAACCTATCATTGGATTATCTTCTTTAGGCTCGAAAAATTCTCCACCTAATAAACTTGCATATTCATTTGATTTAAAATCACTCATTCTAACAACACAAGGTTTTGGATAAACACTTGATGCAATTGTAGCAACACCTTCGCTTAATGTTTTTACAAAAAACTCTTCTTTTGAATTATAAGCCACTGTTAATTCATCTAACTTTTTTTTAGTTTCATCATCCACTTTTTCTGGATGTAAAAGTGCCATTGGATGGGCTTTTATGTAATTATTGATTATAAATTCCATTCTTGCAAGTCCTATTCCATCAACAGGCAAAGATGCTAATGAAAAGGCTTGGTCTGGATTTCCTAAATTCATCATAATATCTGTTTTTGTTTCAGGTAAATTACTTAAATCTGTTTTTGTAACATCATATTTCAAAATTCCTTCATAAACATATCCTGTTTCACCTTCAGCACAAGAAACTGTAACTTCTTCACCATCTTTTAAAACTTCTGTAGCATTCTGTGTCCCTACAACTGCTGGAAGTCCAAGTTCACGAGATACAATTGCCGCATGACATGTTCTACCCCCTTTGTTTGTAATAAGTGCAGAAGCTTTTTTCATAATCGGTTCCCAATCTGGAGTTGTAATATCAGAAACTAAAACTTCTCCTTCTTTAAAAGTATCCATTTCAGAAATATCATTTATAATATGAACTTTTCCAGCTCCTATTTTTGTCCCAACTGCTCTACCTGTTAAAAGAACTTTTCCTTTCTCTTTTAAAGAATAAATTTCTAACACATTATCTTTTTTTCTTGATTCTACAGTTTCCGGTCTTGCTTGAACTATATATATTTCTCCAGTTAGCCCATCTTTTGCCCATTCCATATCCATTGGTTTATGAAATCCAAATTTCTCAGAATAGTGATTTTCTATTTTAATTGCATAATCTCCAAGAATTATGGCATCTTCATCAGTAATAGAAAATTGAGTCATTTCTTTTTCATTTGTAGGAACATTTTTAGTATATTCATATGCCATATTTGAAATATTTGCTTCTTTTGTAAATATCATCTTTACATTTTTATGCCCAAGTTTTCTTTTTAAAACGGCTTTATAACCTTTATTAAATGTAGGTTTATGAATATAAAAACTATCAGGCTCAACTGCACCTAAAACTACATTTTCTCCAAGTCCCCAAGCGGCATTGATAAATACAACATCTTTAAATCCAGTTTCTGTATCAAGTGAAAACATAACTCCAGCACTTGCTAAATCACTTCTAACCATTTTCATAACAACAACTGAAAGATAAACTTTTAAATAATCAAATCCATTATCATATTTATAATGTAAACTTCTATCTGTAAAATTACTTGCTAAACATCTTTTATATGAATCAATCAAGGCATCTTCATCTTGAATATTTAAATATGTTTCATTTTGCCCTGCAAAACTGGCTTCCGGTGAATCTTCAGCTGTTGCACTTGAACGAACTGCAACTGATACATTTTCTCCATACTCTTTTTTTAATTCATAAAAATTATTTATAATTTCTTTTCTTAAATCATCTGGAACAGTTGCGTTTTGAATTAAATCTCTACAACTTTTCCCTACTTTTTGCAATGAAGCTACATCATTTATATCCATATTATCTAAAATCTCTTTTAGTTTATCCCACAAATTATTATAATCTAAAACATATTTATAAGCACTTGCAGTAACAGCATATCCATTTGGAACTTTTACTCCAGCAGATGTTAAATTACTATACATTTCCCCTAAATTAGCATTCTTTCCACCAACTTCTGCCACATCTTTGACACTTAATTCCCTAAACCATTTTATATATTTACTCATTTTTTCTCCCTTAGTAACTTTGTTGCTTCTTTTGCAATTTGTAACTCCTCATTCGTAGGAATTACCATAATTTTAACTTTACCTTTTGATATTATAAAATTATTTTCCCTATTTTTCTCTTCATCGATAATAATTTCATAATTTTCCAAATCTTGTGTTATTTTTTCTCTAATTAAACTTGAATTCTCTCCAATACCACCAGTAAAAATAATTCCATCAACTCTTCCTAATTCTATCATATAAGCACCTAAATACTTTCGAACTCGGCTTACAAACATATCTATTGCTAGTTTTGCTAACTCATCTTCTCTTTTTTCTATATTTTTGAGATTATTATCTTTTGCTATCCCTTTAAGTCCAGATTTTTTACTTAACATAATATCTATACTCTTTAAATTCATAAAATTTGAAAGATAAAATATAATTTCAGAATCAATATCACCACATCTTGTTCCCATCATAAGACCTTCTAATGGAGAAAAACCCATACTTGTATTGATACTTTTACCATTTTTAATAGCACACAGACTTGCACCATTTCCTAAATGACAACTTATAAAATTTAATTCATTCAAAGGCTTATTTAAAATTTCACTTGCTTTATTTGCAACATATTTATGACTTGTTCCGTGAAAACCATATTTTCTAATCTTTTTTTCTTCATATAAATTATAAGGAATAGGATAAATATAATTATAATCAGGTAAAGTTTGATGAAAGGCAGTATCAAAAACTGCAACTTGTGGAGTATTTGGAAGTAATTTTTTAACAGATAAAATTCCATCTAAATTAGCTGGATTATGAAGAGGGGCGAGTGGAATTAAATTTTTTATATCTTCTATAACCTCATCATCAATTATCACACTCTCTATAAATTTTTCACCACCATGCACTACTCTATGAGCTACTGCGTCAATTTCTCCAACTTCATCTAAAATTTTTTCTATATCTGAATGATAATCCTTAACTTCTCTAAATATCCCACTTTTAATCTCTTTTAAATTATCAAAAAGTTTATATTTTATAGATGAGCTTCCACTATTTAAAACTAATATTTTCATTGTTGTGCCTGTACTGCTGTAATTACAATCGTATCGATTATATCTTCTATTTTACAACCTCTACTTAAATCATTTACTGGTTTTTTTAGACCTTGTAAAATTGGACCAACTGCAATAGCACCAGCACTTCTTTGAACTGCTTTATAAGTAATATTTCCAGTATCTAAATCTGGGAAAATTAAAACATTAGCCTCCCCTGCTACTTTTGAAGTAGGTGCTTTTTTCTTAGCTACTTCTTTATCTACTGCTGCGTCATATTGAAGAGGTCCATCTATTAAAACATCTTTTCTTTTTTCTTTTACAATTTGTAATGCTCTTTCTACTTTAGCAACATCTTCTCCTTCGCCACTTCCTTTTGTAGAGTATGAAAGAAGTGCCACTTTTGGCGCAATTCCAAATTTTTTAGCACTGTCATGTGTAGAAATAGCAATAATAGCAAGTTCATTTGTATTTGGTTTTTCATTTATAGCACAATCAGCAAAAACTAAAACTTTATCTTCTAAAAGCATAAAAAAGAGACTTGAAACAAGTGGAGTAGCTAGAATTGTTTTTATTATTTGAAGAGCAGGACGAACTGTATTTGCAGTAGTATGAATTGCACCACTTACTAAACCATCTGCATACCCTAAATAGACCATCATTGTAGCAAAATAAATAGTTTGATTTTCGATTATCTCACGAGATTGCTCTTTTGTAATACCTTTATGTTTTCTAAGTTCATAAAATTTTTCTATAAATTCATCTTTATAATTAGAAGTTTTAGGATTTATAAATTTAGCTTTATTTATATCTACACCTATAATTTTAGCTCTATTTTGAAACTCTTTTTCATCTCCTATAAAAATAATATTTGCTAACTCTTTATTCAAAACTATTTCACTTGCTTTTAAGATTCTATCATCAAGTTCATCTAAAACTATTGTTTTTCTGTTTTGTTTAGCTTTTTCATATATTTTATATTTAAAAATGAGTGGAGTTATATCATTTGTAGGAGTTTTAAGTTTATTTAAGAAATAGTTTTTATCTATAATTTTATCTAACTTTGCAAAAATATTTAAAAGTTTTTCTTTTGAAAAGTAAGAAACATCAGCTGTTAAATTATAATATTCTTTTATAATTTCAGAGGTTGTTTTATTTGTTGCTAAAATTGGCATTTTGACTGGAAAATCATTTATAATTTTTAATATTTTTGAAATTTTATCTGTTAATAAAATTGCACTTGGATTTGCACTTTTTTGTGAAAGAAGCAGACTCATACTTGTGAGTATTATATCGTTTCTATCACTACTTGTTACAATTAATTCATCATCTTTTATAATTTCAAAAAACTTATCAACTCTCATTGTAGCAATAGTTAAATCTTTAATATCTTTTTGAAAATCTCCTTTTAAAATAACTTTTAAATTTAATTCTTCTACTAATTGTTTAAATGGAATTTTATTAAATTCATCAAATTTTGGAATAACAATACTTCCTAAATAATTATCAATTTTAATCTCTTTTTCTTTATCTTCAAAAACTGCTATAACTCCACTTTGTAAATTTTCAGCTAAAAGTTTATTATCAATTTCTAAATTTCCTTCTAACAAAATAAAATCTGCCGTGCTTTTTTCAAATTTTTCTATAGTTTCATCAATTGAAGTTACTTTTATAAGTTCTACTTTTTTATATCTACTTTTAAGAGCCTCTAAAAAATAAAGAGTTATGATTCTATTTTTTGTATAAGGAATTAAATATAATGATTTCATTATTTATCCTTTACATTTTTGACAATAACTATCTTTATACAAATCTATAAGATTTTGAGGTAATTTGTATTTATTTGAAGTTATTTCATCTATATTTTTAAACTCAAATTTAGAATCTTTGTAAACAACAACTTCACCTTTGCATTCTTTTTGAATAATCCTATCAATTGATTTTTTTACAAAACTACTTGCCATAAGTCTATCATAAACACTTGGATTTCCACCTCTTTGAATATGCCCTAAAATAGTAACTCTCGTTTCTATTTTAAGCTCTTTTTCACACCATTTTTTAATATTTTTTCTTTTTTTACTACCTTCTGCCACTATTGCCAAAAGATATTTTCTACCATTTTGCATTTCAAATTGAATTTTTTCTTTTTGATAATCTAAATCATTTGCTATTTCTGGTATTACACAAATTTCAGCACCACTTGTTATAGCACTTACTAAAGCTAAATAACCACATTCTCTACCCATTGTTTCTATTACAAAAGCTCTTTCAAATGAACTTGCTGTATCTCTAATAGCATCAACTGCATTCCTTATCATATTAAGAGCTGTATCAACTCCTAAACAATAATCAGTTCCATAAATATCATTATCAATAGTAGCTGGAATTCCTACAAATTTAATACCAAATTCATTATAGAAAACATCCATTGCCCTAAAACTACCATCTCCACCTAAAACTATAATTTTTGTAATTTTATGTTTTTTTAGATTTTTATAAGCCTGAAGTCTATATTTTTTATCAAAAAATCTTTTTGAACGAGAACTTCTAATAATAGTTCCCCCAAGATGAATAATTCCACTTACATTTTCAAATGATACTTTTTTGATTTTATTATCGATTAGTCCTTCTAATCCATCATAGATGAAATAAGGGTTTAATTTTTTTAAAATAGATTGTTCTACAAAATATTTAATAGCTGGATTCATACCAGCACAGTCCCCTCCACTACTCATTATTGCTATTGCCATTTTTTTCCCCCTTATTTATTATTTACAAATTAGTAAGCTTCTCCTTAAGTATAACTTTCCCTTCTTCTACTCCTGGTTGATCATAAGTATTAACGCCAAGCATTTTTCCTGTAAGTGAAGTTAATAATTCATAATAATAAAACAACTGACCTAAATAATAAATATTTGGCTCTTCTATTTCTATTACATCTAATGGAACTTGTCTATTTTTAAGATTTTCAATAATTGAATCTGCTTGCATATTAATTAATGTCTCAAACTTAACTCCATTTACAATATCTAATTTTTCTAACTCTTTAATCGTTTTATTTGGAACTTTCGTATTATCTTTGAAATCTTTAATTTTTATAAAAGTAACTGTTTTATCTTTTGGCCCTTCTACAATTAATTGTAAAAAAGAGTGTTGATCTGTAGGTCCTATAAGTCCTACTGGAGTAAGCCCCACATTTAATTCACTATTTATCTGTTTTTTACCCAAACTTTCAGCCCAAAGTTGAACATACCATGCATTAAAATCTCTAAAAAGTTCACTATAACTAAACATTGCATTTATATTATAATGAAGCATATGTTCTGCATAAAATGACGCTTTTTTAAGTAATATATCTTTTACTTTATTTTCTTTATGAAAAAAGTCATCTCTAATTTTTTTAGCACCTTTTAATAATTCTTTAACTCTATAACCCATTAAATATAAAGGCACTAATCCAACTGCACTTAATATAGAAAATCTCCCTCCTACATTTTTAGCAATTTCAAATGTTTCGATTTTCTTTTCTTCTCCAACTTTATATAAAGGTGAATCTAAATCTGTAATAAATATAAAATCTTTATTATTAAGCTCTTTAAAACTTAAAATATATTTAAAAGCTGCTATTGTTTCAATAGTCCCACCCGATTTGGAAACTATCAAAAAAACTGCATCATCTATATCAATACTTTTTAAAACTTGTTTAATTGTAATAGGATCAGTCGTTTCTATAAAATGAAGTTTTTTTTCTCTATCTTGATATGATAAAAATGTATCAACTGCTTTAGTTCCCAAACTACTTCCACCAATTCCTACAACAACAATATGTTTTTGAGTGAATTTATCAAGTCTTGAAAGATAAGTAATATCTTGAAGTGGTAAATCATAATAACCTATAAATTCTTTTTCTTTTTTTATTTCATTAAAAATATTTGGATTTACTGTTGGATTGTAATATAACTTGTTTTTCATACTTTTTCCTTTAAATTATAATTTATTAATTCTATCATTTTTTTATTCAACTTTTGTTACAATTTCAAAAAAAGGCTACTTTTTATGCAAAAAACAGTAAATTTAATATTATCAGGTGGAGGAGCAAGAGGTTATGTTCATATTGGAGTTATAGAAGTTCTTTTAGAAAAAGGATATAAAATTAACTCTATTTCTGGAAGTTCTATGGGAGCTTTAATAGGAGCTATGCTTGCTTGTGGAAAATTAGAAGAATATAAAAATTGGATAACTAATCAATCGTTACTTGATATTATAACTACACTCAAAATTGATATGAAAGATAAACTTTCAAATTCGACAATTTCATTACAAAAAATTTTTGAAGAAATGAAAAAATTTACAGGTGAACTTAATATAGAAGAATTAAAAATTCCTTTTACTGCTGTAGCTACAAATTTAAGTAAAAATAAAGAAATCTGGTTTCAAAAAGGAAGTCTATATAATGCTTTACAAGCATCAACAGCAATTCCTGGCTATTTTACTCCTTTTATTATGGAAAATGGAGATATTTTAATTGATGGTGGTGTTTTAAATACAACTCCAGTAGCACCTACTCTCAATACTCCTGCTGATTTAACAATAGTAGTAGATATAAATGCTAATATAAAAAATGAGTATAAGATAAATTATGATAATACTTTCTTAGAAAAAATGTGGTTTAATTTTTTATCAAATAAAGATGATTTAAAAAATTTATCTATTACTTTAATGATGGATTATATTTCAAACCTTAGAATTAATGAATATAAACCTGATATTTTAATACCATTTTCAAGAAATTTAGCAAATACATTTGCTTTTCATAAGCATAAAGAACTTATAGAAATAGGAAAGATTGAAGCTAAAAAATATTTATAACTTCATATCCTTTTCTAAATTTTTATCTAAATACTGAGAAAGATTCATTTTAGCTATTCTTTTATAAAAATATGAAAAGAAAACTACAATTAAAATAAGAAGTAAACTACTTCCTAATGCTTTTATATTATGAATAAAATTATATCCTACTAAAATAATAGCTGATAAACTTGTAAGTAAAAATCCAAACCCAGCAATTATTCTATTTGCATTTGTTTCTTTATATAATTTAAAATTAGCTAAATTTACTAATGAAAAAACTATTAAAAACCCTAAACTTCCTGCAATAGAAATATTTTCTAAATCAAAACTAAATACAAAAATAATAGCCAATAATCCAATAATTATCATTCCTTCATATCCATTTTTTATTTTTTCTTCAAATGTTTCAGGAATTTGCCCAAGTTTTGCAACCAAATATCCAACTCTCCCTGCTCCATAAATTGTAGCATTAATTGCACTTGCTGTTGAAAGCATAGCAGCAATGGAAATCAAAACAAATCCAAAATGTCCAAGAAATGGTTTAGCGGCAATAGCCAATACAAAATCACTAGCTTTTTTAGCTTCTTCAAAGCTAACATTTCCAACAGTTACAATAGCTATCATAACATACAAAATAATTACAAATATTACACTTGAATAATAAGCTTTTGGTAAAACTTTTTCTGGATTTTCTACGTCTCTTGCTGTGTTTGCAATCAGTTCAAAACCTTCATAAGCTAAAAATATTATTAATCCTCCAGTTGTAACTGAAAGCATATTATTCCAATGAGATGGCTCTAATTGAATAGGTGAAAAAGTAACAAAACCAATAGCAACAAAGCTAATCAAAATAGCAAGTTTTATAAATACCATAATATCTTCTGTTTTCCCAGTCATAAAAGCACCAAGTAGATTTACAAAAGTAAAAACCATAATTACTAAAGCTTCTAATATTTTACTTAAAGTATCATTATCGTCTCCTAAAAAAAGAGCACTTCCATAATGACCAAATGCATAAGCATAAAGACTAAGCATAACGACATAACTCATTAAAAGTAGATTATTTATAATTGATGAAAATATTCCATTTCCAAATGCTTGAACTATAAATTCGATAGTTCCACCTTCACTTGGATACTTTAGTGAAAGCTTTACATAAGAATATGAAGTAACTAAAGCAATAAATCCTGCTATCATAAAAGCAATAGGAGCAGCTCCCTTTGCTAAATCAATAGTAAGTCCAAGAACTGCAAAAATTCCTCCACCTACCATTCCACCAACACCAATACTAAATGCTTCTATAAATCCTATCTTTTTAGCCATTTTTTTCCTTTTATCTCACACACTGTTTTATAACTTTTCTATTTAAAAATATTCTACACAGATATTCAAAAATAAAAGCTAATACAAAACTACCTATTAAGTAATAAATTATTTCCATATTATTTTTACTATTATACCAAATAGTTAAAATTACAACTGTTAACATAGAAATAAAAGCCATAAATATTAGAAATTTATTTGAATCTGTTTTATTCCATACTTTCATATGCCCTAAATGAACAATTCCTTGAATAATTAAAACACTTAAAGCTGCAATATTTGTAATTTGTGAAAGATTAAAAAACAAAATCATTGGAATAATAAGACCTGCACTTATTAAAAGACCTTCTGTTGAATTATGAACTCTAAATTCATATTCATCAGGTAACACTCCATCTTTTGCTAAAGTATAACCAATTTCAGTAGCCGCGTAAAGTGTAGCATTTATAGCACTTGCTGTCGCAAGTAAAGCTGTTACAGCCATTATTTTAAATCCTAAATCTCCAAGAAGTGGTTTTGCTGCTAATGCCAAAGCATAATCTTTTGATTTTATAACCTCATCAAGAGATAAATTTCCTAAAACTGCTATAGAAGTTACAACATATAAAGCCATAACCAATCCTATAGCAATTATCATTGCTTTTAGCATCGTTTTACGAGGATTTTCCATATCTTCTATAGTATTTGTTATTACACTAAATCCTTGGTATGCAAAAAATGTAAGTCCAATAGCAAAAAACATATCGTTAATAGGTGGCATATCTTTTAGAGATAAATATTCTGGCTTAATTGTAAATAAAGCCAGAATTGAAAAAGCAACCAAAACAAATAATTTAAGTACCACAATAAAATTTTCACTTTTTGCAACAATTGAGGCACCTATTAAATTGATAAAAGTAAATACAAGAATAATTCCAATAGCAAACGAATTTATAATAAATATAGAATGATAACCAAAAAGCCTTGCACCATATTCACCAAAACTTTTAGCAACTGCAGCTAATGCAATCAACTCAGCAATATAAAACATTACACTCATTCCACCAGAAAAAGGATTTTCTCCAAATTCTTGAACTAAATATTCTACAATTCCCCCACGTGATGGATATCTAAGTGCTAATTTTGCCAATGAATAGCCACTTAAAAGAGCAATAATTCCACCAAAAACAAATGATAACCAAACAATATTACCAGCAATTGCTCCAGCTTGTCCGATTACAATAAATATTCCAGCACCTACCATTGAGCCAATTCCCAAAAAAACTGCACTCCATAAGCCAAAAGCTTTTTTTTCTTTCACTATTTTCCTTTAATCAAAGATTAAATTATATCCAAGCTTAAATGCAATTAAATAAAGTAAAATTGCAAGTATTTTTTTAATTTGCTTACTATCAAGTTTAAAATGCATAATTTTATTACCAACTAAACCACCTAAAAGTGCTGCTACTGCTGTAACACCTATTAAAATCCAATCTATATGAATAGTATTTGCATACATTAAAAAAGCACTAAAAGTAGAAAATGGAATAATAAAACTAACAGCAACTGCCATTTTTTTAGCATCGTATCCAAGAATTATAAGTAAAGGCATAATCAAACTTCCCCCACCTACTCCAATCATTCCACTAAAAACTCCAACTACACTTCCAATTAAATATAAAAGCCATTTTTTAGTATAAATAACTTTTGTCTCTTTTTTACCAAAAAGCATCATAGAAGCACTAAATAGTAAAAATGCAACTAAAAGCCATTTCATAATATTAACATCTACATATTTAGATAAATAAGCCCCCACAGGTGCAAAAAGCATAAGTGAAATTGCAAGAGGAAAAGTAAATCTAATATCTAAAACACCCCTTTTTAGATTCATCAGACTTGCTGTAATTGTAGTTGAGGTATTTACAAAAAGCCCCGTTGCTTTTGCAAGTCCAAAAGGAAGTCCCATCATATTCAAAAGTGGAACTAGTGCCGTAGCACTTCCTACTCCTCCTAATGCAAAAAGAGTTGATAAAACAAATGTTAAAACAAAATAATAAAAATATTCCATTCTTTACCTTTATAATTTTTTAGCCAAAAATCCGGTATAAGTCATAAACACTCCATCAAAAATAAAACTAATACCAACAATTATTCCCACTGTAATAAGTGAGGTAAATGGCCATCCAACAATCATTATAATACCTAATATTAGACTTAAAATTCCATTTAATAATTGAAGCCACCATCCTTTTAATGGTTTAAATTCTAAAGCCATATAAAGTGTTGAAAATCCATCAATAAAAAAATAAACTGCAAGTAAAATAGCTAAAGTTACTGTCCCTGCTACTGGATAAACAAAAAGTAAAACACCTGTAAGCAATAATATTAGAGATTTAAAAAAAGCACCCGCTGAATGATTATGAGCTTTAAAAGTTAAATATGCTTTTACAATACCTGCTACTATAAAAAGTGTAGCTATTACAAATACAATACTAATACTTCCAACTACCGGATAAATAATAGCAACAGCACCAGCAATTATAAACAAAATTCCACTAATAATTGAGAGTGTTGAAAACTCTTTTAATAAATCATTATCAAATCTATTTATGAACATTTTATCTTCTTTTTAATTTTTTCAAGTCTATCAATAAATTTATCAAATTCATTTAACTGCTCATCACATTTTGCTTTTAATTCATCTCTTTTTTTAGTCAAAATTTCTAATTGCTTATCTACTGTTTCTGCAGGAATCTCACATTTTTTTGCTAACTCTTCTTCTTTTTGCAAAGTCCACTCTTCCATTTTTTCTATAAATTCTTTAAACATTTTCTTATCCTTTTATTTTATTATATCAAAATTAAGCATGAAACATTATAGCTTCAAACAAACCACCTATCAATGAAAAAAATAATCCCATTACAAAAGTTACCACAAACAATGCTGGAATTGATGCAAATGCAAGTTTTATAAGAAATAAAACTAAATTCCAAAACGGAATATCAATATCTTTAAGTGTCATTTTTACTTCTTTTTCATCCATTTAATTACCTCCTTTATCAAGTTTTTTTTCTAAAATATAGTTATAAAAATTTAAAATTCCAAATGCTGGAGCAAAAATATTTATAATTGGTAAAAAATTTAAAATTACAGAACTTACAGATAATCCCCATATTTCTTTTTTACTAAGTTCACTATCTCCAAACATCATTGTTATCAAACTATAATAACTATCTTTAATCATAAAAGCCCACAATCCTAATAATAAAAATATATTAACAAAAGGAATAAGCATAAAAGGTAAAAGCAACATCACTCCCACTAAAAACAGAATAAAATCTCTACAAATTATCAAAATAATTTTGGGGATATTTACTGAATTTGTATCAAATTCTGGATATTCTTCGTCTGCTAAATCAGATAATTTTTCAATCATAAAAAATAAAAATGTAAATGAAATAGATGCTGAATAAAGCATATAAAATAAAAGTGCTGAAACTAAAATACTCATAAGTTGCTCAACTGTAGAAAATGGTAATATTTTAAGAAAATTTTCTATATAAGCAAGTGCTGATGAATCATAATGCCAAAATATAAAAGTCCAAAAAGCAATTATAAAAGCCCCTGCTGTAATCGCTACATAATGAAAATGTGTTTTTTCAAGCTCTTTTTCTACAAGTTCATTAAAAAGTGAAAAAATAATCCCTACAGTTATAAATATAGCTTGAATCCATAAAATAGTATATATTATAAAAGCTCCACTATATTTAATAAAACTAAAAGGCATTATATTTAATAAATGTGTCGTAAAATTTATCATAGGTTGCCAAAAAATATAACCTAAAATTAGCCAAACAAAAAGCCAAATAATTCCATTAATTAACGATAATTTTTTAATATCCCATCTTCCTAAATCTTTGAAAGATTCACTAATTGAATTTATCAATTCCATTTCATTCCTTTAATTCATTTTTTATATTATATCTTAAATATTATTTTCAAATAAGTATTTATATAAAAATCCTTGCAAAACAGCAAATATTGATACTATCATTACAAATATAATTGTATATTTCAACCCAAAAAAAACAATCATAAGAGGAAACCAAATAGGTTTAATTCCTCTTGCAAACAAAAATACCACTAAAACAGAATCTTTTATTCCTTTTTCTTTGAGAGTAGATAAAAGTGGATACCAAGCATAAGTTGGACCCATCGCTAGCCACGAAGCAAACAAAGATGTAAAATATCCTCTAAAAGAATTAGAAAAATATTTAGCAATTTTATCTTTATTTATAAATAAATTACTTAAAACAGTAAAAATAAAAATAATCAATAAAACTAAAAGTAGTTTCTCAAAAATATGAAAACTTTTCATAAAAGCTGTGTAAGTTTTATCTGGGAAAAAATGAAAAAAAACTCCATAAATTAATATTGAAATACTTAACATCATAATTCCAGATTTCATAAACTTTCCATTAAAAAAACTATAATATATGAACTTATAATAATAAATACAATTGCCATAAAGTTTTGAATAATTGTAAATCTTTTACCAAGTAACTCCATTTGAAGTGGCATTTGAATTACTCCTATTGTAGTAAAAGCAAGAAAAAAAACAGTTACTCCAAACAAAGTTACTCCCTTCTTCAATAAAGCAAATCCTACAATACAAGACAAAACAACTTGTCCTATTGTAACACTCCCAGATACTATTGAAGTTATTGTATCGTGAAGATACGCTCCATCAAAAAAATGACTTAACATCTTTGGAGTAACAAAAACTTGAAAAATTCCAACTAACCATACAATTGCAATAAACATTGGTAAAATTTTTAAAATACTAATTGCAGATTTTTTAATCGCTTCTTTGAAATTCATTTTCCCCCCTTATTTAAGTAACTTCAAAGCTTCTTTTACAGTTGCATTTTCACAAGTAATCGCATAAATAGCATTTGCCAAATTTACAGCTTCTTTCAAGTCTCTTTGATGAATATTTCTCCCAGTTCCATTTCCTCTACTTCCACCTTTGTGAATTTGAGCATATAATTCTTCTAAGAAAGCTTTTTCATCAACTTTTGCTCCACCTTCACAAAGCACACCACTTCTACCAGCTGCTAATGTTACTTCTTGAAGTCCTTTTACATCAAGATTACCATTTTTATCAAAAGGCACTTTTAACTTGATAAAATCAGCACCCAAACAAGCACCCACACCTGCTGCACCAGCAATTAAATGTCTATCGTGTTCATTTTTTACAAATCTACCTTTTGGATAAATCCATAAAACAGCTAAAAGTCCATTTTTATGTGCTTGATGAACAATCTGAGCTGCTTCTTTTAGCATTGAATGCTCATACTTTCCACCCAAATAAACAGTATATCCAACACCTTTTATATCAAGTCCGCTTTCTTTAGCAAAATCCACTACATCATCTACACTAAACCATGCTTCAGAATAAGGATCTTGGGCATCATAAGGAACTAAATTTGTTTTTGAATTTAGTTTTACTAAATATGGAATATTTTTATAATCTCTTGCATATCTACTAATAAGCCCAAACTGTGTAGCAAAAACTCCAATTTTTGCTTGTGAAGCTATTTTGAATAGATGTTCTGGATTACTATCATCTTTTGCAATACCTTTTCCATAAAAATCATTATTTAAATGTTCTACTTTTTGATCCCCAGCAAAAAGCATTAAACGATTTGAATTATTAGTTGCTTCTTTTAGATTTTTTTTGTAAGTTGCCACCTTTTTAGCAGGTACATCTGCTGGAATGTTAAATTTCATTTTTTCCCCTTTGATTTATTTTTTATATTATACTACTTTAAAATAACAATATTATATTATTCTTCATATAATTTTTTTACTATAAATCCTTGTAATAATGAACCAACCATAATATAAAACATCAAAATTATTGTAAAGCCTGTCCCAAAATATACAATCATCATAGGAAGCCAAGGAAGTTTTATACTTCTTGCATATAAAAATGTAACAAGTAAACTATCTTTGATTCCTTTTTCTCTTAGACTTTGTAGCAAAGGATACCACGCATATGATGAACCGTGAGATAAAATCCCACCAATAAGTGCAATAAAATAAGCTTTTACCCCACTTTTAGTATCAAAATATTTTGCTATTTTTTTATCATCAATAAACATATCAATTATAAACATCATCACAAATACAACTGCAAATACAAAAGAAAGTTCTTTTAGAGTTTTAAAACTATCTTTTAAAGCTACAAAAATGGTATCTGAGCCAAAAAAATATAAGCTAATATAAGATAAAATCACTAAACCAAGCATTATAATACCAGTTTTCATATAAGCCCCCATACTTTAAGAGTCCAAACAGTTGCCACAGAAACTATTACACTAAAAATCAAACTTAAAACATTTACAATAGTAGTAAATCTTTTTCCAAATATTTCTATTTGCAAAGGTAATTGAATAACTCCTAATGTAACAAAAGATAATATAAAAGCAGTAACGGCGTAATAACTAACACCATCTTTTAGAAGTTCCCCGCCGATTATATAACTCAAAAATGGCTGACCTATAGAAACAGCCCCAGCAACTATCCCAATTAATTCATCGTGAATTAAACTACCATTAAAAAGGCTTTGTAACATCTTAGGAGTCACATATGCTTCAAAAAGTCCTACAAGTCCAATAACAGCTAAAATCATTGGTGTAATTTTAGCTAAACTTATAAATGCTTTTTTGAGTGATTTTTTTATTCTATCTTTCATTTCATCTCCATTAATTTATGTAAATAATCGTGCATATCAAAATATCCTATCATCATTTCAAAAAACATTCTTAAAAATAGTTCAAACATAAAAAATAGAAATATAATAAATAAAATAGTTAATATTTTTTCATTTTTATTCAAATTTTTATAAGTTTCCTCAACTAAATTATATATTTTACTAAAAAACTGATATTTTTTAAGATAGCTTCTAAAATAGAAAAACCCAATAGGAATAAAAATTGCAAAAAAATAGTAAAAAATCAGTAAAACTTTTTGAGAAATAAATGTATTAAAAGTTAAAAAGTCAATCATACTATTTTATATACTAACAAATTACTTTATTTCTTCCAGAATCTTTTGCTAAATATAATTTCTTATCAACTTTTTCTATTAATTCATATAAATCATCTTTTTTATTATACTCCTCTACACCGACTGAAATTGTAATTTTTAAATTTGAATCACAAAAAGAATAATTTTCTATTTCTTTTCTAAAATTTTCTATTTTTTTACAAGCATTTTTTAAATCAATAAAAGGCATTATTATAATAAATTCTTCTCCTCCATATCTTGCAACCATATCACTATTTCTAAAATGTTTTTTTAAATTTAATGATAATGTTTTTAAGACACAATCACCAATTAAATGTCCATAAGTATCATTTACTTTTTTGAAAAAATCTATATCTATCATAGCTATAGAAAAAGGAAAATTATATCTTTTAGATTCTTTTATTTTATTTTCTAAAAATTCTATTAAATAATTTCTATTATATAGTTTAGTAAGAGGGTCTGTAATAGATTTTTCATAAAGTTCTTGTTCTTTTTCTTTTAAATTATCAAATGCAATCTCTTTTTTTAACGATACCCCTATTATATGTACTAAATTTTTAAACAAAAGATTTAAAAAATCTCTATTCTCTTTTGTAATATCATTCTCATAACAAAATACAAGTTCTCCTACATTATTTTCTGAGTCATCTAATAAATAAGTTTTGATATTTTTTTTACAATTATATGAGTTTATATCAATATTTTTATTATATTTTTTTACTTCATAATTTTCTATTATAAAAGATTTCTTTTCATTTATAACAATTAAAGATATAATATTCGGAATTACTTCTTTTATATAACTAAAAAATGTTTTTAATAAATTATCTACAGAATTTGTAATAAGGGCTTCTTTAAAAATACTATTTAAAACCTCATCAACTTTATTTAAAACAATAATATCATCATAATAATCATCCATTAAATAAAGTCCACAATTCAATTGTCTTAATTTATCAAATAAAGGTTTAATAATCTCTTTTTTGATAATACTTCCATGTTGAGGTGCTACTAAAGAAATATCTTTTTCTTCCATTCTATCAATAACATAATTTAAAATTTGTTTAGTTGGGATATAATGTTTATGAAATGGCTTTGCATAGTCAAAATATTCATCAGCACTTTTTGCAAAAAGTTGAAATTCAGGCGTTAATCCACCAAATAAATCACTTGAAAACAAAATTTTACTTTTTTTATCATAAGTAGCAAATGCTCCTGCAAAATGTGCATAAGGAGTAAAAACAAATTCAAGTTCTAAATCTTTTGCTTTTAATTTCCATTCATTTTCATCAATTAAATAAAAAGGAGTCTTCCACTGATAATGTTTAAGAAGCATTTGTGTTCGCCAATGAGTTATAATATATCTTTCACCTTTTGGAAATAACTTCTCAAGTGTAGAAAAGCATCCAACAATATCTGGGTCTTGATGATGCATTATAATATATTTTATATCTCTAAGTGGCAAAATAGAGGTTATTTTTTCTAAAACCACAGGAAAAGTTATCATACTTCCTGGGTCAATTAAAATAGATTCATCTCCATTTTTTATTAAATAAACATGACATTGAAATGGGTCATTAGGAATAACATACCCTACCCAAAAAATATTCTCAGCAATCTCTATTGGTTTAGTATAATCCATTCTATTTACCTTTTGTATAAATTTTATTTATACTAATTATACTACTTTTTTTATAAACAACAAAATTTGATAGGTACTGACTAAATGAATTAAGAAGTGATATAATTTAATAAAAAAACTTAAAGGTTAGAAAGTATGAAAGTGGGATTTAACAAAGGGAAGAAATATAAAAAATATAAAAGACTAACACAAGAACAAAAAGATATGATATATAAATTATTTGTAGAAAAAATGGAATTGAGAAAAATAGCTAGAGTAATGGGAGTGACATTAGG
>JAUUDM010000022.1 GCA_030826765.1 Nautiliales bacterium
TGACCTAAAACACTCAACAATAGCACAAATTTTAGACATTTCGAAAAATGGAAAAGTGTGGAAATCAGAGATTTTAAGCACACTTTTTTAATCAATTTTTCTACATTAAAATTTATGGTTGTCTCGTTTATTTAGTCAGTATCTTATAATTTAATGTTAAGGAGAATAAAAAATGATAAAAATGTATGGAATACCAACTTGTGGAAGTGTAAGAAAAGCAAAAAAATATTTTAACGAAAAAGGAATAGAATTTGAATTCGTTGATTTCAAAAAAACTCCAGTAAGTTGTGAAAAAATAGATGAATGGCTTAAGCAAGTAACAATCGATAAGCTTTTTAATAATCGTGGGACAAAATATAGGACTCTAAAACTAAAAGAACTTAATTTAGATGATGAAGGTAAAAGAGAGTGGCTTTGCAAAGAAAATTTACTCATCAAAAGACCAGTAATTGAATACGATGGAAAAATTATCGTAGCTTTTGATGAAGAGGAGTATGATAAAATTTTTAAAAGTTAATTACTTTTAAAAAACTCTTCTATTTTAGGAAGAAGTTCTTCTTCTATTTCTTTATAAGTTTTTTCAAACTCTGCATACTCTTTCCCGTCTGGATCCTCAAATCCCACGTGAATTTTTGGAGTTGGCTTTGGAAAAATAGGACAAGTCTCTTTTGCATTATCACAAACAGTTACAACTAAATCAAAATCCTCATCAATAACATCATTTAAATGTTTAGAGTAATACTCATCCTTCCAGATTCCATTTGCCTCTAAAACTTTTTTAGCATTAGGATTAACTTTTCCTGATGGTGCTACTCCTGCACTTTTTGCCTCAACTCCTTCAAGTTTTGCATTTACTAATGCCTCACCAATAATACTTCTACAACTATTCCCTGTACACATAATCAAAACTTTTTTCATTTTATTCCTTTCTAAAATAATTATTTATTATAACATAATCAAATTTTAAACCCAGCTTCATTCAAAAACTGGCTTGGCTCAAATTCCAATTTTTTAATCAAATCTCTTTTTGCCATAGATAAATATAAAATATTCTTCGCTCTTGTAACCGCTACATAAAAAAGTCTTCTCTCTTCTTCAACTCCACCAGCACTGCTTGCCAGTTTTGTATTTGGAAATCTTCCTTGCATCAAATCTACTATATAAACTTCTTTAAATTCTAACCCTTTGCTCGCGTGAACACTAAGGAGATTAACTCCTGCCCCTTCTGTAAATTCGCTACTTCCAAGCACCATTGCATTTAAAAATCTTTCTAAAGAATTATAGTTTCTCAGTAAATTTCTAAGAAGTTTTACTCTATTTAATATTTTAACTCTTGCTTTTTCAAATCTATCTTTATCCAATTTTCCCGTTTTATCTTTTGATCTGGTTATGGCTAAATTATCTACGATATGAATAAATATTTTACTATTTAATGTCTCTTCAAAAATTGAACTTGGATTTTTAAAATGAGAAATATGTTTAAGATATTTATAAAAATTATATAAAAATTCTCCACCCTCTTTTGTAAGTTTTGGATGTTTTAAGATTGGATTTTTTAAGAAATTTTCTTCAAAATTTAACTCTTTGAATTTCAAAACACTTCCTAAAATCATAAAATCATCAAAAAGTCCAAGTTGAACTGATTTTTTATTTTTAGTAAATACTTTTTGAGTGATATCTGGATCTAAAAATCCTTTTTTAGCATTTCCGTGTCCTAAAATTTTAAGTGCTTCATAAATATCATTCGCAATAGCACTTCCCACACCTTTGGCATATTCAAAAATATGAATAAAACTCATTATATCTTTTGGATTATGTAAAAATGTAAGGATATCAAGTGTTACTTTCACTTCTTTTGTATCAAAGAATCCTACCCCACCTTTTCTTCTCGTTGGGATTGCTAGTTCTCTTAGATAAATTTCTATTCCATCGGCACTTGAATTATTTCTAAATAAAACGGCTATTTCATCTTTTTGAGTATTTGAAAGTGATATTTTATTTGCAATATCTTTATATTGTTTTATCGTATCTTCATAAACTAAAAGTTTTGGATTAATTCCACTTTTCCCACGAACAACTTCAAGCTGTTTAGGATAAATCCTTGGGTTATATTTGATAACTCTATTTGCTAAATCCAAAATTTCAGCATAACTTCTATAATTTTTTGTAAGTGTAAATACATTTGCATCCGAATATCTTTCATCAAAAGTAGAAATAATAGAAATATCCGCCCCATTAAAAGCATAAATAGACTGGTCATAATCTCCCACACAAAAAAGACTCCCATTCTCAACTGCATTTATAAACTCATTTTGAAGTGGATTTGTATCTTGATATTCATCAACTAAAACTTCTTTGAAACTGTTTTCACATCCATTTTTAAGTTCATTTATCATCATCAAAAGCAAAGAATTAAAATCAACTAAATTATAAGCCTTTTTCATCTCTTCATACTCTTCAAAAATACCTTCATAAATAGTACAAAAACCCTCTTGAACTGGATTTTTATTACTCAGCCACTCCGTAAAATCAGGAGCATTTGCATTTAAAAAAAGAGAATAAATATCAAACAGATAACTACTTTGATACGGATCACCTTCAATCTGATGAAAACTTCTTTTGTCATAAATTGATTTAAAAAGTATTTTTAAATCTCTTGTAGATTTTAGAGTAATATTTTTATTTAGTCTTTTAAGCCACCTATAACTAACTGCGTGAAAAGTTCCTGCTTCTATTTTGTTTGCATCTTTAAAAAAATTGCTAACCCGATTTTTCATCTCTAATGAAGCTTTATTTGTAAAAGTAAGAAGTAAAATTTCTTCTGGTTTTATTCCTGATTTAAGTAAATGAGCAATTCTTCCAACAATTGTAGATGTTTTTCCAGTCCCTGCTGAAGCTATAATAAGATTATAGCCCATATCTGCAGTTGCTGATTTTAATTGATTTTCATTTAAAGAAGTAAGAGGCAATTATTTCCTTTTTTAAGGGAATTATATCAATTTTTTTTATATTGTTAAAATTTTCCTTTCCACTAAAATCACATTTTTTATCAATTTTTGGATAAATAAATAACAATTTAGCTTCTTCATTATCTAATAAGCTAATTTTTTTCTAATTTCTTTAACTCTTCCATATAAAGATAATTGTTGATAATCATCTTTAAATCTGGCTTAATTAAAAAATCGAATAAGACAATAAAAAATCAACAAAATGATGAATCTGTAAAATCAAAAAACAACATAAATAAATTCATAAAATGTCATAAGCAATCAAATAACGAAAGATAAAACTTATCTTTCTAAAATTTTCAAAAACTCATCTCTATTTCTATATCCAACAATTTTTTGTTTTAACTCTCCATTTTCAAAAATTAAAATCGTAGGAGGTCCAGATATTTCAAATTTTTTTGTAATTTTATCTTTGGAATTTGTAATATCTATTTGAATTAATTTATAATTTTTAAACTCTTGCAAAACTTTTTTATTTTTAAAAGTAGTTTCTTCATACTCTTTACAAGCCACACACCATTTTGCCGTAAAATCAACTATTACTTTTTTATTACTTTTAACTATTTTTTGTAATTCATTTAAAGAATCCACTTTTTGCCAAAGTTGTTGTTTTTGAATTTGATATTGTGGTGGATTTATAACTTTAAAAATCAAACCACTTCCAACTACTAATAAAATAAATGCAATTGTTTTTAAAATTGTATCTTTATAGTTTTCAATTTTTGTAAATGGATTTAGATATAAGCCAACTCCAATTAATAAAATAGCCCATAAAATAATGATAATATTTTCAGAGAAAATTCTATCTAAAAACCAAATAGCCACTCCAAGCATAATAACACCAAAAATTTTATTTACCATTATCATCCACTTGCCGGCTCTTGGAATAAGTTTATTTGCTCCAAGTCCCATAATAAGTAGTGGAAGTCCCATTCCTATACTCATTATAAAAAGTGCCACTCCACCTAAGAGAGCATTTCCAGTATGTGAAATATAAATCAAAGCTCCAGCCAAGGGTGGTGCCACACAAGGTCCTACAATTAATGCAGATAAAAATCCCATAATTGCAACACCTAAAAGTCCACCTTTTTTACCAGCTTCATCACTTTTTTTAGTAAGTTTTGTCTGAATTGATGCAGGAAGTCCTATTTCAAAAAATCCAAACATACTAAGTGCTAGCAAAATAAAAACCAAACTAAATGTGATAATTACATATGGATTTTGAAAAAGTGCCTGAATATTTGCTCCAAAAATTCCAGCTAAAACTCCAGCTATTGTATAAGTTACACTCATACTTAAAACATAAATAACTGAAACTAAAAAGCTACTTTTATGAGCAGTTTTAACTAAAAGCCCTGAGAGAATAGGAATCATAGGAAAAATACAAGGAGTTAAACTAAGTAATACTCCAAAAACAAAAAAGCTTACTAAAATTTTCAATAAAGAGGCATTTTTTAATAAATTTGTAACTTTATTTTCTTGAGTTTCACTTTTTGGTAAAGTTTTTAAATGATAAATTTTTGTTTGTGGTGCATAGCAAACTGTAGCCCCACACCCTTCATATTTTACTTTTATTTCTGAATTTTTAGCAGGAATAAAAATTTTAAATTCTTTAAAATAAGCATCATCTCCAAACATATCTTTTTGTGCCGTTGGTAATTTTAATTTAACTAACTTATCATTTACAAAAACTTGAAATTTATTTTTATAAATATGCACACCTTTTGCCATTTTAAGGTCAAATTCTACTCCATTTTTTTGCGGAATAAAACTTGGCTTAAATGCTTCATCTATGCTTAAAGGTTTAGCAAAAGCAAAAATTAAAAGAAAAAAAATTAAAAGTTTTTTCATTTAACTCTCAAAAAGTTTATAAACTCTTCTGGATTACTTATCCAACTTCTTTGAATTCCAACTTGATTTTTAATTAATTTTCCATTTTTAATAATTAAAAGTGTTGGAGTACTTCCTTTGAAATATTGTCTAACTTCTGCTGGAGGTACTTGTTCATCTACAATATATAAAAGATTTACAAAATGTTTATTCATATATTTTGCTACTTTTTCATTTGTATAAATATTATTTGATATCCATTTACAAGGCGGACAATGACTAAGTGCAAAATCTACAAAAATAGGTTTTCCTGTCTGTTCTGAAATCATTTTAGCTTGATTATAAGTCATAGCCCAATCAACTTTTCCACTCCAATCTGTTGCAAATGCACTCATAAGAAACATAAAAATAACTAATAACTTTTTCATCTAAATCCTTTTTTTCGAAATTATAACAAACTTAACAAAAACTCTACAAACTCATCACTATCATTTAAACATTTTGCCACTCTATAATCTTCTATTCCTAAATTCTCAGCAATTTCTCGATACTCGATATCAAGTTCAAACTCCGTTTCAGAGTTATCAATAGTAAAGGCAATAGGATAAATTATTACTTTTTTATCAACAACTTTAAGTTTATCATCTAAATATGGTCGTATCCACTCCATCGGTCCTAATCTTGATTGATATGCTAAATGCACATTTTTAAAGTTTAGATTCTCTTTTTGTAGCATTTTTTTTAAAATTTCCACATTTTTTTCGATATGGCTTTGATAAACATCACCTTTTTCAATTATCTTCTTTGGAAGTCCGTGAGCTGAAAAAATAAGCTCAAACTCTTCTGCTTTATCATTTTTTAGAGTCTCTTTTATTCTATCTATAATTAATTTATTATATTTTTCACTCTCAAAATATGGCTCAATTACTTTAATTTTACTTTCTAAATCATACTTTTTTGCTTCATTCATCAAATCTTCTACTGATGATTTTGTAGTAGTTTGTGAATAGTGCGGATACAAAGGCACTGCGATTATTTCATCATAATGAGTCAATTTCGGCACCACTTCACTTGCAAAAGGAGGAGTATATCTCATTATTTGATAAGTATCATATTTTTCAGACAACTTCTCAACCAAACTCTCTGTATAAGCAACAATTGGAGATTTTCCACCTAATAATTTATAATTACTTTTTGATTCTTCTTTTCTGTTTTTTGTAATATACCAAGATACAAATTTACGAATCAAAATAGGTGCAGGAATAATATATTTATCTAAAAACATATTTTTCAAAAACACCTCAACCTCATCTAAATTTCTTGGTCCTCCCATATTGAGTAAAACAATAGCTTTCATTAGCAAATTACCACAGATTTAATTTCTGTCATCTCTTCAAGAGCATATTTTGGACCCTCTTTTCCAATTCCACTAAGTTTATAACCTCCATACGGCTGAATGTCAAATCTTAAAGTCGGAATATCATTAATTACCACTCCCCCACACTCAAAATCTTCAATCGCTCTTTTCATTAAATCAATTCTATTTGTAAAAATAGAAAATTGAAGACCATAAGGAGAATTATTCATCTTTTGCATTGCTTCTTCATATGAATTAACTTTTACTAAACTAACAATCGGTGCAAAAACCTCTTCGCAAATTACATTCATATCATCAGTTACATCTTTTAAAATAGTTGGAGCAAATATATTACCCTCTTTTACTTCATTTCCGGCAACTACCTTTGCACCTTCACTAATTGCACTCTCTACCCACGATTTCGCTCTTTTGACACTATCTCCATTTATAAGTGGCCCCATAAAAGTATCCTCTTCAAACGGATTTCCAACTTTTAGTTTTTTACTTTCATTTGCTAACTTCTCAGCAAATTCATCATAAATTTTAGAATCAACATAAATTCTTTGCAAACTTATACAAACTTGTCCAGAGTTCGCAAAAGCACCAATCGCACATCTTGCGGCTGCTTTATCCAAATCTGCCGTGCTTTCAACAAAAGTAGCTGCATTTCCACCAAGTTCAAGGGCTACTTTTTTAATTCCTGCACTTTGAGTAATTATCTTTCCAACCATAACACTTCCTGTAAAAGATACTATTCTTGGAATAGGACTTGTAACTAATGCACTTCCAACCTCAGCATCTCCATAAACTACACTCAAAGCATTAGGCACGGCATATTCACTCTCTATAAAAAGTTTAGCAAATGCATAACTAACCATCGGTGCCTCTGGTGTAGGTTTCAAAACTACACTGTTTCCTGCACCAAGGGCTGGAGCAACTTTGTGTGCTACTAAATTAAGTGGAAAATTAAAAGGAGTAATCGCTACCACAACCCCTGCTGGTACTCTTTTATAAAACGCTTGGGTTTTAAATCCGCTTTCAGTTGCATCAGTACTAAAAGTTTCACCATTTAAATTAATGAGTTCACTTGCAACTAACTCAATATTTTCTATACATCTTTGTACTTCTACTCTTGATTGAGATATTGGTTTTGCAACCTCTTTTGTGATTAATTCAGCAAAATATTCTTGTTTTTCTTTTAATTTTTTTGCTACATCTTTAAGCCATTCAATTCGTTGAGATAATTTTGACTTTTTAGTTTCTTTAAAAGCCTCTTTTGCAATTTCCAAAGCCTTTTTAGCATCATTTTCATCACACTTTACATATTTACTTACAACTTTCCCGTCATACGGCGAAACTACATCTATCAATTCTCCATCAAATTCATTACTTCCTAAAAATTTTTTAGCTATCATAAATACTTCCTTTTTATAAAATTATTACAATTATAATAAAATTTCCTCTTTTTTTGATAAAATAAGCAAAAAATTTAAGGAAAAGTATATGAATGAAGCAAAATATATTTGGATGAATGGAGAATTTGTAAATTGGGCTGATGCAAAAGTTCATATTTTAACTCATACTCTACATTATGGAAATGGTGTTTTTGAAGGAACAAGAGCTTATCAAACTGATAAAGGATTAGCTATTTTTAGATTAGAGGACCATACAAAAAGACTTTTAAACTCTGCAAAAATAGTAAAACTTGATGTTAAATATTCACAAAAAGAATTAGAAGATGCTCAAATTGAACTTCTTAGAAAAAATGAATTCAAAGGAAATGTTTATTTAAGACCTTTAATCTATATTGGATATGGAAAAATGGGACTTTATCATATCGGTGCTCCAGTTGATACTGCAATTGCAGCTTGGGAATGGGGAGCGTATTTAGGAGATGAAGGACTTGAAAAAGGAATTAGAGTAAAAGTATCTTCTATCACAAGAAATCCAGTAACTTCTACTTTTGGAAAAGCAAAAGCAGCAGCTAATTATTTAAATAGCCAAATGGCAAAATTTGAAGCAATGGAAGCTGGATATGAAGAAGCTTTATTACTTGATAGTGAAGGATTTATAGCTGAAGGAAGTGGAGAATGTTTCTTTATCGTAAGAGATGGAAAGTTAATTACTCCTCCAAATGATAATTCACTTGAATCAATTACACAAGCTACTGTTTTAGAGCTTGCAAAAGATTTAGGAATAGAAGTTGAAAGAAGAAGAATTACAAGAGATGAAGCTTACATAGCTGATGAAGCATTTTTCACTGGAACTGCAGCTGAAATTACTCCTGTAAATGAAATTGATGCAAGAATTATAGGAAATGGTGCAAGAGGACCTATAACAGAAAAAATCCAATCTGCATATTTTGATGTAGTTTATGGAAGAAATGAAAAATATAACAAATATTTAACATATATTTAAGGAAAAACATGGCAACAAATTACAACGACTATTTTAAAAAAAACAACGACAACAATTCAAACAACAGTGGTGGGAATAATTTTACTCCACCTGAATTACCAAACTTTTTAAATAAACCAATAGTTTGGATAATAGGTATTTTAATAATTTTGGCAATATTTGCAAAACCTTTTGTAGTTATCAACCAAGGTGAAGTTGGTATTTTATCAACTACTGGTAAATTTGACCCTAAACCTCTTGGGGCTGGAATGCATTTTTATATTCCAATACTCCAAAAAGTATATGTTGTTGATACAAAAATGCATATTATAAACTATAAACAAATGGCAGAAGCAGGAAGTATGGAAGATACAAGAGGCGGAATTAAACTTTATCCGGCAATTGGAGTTTTAGATGCAAGAGGACTTCCTGTTACAATTGAACTTACAGTTGGTTATAGACTTAATCCAAAAACAGCATCTCAAACTATTGCAACATATGGATTTAACTGGGAAGATAAAATAATAAATCCACTTGTTAGAGATGTTGTTAGAAATATTATAGGTAGATTTCCAGCGGAAGAATTACCAGTAAAAAGAAATCAAATTGCAACTTTAATCAACTCAACAATGCAAGAAAAACTTGCTAAATTACAATATAACCCTGTAATATTAGAATCAGTTCAACTTAGACAAATTATTTTACCAAACAAAATAAAAGATCAAATCTTAGCTGTTCAAGTAGCAAAACAACAAGCACAAAGAGTTCAATATGAAGTCTTAAGAGCTAAACAAGAAGCACAAAAAAGAGCAGAACTTGCAAAAGGTGTGGCTGAAGCTAAAAAAATCCAAGCACAAGGACAAGCTGATGCGATCACTATTCAAGCAAATGCCGAGGCAAAAGCTAATAAATTAATTTCAGAAAGTTTAACGCCTAAATTACTTAAACTTAAACAAATTGAAGTTCAAGGTAAATTTAACGAAGCACTTAAAACTAATAAAGATGCTAAAATTTTCTTAACACCTGGTGGAGTTGTTCCAAATTTATGGATAGATGCTAAAGATAAACAAAAAGCGAGTAATTTAAAATGAGTGAAATCAAAATAGAATGGGAAAAAAGTGGGGGTTTAATCCCTGCTGTTATTCAAGATTTCGAAACAAATGAAGTTTTAATGCTTGGATATATGAATGAAGAAGCGTTAAAATTGACTCAAGAAACTGGACTTGTTCACTACTATTCAAGAAGTAAACAAAGAATCTGGAAAAAAGGTGAAACAAGCGGACACACACAGGAAGTTAAAGAGATGTTAATTGACTGTGATAATGATACACTCTTAATTAAAGTAAAACAAAATGGAGTAGCTTGTCATACTGGTAGAATTTCATGCTTTTTTACAAACTTAGATAAAGGTGAAATAGTAAGTAAAGTTGAAGTTGAACCTAAATATAACTTTATGGATACTCTTTATCATACTTTACTTGAGAGAAAATCTGCTGATCCTAAAAGCAGTTATGTTGCAAGTTTGTATCACAAAGGTGAAAATTCTATTCTTAAAAAAGTAGTAGAAGAAGCTGGTGAATTATGCTTTGCTGTCAAAGATGATGATAAAGATGAAATAATTTATGAAGCAGCTGATTTACTATTCCATTCAATGGTTGCCTTAGCTTATAAAAATATACACCCAGAAGCCATACTTAATGAGCTTAAAAGAAGAGAAGGTATAAGCGGTATAGAAGAAAAAAACAGTAGGAAAAAATAATGCATTTACCTTATTTTTCGATATTAGACTGGTTAGCAGTAGGATTTTTTGTAATACTTTTTATTGCTCTTAGTCTTCTCTCTGCTCAAGCAAAAAAATCAAGTATTATAATAAGTGGTATTTTTGCTTCTTTTTTAGTTTCTACATTTGGAGGAGTTTTAAGTATAGTAATACTTGAGAAATATACGAAACATGCATATTTATCAAAAGTTAAAGAAAGAAGAATTCTTTTTAATGAAACAATGTTTATAGGTGGATTTATTGTAAACAATGGAAGATTTCCATTAAACTACTGTAAACTTGAAGTAAAACTGATAAATAACGATAGAAACAAATATTCCAAAGGAAGTTTTTTTAAAAGTGGAGGATTTGAAATTTTTGGTGGAAAAGATAAAAAACAAGCAAAACCTCAAACAATTGATAAAATTAAATATTTTACTTTTAAACCACCTCTAAAGCCTAATTTTTCTGAACCTTTTAGTATTACTTTAAAATATCCTGGATATTTTAAACATACTCAAATTATTAAAAAACTTTATTGTCATTAAAAATTATCTAAGAAATTCTTTCGAATTTCTTAGACTGTTTTACTAAATGCCTTTTGATTTTGCATTTTTTTGAAATATTCATCAAATGGTAAAACTATATTTCTAATAAGCATAGCACCTGTTTTATTTACTTCAATTTTTTCAGGAGTAATAGTAGCAAGTCCTGCATCTACAAATTCTTGCAATTCTTCTACTTCATTTTTAAATTTTTCAAAAAAGTTAATTCCAGTATCTTTTTCAAATCTTTTAATATCAAGTGAGAAGTTTGCCATCATCTCCATTATAATTCTTTTTCTTATTTTATCTTCTTCATTTAAGATAATTCCTCTAAAAGTAGCAAGATGTCCTTCATCTATAGCCTTTTCATAATTTTTAAGGTCTTTATAGTTTTGAATATAAGCATCTTCCGTTTCACCAATACTTGTAAGCCCTATTCCAATCAAATCAGCACCACCTTTTGTAGTGTATCCTTGGAAGTTTCTATGAAGTTCCCCTTTTTCTAATGCTTTGAAAAGTTCGTCCGTTGGCTTAGCAAAATGGTCCATTCCAACCATTTTATAACCATTATTTTCAAAGAAATCAATTGTATATTTTAAAATTTTTAGTTTTTCACTTGGATGAGGCAGAGTTGTTTCATCAATTTTTCTCATTGACTTTTTCATCCACGGAACGTGTGCATAATTAAATACAGCCAATCTATCAGGATTTAGAGTCAAAACTGTATCAAGTGTATGTTTGAAAGTTTCTAACGTTTGAAACGGAAGTCCATAAATTAAATCAATATTTATAGAATTAATTCCATATTTTCTTGCCATATCTACTACACTTTTTGTAAGTTCGTAACTTTGCACTCTATTTACTGCTTTTTGAGTAGCTTCATTAAAATCTTGTACACCAAAACTAATTCTATTAATTCCACCATCAACTAAAACTTTTAATTGTTCTTCTGTTAAAAATCTTGGGTCAATTTCAATAGAATTTTCTGCATCTTTAGCAAAATTAGGGAAATACTCTTTTATCATATTAAGTACTTCTTTTAACTGCTCAGCACTTAAAAATGTAGGAGTTCCACCACCAAAATGAAGTTGAATTACTTCTCTGTTTGTATCAAGATATTTTTTTAATATTTCAAGTTCTTTTCTAAGATACTTCAAATATTTTACTTTTTTATCTTCTTTACTTGTATAAATTACGCTACAACCACAAAAATAACAAGCACTTTTACAAAAAGGAATATGAAAATATAAACTTAAAGGTTTAGTGCTATTTTGATAAAAAGGTATAATTTCTTCAGGAGTTAAATCCCTAAACTCCACAGCCGTAGGATATGATGTATATCTTGGAGCTGGACGAGAATATTTAGCAAATTTTTCAAAATCTATCATTTTTAGTCCTTAAATTCTTGTGCGAATCTAACACCTAATCCATCAAATTCATCACTTACTATCTCTTTTCTCACTAATTCGCCATTAGCTTTTTCAAGAATCGCTTTTACTTTTATACTTCCGTCTTCTTGGAATTTTGCTTTGATTCCAACCGGTGCGTGACATCCTAAATTAAGTTCTCTTACGAACTCTCTCTCAATTGTTGTGCAGATTCTTGTTTTTTTATCATCAAGTTTAGAAACTAATTCAATAATTTCAGGGTCTTTATTTGTTTCAATTCCTAATGCACCTTGAGCCATAGCTGGAATCATAATATCTGTATCAATTGCAGTTGCATATTTTACACTATTTAAAAGCCCTAGTCTTTTAAGACCTGCTTTTGCTAAAATAATAGCATCATATTGACCCTCTTTTAGTTTTCTAATTCTTGTATCAACATTTCCTCTTAAATCTTTTATTACTAAATTTGGATTAAAAGCTTTTAATTGCATAGCTCTTCTTATAGAACTTGTTCCAATAACTGTCCCATCAGGTAAATCTGCTAAAGTTTCATATTTTTCACTTAATAAAGTATCTCTCACATCTTCTCTTTTTGTGATTGCAGTAAGAGAAAAATGTTCCTCATCAAATTCAACTGCAAAATCTTTAAGTGAATGAACAGCAATTTGAGCATTTCCGTTTAATAATTCATCTTCAACTTCTTTAATAAAAAGTCCTTTTCCCCCAATATTTGCCAAAGGCTTATCTAAAATTTTATCACCTTTTGTAACTACTATTTTTAAGTGAATATCTAAACTTGGATCAATTTTTAAAAGTTCACTTTTTATATGTTCACTTTGCCATAATGCTAATTTACTTCCTCTTGTTGCTATAACTATTTTTTTCATTATTTTCCTTTTACTAATTTTGCGAAATCTTTTGAGTGATATGAAATAATCATATCTGCCCCTGCTCTTTTGAATGAAACTAAAATTTCAACCATCATATCATTATAATCTACCCAACCATTTTGTGCTGCTGCTCTAACCATTGAATATTCACCACTTACATTATAAACACAAAGAGGTAATTTTGTAGCATCTTTTACTTCTCTAATTATATCCATAAAACTTAGAGCTGGTTTTATCATTAGAATATCTGCACCCTCATTCATATCAGCAATACTTTCTCTCACTGCTTCATTTCTATTTGCATAATCCATTTGATAAGTTTTTCTGTTTTTAGGAATATTTTCATTTGCACTTGGTGCTGATTCTGCCGCATCTCTAAATGGGCCATAAAAACTTGATGCAAATTTTGTAGAATAAGCCATAATTGGAATATGTTTAAAACCATTTTCATCAAGAGCTTTTCTTAAAGTTGTAATAATATTATCCATCATTCCACTTGGTGCAATCACATCTGCCCCAGCTTTTGCGTGAATAATAGCCTGTTTTGCACTTATTTCAAGAGTTGAGTCATTATCCACAGTTTTTAATTTTGGATTGATTATTCCACAATGTCCGTGATCAGTATATTCACAAAAACATAAATCTGTAATAACTAAAATTTCATCACCAAATCTTTCTTTGATTTTTCTTACACTTCTTGCAATTAATCCATTTTCATCAAGAGCATCACTTCCACAACTATCTTTAAGTTTTGGAATACCAAAAAGTAAAACAGCTTTAATTCCTAATTCAATTAATTCTGCAACCTCATCAAGAAAACTATCTTCTCCAAATTGAAAAATACCAGGCATTGAAGAAACTTCGTTTTTACCTTTCATATCTTCTTTGATAAAAAGTGGCATAATTAAATCATCAATTGTAATGTGAGTTTCTCTCACTAAATCCCTCATATTTCTTTTTAATCGTAATCTTCTAAAATCCATTTTTTTCCCTTTTATTTTTTAGTAATTTCTTTTACTAAATCTACAAAATATTTTACATTTTCCCAAGGAGTATCAGGTAAAATTCCGTGCCCTAAATTAAAAATATGTTTACTATTTTTCATAACATTTGCAATTTTCTCTGCACCCTCTTTTGTTGCTTCTTTGCTATAAAGACGACAAGGTTCCATATTTCCTTGGATTACTTTTTTATTATTTACAATTTTATTTGCATATTCAATAGGAGTATTCCAATCCACTCCAATTACATCAAAATTACCTTCAAGCATATCTTCAAGATAAAGTCCAGTCCCTTTACTAAATAAAATTACAGGAATATTTGGATACTCTTTTTTGATTTTATCTGCAATTTTTAACATATAATTCCAACTAAATTCAAAAAATTTCTCTTTTTCTAAAGCACCACCCCAACTATCAAAAACCATAACGGCATTCGCACCAGCTTTTATTTGATTTTTTAAATATTTAATAGTTTGATTTGTATTCACTTCTAAAAGTGCGTGAAGAGTTTTCTCATCAGAATAAACCATTTTTTTAATTTTTGAATATTGTTTACTTCCTCTTCCTTCTACCATATAAGTAGCAATCGTCCAAGGACTTCCAGCAAAACCTATTAGAGCTTTATCATCAGATAATTGTTCTCTAATTTTTTTCACACCTTCATAAACATAACTTAGTTTTTCACTTCCATCGCCTAATTTTTCAACATCACTAATACTTGAAATAGTTTCATCAAAAATAGGTCCAACTCCAGCTTCAAATCTCAAAGGAAGCCCCATTTCCATTGGTAAATTTAAAATATCACTAAATAAAATTGCCGCATCAACACCAAATTTATCCACTGGCATTATAGTCGCTTTAGCCACAACATCAGGATTTTTTGTCATTGCAATAAAACTTCCAACTTCTTTTCTAAGAGCTCTATATTCAGGAATACATCTTCCAGCTTGTCTCATCATCCATACAGGTGTTCTTTCGGTTTCTTTTCCTAAACACGCATCTATAAAAATCATTTCTTATCCTTTTTTACTATAAAATTATAATCACATTTATTACTATCAACTAAATTATCATCGATTTTAAATAGTTTTTTAATACTTGAAAGTAAAACATCAATTTGAGGTTCATTAGCATTTTCTTTTAAAGTTAATGTTGGATTATGTAAAAATCTTTTAAAAGCAGTATAAACTATTTTTTCAACTTCTTTTTCATCTTCTTTTTTTATAAAATGTTTTTTGATTGCATTTTGTATAACATCTTTACCAATTAATTCTGCTTTTTTTCTCAACATTTTAATCATAGGAGTAACTTCACTCTCTTGAATAAATTTAAGATAATTTTGAATCTCTTCTTCTATAATTTTTTCTGCTTTTTGAAGTTCTTTTTCCCTTTGTCTGATATTTTCTTCACTAATATCTTTCAAATCATCTACTCTAAAAACATTTATATTTTCATTTTCAATATTACAGATATCACTTGGAATAGCTAAATCAAACCAATATCTTTGAAATTCTTTATCTTCAATCATATCTTGTTTGATAATAGGTTCTTTACTTGAAGTAGCTGTAAAAAGAAGTCTATAATTATTGATAAATTTAGGTAATTTATCAATAGAATGAATATCTACATTAACATGTTCTATCTCTTCTTTTAACTCAGCTGCGTTTTCATAAGTTCTATTAACTAAAATAATATTAACACCAGCTTTTTCTAAATGTTTACAAATAATTCTACTTGTATCCCCTGCCCCTACTACAACCGCACTATAACCACCTAAATCACCTAATACTTCTTTGGCTTTTTTAACTGCTATACTTGCTACAGATACAGGATTACTTGAGAGATTTGTTTCATTTCTAACTCTTTTTGCACATTTAAAGCCGTGATGCATAACACGAGATAGATTTTTTTTCACAGCACCTTCTTCATATGCACTCATAAATGCTTCTTTATATTGACCAGTAATTTGAGTTTCACCCACAACCATAGAATCAATAGAAGATAAAACTTTGAAAATATGTCTTATTGCATCTACTCCTTCATAAATAAAAGCTTTGCTTGGATCAACTCCAGTCAATTGAGTGATTTTTTCTAAAATCGGATTTTTTAAATTACTAAAAGTTGCTAATTCTATTCTATTACAAGTAGCAACTATTATAACTTCCCCATATTTTTTAAACTCATCATAATGATTTACTAAAACTGATAGTTTTCCTCTAGTTTCTACATCACTATTTTTATAATTGAAACTAATTATTCTATACATACGATCATCCTTTTACCCCTTTTTATGTGTCATAGACATAATAAGCGTTGCTACTACGACTGTAAACCAAACTCCTAATCCATCTTTTAAAACTACAAACCAAGTTGCATCACCTTGCCCTCTTCCATATGCATGAAGACCTTGTGCTATATAAAAGTTTACTCCAAAATATGTCATTAAAATAAAGAAGAAACTTAAAAATGCTAAAAGTGAAAATATAAATTCTCCCCTCATTTTTGGAATAAATTTAGTATGAATTATAATTGCATAAGCAATAATACTAATAAGTGACCAAGTCTCTTTTGGATCCCAAGACCAATATCTACCCCAAGATTCATTTGCCCAAACACCACCTAAAAATGTTCCAACTGTTAGCATAGCAAGCCCAATATAAAGAGATAAATAGATAATATTATTTATCTCTTTTATTTGAAATTCTAAATCAAATTTATTTTTAAATGCGAATAAAATTAAGTTTAAAAGCCCTAGCATTCCACCAACTGCTAAGAAACCGTAACTTGAAGTAATTACGGCTACATGAATTAATAACCAATACGATTTTAAAACAGGTACCATATTTGTGATTTGTGGATCAATATTATTTAAATGAGCAACCATCATAAACATACCTGCCATAAATAGCCCAGCGCCAAGAGCTAACATACTTCTTTTAAAGAACATTAAAGAAGCAAAAGCAGAACCCCAAGCAATAAATATAATAGATTCATATGCATTACTCCAAGGAGCATGTCCTGAAATATACCATCTTAAAAACATATTTGCAGTATGCAATATAAGTGCTAACCACCCAAAAGTTATAAATGCAATTTCAGTTTTTTTAAGTTTTTGTTTTTTAAATACTTCAAAAAATCCAATTAAAATAGCAATTAAACCTAAAGTCGAATAAATACCAATAAGTGCAGGGAAAATTTGAAGATGATTATATTTTATCTCCATTTTTACTCTTTCTTCTGAAGGAAGAATATCTGGAGTATACATTTTTTGAATTTCATATATTTTATGATGGGCTTCTTTTACCTTGTTTAAGTCAAATATAGCCAAACCATTTGCTAAATTTTTAAACACATTAAAATAGTATCTTGCTGTAATTGGGTCTAATTTTTTAAGTTCAGATATGTTATACCATTTATTATTATTCTGTTTTGAATTTGCTGTAGGAAATAAAGAAAATGCTTTACCTGAATAAATCATAAAAGCAACATAAATTCTTTCATTAAGTTTTAACCATTCTCTTTGTATTTGAGTTCTATCTTTATCTGGAGTTTGCATAGCCAAATTTATCTGTTTCATATATTTAATTTGTCCCATATCATCAAAAAATTGATTATAAGAAGCATATTTTCCTTTTATTCCAAGCTCTTTTCTTACACTTGGCATTCCTACATAAATCATAGGAAATTTTTCAAAAATTTCAGGATGAGACACCATTCCAGCTACTATTTGATTATAATCCATTCCATATAATTTTGCTGTTTTTGAAATTTTATGAATAAAATCAACATTCAAACTATCAAGTGGTTTCACTCTTCCGTTATATTGAACTAAAATAGTAGCAAACTCACTTGTTACTGCTTTTGAATTTTTAGCATATTCATCTATACTCATAGCATTCACATTCACTTGTAATAAACCAATTAATAGTAAAATAGCAAAAAGTCCACTTTCTCTTAATTTTCTTGCTGTTTTAGCAAATGTACTTTTTTTATAAAAGATACTAAATATAAATCCTAAAGCTATCATTAAATAACCTAAATATGTAACCCACATTCCTGGGTCTTTTCCTACTAAGAAGATACTTCCTTTTTCATCTGGGTCATAAGCCATTTGATAAATTCTAAATCCTTTATATTTTAAAATATGATTCATATAAATATGATATTTAAATTTTTTATTTCCATCTATAACAGTTACAAAGCTATCATAACTACTTGCCTGTTTAGTTCCTGGATATTTATGCATAACAAACTTATCAAGTCTTATTTTGAATCCCATATCAAGCATACCAACATCAGCCGGATTTGCTTTGTTTTGAAGCATAACTACACTACTTGTTTCACCATTTCTAAGGTGTAAAACTCCACCTTTTCCAAAATATCTCGTAATTCCAGCACCTAATAAAATAACAATTAAAGATAAATGCAAGAAAAATATAGGAAGTTTTTTGTAAGTTTTGTATTTATACATAACTCCACATAAATTAATAGCCAAAAGCCACATAATAGCTTCAAACCAACCCCTACCATATACATAAAGCCATGCATCACTATCAATTGAGAAACCAAGAGTTGCATAAATTTGCGCTATCATAAAAATGAGAGCTAGAACAACTGTTGTTTGTAATGAAAAAAACATACTAAGAAGTATTTTAAGCATATAATCCCTTTTGAATTTAATTTAAAAAAGATTATATCAAAATATTATTTAAAAAACATTGATAAGTATCAATGTTTAGGGAAAAAAAGAGAAAGTATTACTTTTCTTCTTTTTGTTTTTTAAGAGCGTCAACAAGTCCTGGGTGAGCAAAGTTTGGCATATTAATATCATTATGACATCTTACACAACTAACATCTTTTCCAGCTTTGTTATCTTTCCAATACTCAGTATGAGCAAATCTACTTGCTTCACTCATTCCATAAGCAGTTTTTGGATCTTCTACTTTAGCATGACAATGTAAACATCCACTATCATAAGTATAATGTTCCATTTCATGAATATTTTCTTTGAAATCAACTTTTTTAATAATTCCAACTTCTGCAAGAGCATCTCTTGTTCCTGAAATTCCTTTTGCAACTAAATATCCTGCTAAACTTTCATGAGGTAAATGACAATCAGTACAATGATGTACTTTAAATCCATGTGGATTATTTCCACCATGAACACTAATTTCAAAACTTTTTCCCATAGGTTCCATTGTATGACAACTTATACAAAATTTATCTTGTCCTGTTATATCTACCATAACTGCTGCAGCATATGCTATACCTAAACCAACAACGGCACCACCAACCCATGCCCATAATTTTGTACTCATTACAAAATCCTTTAATTAAAATATACGGAATTCTATATTAAAAAAGTGTCTTTTAAGTGCTTTTTGGAAGTATTATTTTAAAAACTGCACCTATTTTAGAATTTTCAACTAAAAGCTTTGCATCAAAATGTTTTGTGATAATAATTTTACTCATATAAAGACCTATTCCTGTTCCTTGTGACTGAAATTTAGTTGTAAAATATGGTTCAAAAATCTTATCTTTTATTTTTTCATCTATACCACCAGCATTATCCTCAATTGAGATGATATTTTCATCTAAACTAATTATTATTTCTTTATCTAAAATATTTCTTTCATTTAAAACATCAATAGCATTATTTAAAATATTTAAAATTACTTGAGAAAACTCCGTTTTATATCCATAAAGTTCCATATCAAAATTATATTTTTTTACTATTTTTATATTTTTTAATCTTCCTTCAATAAGTTTCAAAGCATCATTTATCACATCTTTTACATAAAAATTTTGCTTTTTTTTATCTTTTTTAAAAAATCCTGTAAAATCATCAATTGTATTTGACATATAATTTATCTGCTCGTTTACTTTTTCATAAAACTTTTGCATATACTTATCATCTAATTTTTGAAATTCATAAGCTCTATTTAAATTTTGCACTAAAAGTGAAATTCTTGTAATTGGATGTCTCCATTGATGGGCAATATTTCCAAGCATTTCTCCAAGTGAAGCAAGTTTACTTTGATGCATAAGCATTTGTTCTTTTTCTCTATTTTTTTCAATTTCTTCATTTACTCTTTCATCTAATAATTTATAAAATTCATATAATGGTTTAGAAAAAAAGAAACCAAAAGGAATAGACAATAATAAAGCAACTAAAAACATTGTAATTGCCAAATCTCTTGCTATAAGTTTTTGTTTATGTAAAAACTTTTTATTTTGCATAAAAATAAGTTTATATTTTCCTAATTTATCTACATAAATATCATTTGTAATAAATTTTTTATTTTCATTTATCATTTTTGTAGCCAAATCAGAAGAAAACATATCAAAAACTGTTTTTGATTTTATAAAATTACTATATAAAATTTTTCCATTTTTATCTATAAATAAAATTCTAAATTTATCATTTGGTAAAGATTTTAAAAATCCTTCTAATGAAGTCTGAATAATAAGTGAATTAGTGTTTTTAGTAGTAATTTTAGTAAATAAAGATAATTTATTTTTTTTTATAAATTTTCCATAATTACAATAAATTTTTTTATCTTTTTTACAAAAAAAATTCAATTTTTTACTTTCGTAAACTATACTTTTAAAATCATCATTTGAAATAAGTAAAGTTTTGAAAATAATAGATAAAATAGAGCTATTTGGAGTAAAATTTTTTAAAATTGTTCCATTTGTAACTGCTTCAAGAGCATTACGAGATGATAATTCTTTTTGATGAAAATTATATTCTATATTTTTAGCTGATAATAATACATTTGATTTAAATTCATTTTGTGAAAATTTTGTAAAATAAACCATTCCTATAGCAAGAATAATTAAAATTATAACAAAAGCAAATAAAGCAAATGCAAAAGTAATTTCTAATCTATAATTATTTTTCAATCTTATATCCACTACCTCTTACATTTTTAATAAAGTTTATTTCAAGTTTTGAGCGAAGTTTTTTTATTTGAGTTCTTAATGTATTATCACAAACTGCTTTATCTTCCCAAATATAATCTTTTATTGTTTCAGTATCCACAATTTGTCCTATATTTTGAAAAAGTAGCTCCAAAATATATTTTTCATTATTAGTAAGTTCAACTTCTTTACCTTTATAAAAAAGTTTTAATTTTTTTAAATCAAATTTATAATCATCATTTACTTTTATACAATTAGTACTTTTAAAAATAAGTTTTTTTATACGAAGTTCAAGTTCTTTAAGTTCAAAAGGTTTTTTAATATAATCAGCTGCTCCTAAATTAAAAGCCTCTTCTAAATGGTCCACATCAGAATACGCTGTTATAAAAATAACTGGCACATCAGAATATCTTTTAAGTTCTTTATAAAGTTCAAAACCACTCATCCCATCCATATTTACATCAAATAAAAACACATCATAATGAGAAGGATAGATATTTTCCAAAGCCTTTTTAGGATTAGAAAAATAATCTACTTTATTACCTGCTAGTTCAAAATAATCTTTTATTGACTCTCCAATAAATTCATCATCTTCAACAACAAGTATCTTCAATTATTTTGTCCCATATTCTTTAGCTACTTTTTTTATCTCTTCATCACTCATACTTTTTGCCATAGCAGGCATTGTCATTCCAGCTTTTTTACCATTCTTAAAATCTATCATCATTTCAGTAATTTCTTCTGGTGTAAATTTATCTAATTTTACTTGATAACTTCCATTATGACACATTGCACAATTTGCTGCAAATAATCCTGATACAATTAAACTAAATAAAACTATTTTTTTCATTGATAAACCTTTATTTTTTTGAGAATTATAGCAATATTTTATTTAAAAAATATATTTTGGCACTTTTAAAACACTTTTTTTTCTTACAATTCTACCTATAAAACTTAACAAAGGAGTTCGCGATGAAAAAAATCGTAACAGCTGGTTTAGGATTAGCAGTTTTAACTACAGCTTCAATGGCTGCAAGTTTAAATGACAATCCAAACTATAAAAAACTTAAAAACTTCCATCCAAAAGTTAAATCTGAAACTTGTCTTATGTGTCACAAAGGAACAGATGCAGGAATAGTTGCAGATTGGCAACATTCTAAACATGCAAAAGCAGGAGTTGGATGTGTAGAATGCCACGTTGTTCCAAAAGATTATCCAACAGCACTTAAATCTCACCCAATCAAAGGTAGTAATTGGACAGTTGCAGTTGCAGTATCAAGTTTAACTTGTGCTAAATGTCACTCAAAAGAAGTAACTGAATATATGAATTCAGGTCACTCAAGAGGTGGTGCTCAATGGCTCGCAGCAAATGGAAGCAAACATGGTTACTTAATGAGTAAACTTGCTTATAATTACGAAGGTATGAGAGGTAATTCTAAAGGAATTAATGGAACAGATGGTAAACATATGAATGCTGGAATCAGAAAAGAATTCCAAGCTAACCAAAATACTCCAAGAATATCTGATTTATCAGTAGCTAATATCTGTATACAATGTCATGGTGGTATTGTTAAACTTGATAAAAATGGTAAACCTGATGCTGCTACATGGCCAAATGATGGTATAGGAGCATTATATCCAGATGGTGGTGTTTCTAACTGTACTTCTTGTCACTCAAGACATAAATTTAGTGCAGCAGAAGCTAGACAACCAGGTGCATGTACAAACTGTCACTTAGGACCTGACCATCCAGATAAAGAAGTATTTGAATCAAGTGTTCACGGACATATTTTTGATACAAATGAAGAAGATTATGACTTCTCAACTGGTGCTCAAAAACCAGGAAAAACTGTAAGAGCTGGAACATGTTTCACATGTCATATGAGTGGAATCAATGGATTACATGCAACTCACAATGTTTCTGAAAGATTAAAATGGAACTTATGGGCTCCTAAATCATTCGAAAGAACAAAAGGTGCAGAAACTGCTGGTTGGGCTTGGTATAAAAATAGAAAAATACTAAGAGGTAACCCAAAAGCTGGTAATCCTCAAGGACCAGAAGCTGCAAGAAGTGAAATGAAACAAGTATGTGCTACTTGTCACGAAGCAACATTCACAAACAACTACTTCCAAAGAGTAGATGCTCAAGTCACTCTATATAATCAATATAGAACTATGGCAGAAAAAATGATGAAAGAATTAAAAGCTAAAGGGTTAATCAAAGCTGATGTATGGTCTGATCCATTCTTCAAACTTGATTATTATTTATGGCATCACGAAGGTAGAAGAATGAGACATGGTGCTGCAATGGGAAGTCCTGATTATGCTCACTGGCATGGTGTATTCCAAGTAATGCAAGATATCAGAGAAATGAAAGATATTTACGATTACAGAATGAAAATGTATAAAAAATATGGAAGTGCAAAAAAAGCATTAGAAAATGAAGTTCCAATGCCTGTAGTTACTCACGAATAAAATTTCTTCTTTCCCCTTTTATGGGGACTAATCTTATATTTCTAAAATTCATAAATTTTTCGATATAATTAAAAAAAAGGCTCAATATGAAAAAATTAATGCTGATTCCAGCAATAGCACTTATTAGTGGATGTATGCAAACGACTCCTCAAAAAACTCACTCATTTGATAATGAATTTAAAATATTAAATAAATATAATATCTCTAAAAATAGATTACATAAAATAAATGATAATTATCTATTTTTTATTACAAATCAAAATGGGACGGTTATATATAAACTTGACAAAAATTTAAAAGTTATTATGAGTAAAAAAGTTCCTATTATGATAAACCCTACAAGATTAAAAATAACAAATAATAAAATATATTTACTTGGATATTCAATAAATGATAAAAAACCTATTTTGTTGACTTTTGATAAAGATGGTAATTTATTAAATAAAAAAATTTATGGTAAAAAATTTAATACTCCAAGAGATTTTATAATTGATAAAACTCCAATTGTAGCAATTAATTCTTATGGAAAAACAACTTCAACAGATATAGATATTTATAAAAACAATAAAAAATACTCATTTGCTTCACCTCTTGGGGAAGAAGTAAATTTTATTAGAAAATTTAATAACGGATATTTAATTTTAGGAAATATTTCACAAGATAATCAAAATGCTCTAATTATTTATACAGATAAGAATTTCAAAACTAAATGGTCATTAGATATTAATTATGGTGTAGATGAAGATGTAAAAAATGTAAAAATAGAAACTAATAAAATAATAGTTACAATTCATTCTCAGAATTATAAAGGAATGGAAAGTGATTATACGATAATAATAGATAAAGATGGAAAAATCATATCAAAAAGCCAAGATTACAAAATAAAAGATTTACCGCTTAAATTTCACGGTTAAATTTATGCTATAATATAAAAAATTTAAAGGATTTAAATGAAAAAGATTTTAGTTTCAAGTATGGTAGCTTTATCAGCATTTGCATTTTCTGGAATGCATGGAAATATGCCTACGACAAAAATACACAATATGGCACCTATGAAAGGACTTACAGATAATACTGTAGTTGCAGAGGTTTATGGTAAAAAAGTAACTGTAAAAGAAGTAAATGATTATATGCAAGGTATGACAAAAGATTTTAGAATCAAACTTCAAGACTTACCAGCACAACATGTAAATGAATTTGTAAAAAAATATGTAGATACATTAACTTTTTATCCAAAAGCAAAAAGTATTACAAAAACTCCACAATATAGAGAATTAATGAAAAAAATTGCTGTTGATTTATGGATAACACAACAATTTAAAAAAGTAAAAGTAACAGATAAAGAAGCAAAAGAATTTTACGAAAAAAATAAAAATATATACTTCAAAACAGCACCTGAACTTAAAGCTAGACATATTGTAGTAAAAGACGAAAAAACTGCTAAAAAAATTATTTCTATTTTAGAAAAAACTCCAAAAAGTCAAATTGAAAAAGAATTTGCCAAACTTGCAAAACAATATTCAATAGGACCAAGTAAAATTGATGGTGGAGAACTTGGATATTTCAAACCAAACACAATGGTAAAAGAATTTTCTGATGCAGCTATGAAATTACATAAAGGTGAATTTACAAAAACACCAGTTAAAACAAGATTTGGTTATCATGTAATATTACTTGAAGACAAAAAAAGTGATGTTTACACTCCATTTGCAAAAGTTAAACAATCAATCATAGCTTATTTAAAAGAAGCTAAATTAAATAAAGAACTTGATAATATTTCAAAAGAAGCTAAAGTTAAATATTTTATAAATAAATAATCAAAATAGAGTTTTTCTCTATTTTTTTTAACAATAAATAAAAATTACTATAAATAATTTCTCAATTATCCATTTTCAATTATAAATTATAATTTCCACTTCTACACTTTTAAATCTTGCTGTTTTTACTTTCTCATCAGCTTCATCCCCAAAAATATAATTTAAATTGTTTTTTGCAAAATGAAAAGTTGTATATAAAGTAAATGGTTTTACTCTTTTTGTATATTTTATTTTAAGTGGATTAGTTTGACCATACTTACTTTTTAAACTTACACTATCCCCTAATTTATGAATAGGATTCACCAATAAAACATCATCATCATATCTTTTAAGAAGTTTAGCTGATTGTTTAGTTTGAGAAGAATTATTATAATGATATAAATTTCTTCCAGTTGTTAAATAAAATCTGTTTTTACTTTCTATTAAATTTTTAATTTGTTCTCTAATTTCATATTTATGATAATGAAAATACCCTTTTCCATCTTCAGTTGAAAACTTTTCTAAATGTAAAACAGGGCTATCACTTCCATCTTCAAAAATTGGCCATTGAAGTGGTTTTTCTTTTAATCTTTCATAAGTAGCACCCCTAAAACGACTTACTTCTTTTACTAAATCATCAAAAATTTCTTTTGTATTAGTATAGTGAAAATTATTTGTAATTCTATTTTCTATCGCTTGTAAAACTTCCCAATCATCGGGTAAATCACTATTTATAAGAGGAGTTGAAAGATGAAGTCTTCTTTCAGCATTTACATAAACTCCAAATTTTTCATAACTACTTTTCACACCAAAAACTATATCACTTTTTTTAGCAACATCATTCATAAACAAATCAATCGTTACTAAAAGTTCTAAATTTTTAATAGCATTATGAATTTTATTTTGATTTGTATGAATATGAGTCATATCTTCACCCATACAAAATAGTGCTTTAAAATCACCTTTTAACATCTCATCAACCATATCAGGAGTCATAAGTCCAATTTCATCAGGCTTTTTATAATCAGGTAAATAATAAGGTAAACATCCAACATCACAACAACCTTGAACATTGTTTTGCCCTCTAAGTGGCATAACTCCAGCACCGATTTTCCCAATATTTCCCGTCATCATTGCTAAATTACTAATAGCATTTACAGCTTCAGTCCCATCAAGATGTTCTGTAATTCCAAGTCCCCATAAAAATAGTGTTTTTTTAGTAGCAATTAATTTTGCTATCTCTTCAATTTGAGTTTTTACAGCTTCATATCCAGTAATTTTTTCAAATGTAGTCTTATCAAATTCATCATTTAAAATATTATCTTTATATTTATCAAACCATTTACATCTTTCTTTTATAAAATCTTCATTTTCTAAACTATTTTCTATTATCTCTTTTGAAAGTGCATTTAAAAATAGTAAATTTGCTTCAAATGGTAAAATCACACTAATATCTGCAATTTTCATCAAATCAATTTCTCTTACATCAATTACAACTACTTTTACACCTCTTTTTTTTGCTTTTATAATTCTGTTTGCAACTATTGGATGTGCTTGTGTGGTATTGCTTCCTATTACAAAAAGTACTTCACTTTCAAAAATATCATCATAAGAGTTACTACTTGCACCCTCTCCTATACTCATCATTAACCCACTAAGACTTGGAGAATGACAAACTCTTGCACAATTATCTACATTTGGAGATTTTAAACTCTCACGAATAAATTTTTGAAAAATCCAAGCATTTTCCAGACTTGTTCTAGCCCCTCCCATTCCACCAGTTGAATGTCTCCCATATTTTTTAATTATCTCTTTTAATTTCCAAGCGGTAATATCTATAGCTAAATTAAATGGAGCTTCATAAAATTTTTCATCAAATTCCAGTAAATTAGCAATTCTTATTTGTAGTTCAAATGGCATAAATTCAGCATTTTTTTTGATAAATTCATAACTAATTAAATTTTTTGTAAGTCTATTTTCACTCTGAGCAAAATCAAATCCATAGCTACCTTTTATACATAATTCACCACTACTTGAAAGGCCATCTTTTACCGGCTTTATTTTTGTAATTTTATTATTTTCTACCTCAGCATCAATTTCACAACCAACACCACAATAAGCACAAACAGACTGCATCATTTCTCCTGTATAATTTTTTATAATATATTTTATAATATCAAATTTTAGATGAATTTAATCTATTTAAAATAAAATCTTTTAAATTAGTTGGTAAAATGCTAACTATTTTCACAACCCAAGCAAAAATAAAAGGAAAATCATACTCCTTTTTATCTTTACTAATTGCATATTCTATTTTTTCTACTCCCTTTTCAAGCGGTAATAAAAAAGGCATCTTAAACTTATTTTTTGTCGTCATTTCACTTTCAATAAATCCTGGTTTTATATTTATTACTTTTATGTTGTATTTCGATAATTGATTTCTAAGCCCTTCTGCATAAGAATTAATTGCTCTTTTGCTTGCACTATAAGCTAAACTTGTAGGACTACTCACATATCCAGCCAAAGATGAAATTAAAACTATTTTTCCTCTTTCATTCTCTTTCATTTGAGGTACAATATTTTCTAAAAGTGCATGAATTGAAATAAAATTCACATCAATTGTATTTTTAAACTCTTCAAAAGGCATAAAAGCAGTAGAATGAGGATAGCTTATTCCAGCATTTGCAATTACCATATCTATTTTGTTATTTTTTGTAATTTCTTTGACAATACTTCTTAATTTATCAAAATCCGCTACATCACATTCATAACTATTTTCAAAATCTGCTTTTCTTCTACTTATTGCAAAAATTGTATGACCTTGGCTTTCATATCTTTTCGCTAACTCTTTTCCTATTCCACTACTAGCCCCTGTAATTAAAATATTCAAATTTACCCTTTTAAATTTTTAATATTTTGATAAGCTAATTCTACTAATTTTTCTCTAGCTTCCACACTTGCCCAAGCAATATGAGGAGTAAGTAAAATATTTTTTGATTTTAAAAGTGGGTTATTTTTTTCAATTGGCTCTTTTGTAAAAACATCAAATCCAGCAAAAAATCCTTTTTCATCAATAATTTCACTTAAATCTTTTTCATTTACAATTCCACCTCTTCCAAGGTTTAATAAAATTGCACCTTTTTTAATTAAATTTAAATTATTTTTATTAAGTAAATTTTGAGTATTTTCATTTAAAGGAGCGTGAATAGAGATAATATCACTATTTTTTAGAAGCGCATTTAGTTCTACTTGTTTATAATCTGAATTACTATTTTTTCCACTTGTAGAATAATAGCTTACTTCACATCCAAAAGCCATAGCAATCTCGGCTACTTTTTTACCAATTGCACCAAGCCCTATAATCCCCCACTTTTTACCATTTAACTCATTCCAATTAATTATATGAGTAAAAATATCTGAATCACTATATTCATTATTCACATAATCATTAAAATATCTAACTTTATTCATAATTTCCAAAACAAAAGCAAAAGTAACTTGTGCTACAGCATTCGTAGAATATCCTGCTACATTTTTAACAATAATTCCTTTTTGCTTAGCATACTCTAAATCCACATTATTCATACCAGTAGCCATTATTTGAATAATTTTTATTTTACTTTTATCCATTATTTCTTTGTCAATTACAACTTTATTTGTAAAAACAATATCAGCATTTTTTATTCTATCTAATGTTTCTTCTTTTTTAGTAGTTTCATAAATTTTTACTTCACCAAATTCACTAAATTTAGATAAATCAACATCCCCAAGAGTTTTAGCATCTAAAAAAACTAATTTCATACTTTTACTCCATTTTCTTTAAGTGCTTTTATTATATGACTCATTTGTTTGTTTTTATATTTACACCACTGGGGTGCTAAAAGTGTATCAATTCCAGCTGTCATTCTTTGAATAGAAATATTTTCAGGTAGATTTTTTATACTCCAAACTAAAATATCAATATAATCTTTTTCATTAATTGGAGTAAATTTACCTTCAAAATACTCTTTTGCAAGAAGTGTATTTTTTGTTACATACATTGGATGAAACTTAATACTATCAATATTTAAATTCATTGTATCATTAAATGTTTTTTCCCAATCTTTTCTACTTTCTCCAGGAAGACCATAAATTAAATGACCACATACATTTAAATCTAATTTTTTTGTTTTTGTAATCGTATCTATTACATTTTGAAAATTATGTCCTCTATTTATTCTTTTTAAAGATTCATCATTACTTGTTTGTATTCCATATTCTATCCATACTTCAGTTTTTTTAGATAAATTAGCTAAATAATTCAGAGTTTCATCTGTAATAGAATCAGTTCTTGTACCTATACTAAGTCCTACAACATCATCAAAACCAAGTGCTATTTCATATAAAGCTTTTAAAGTTTCAAATGGTGCATAAGTATTTGTCCAACTTTGAAAATAGACTATAAATTTTTTAGCATTAAAACGTTTTTTTAGATAAGGCAAAGTATTTTCAAATTGCCATTTTAAACTCTCTATTTGTTTTTCTAAAAGTGGATTTTCTGTTGAATTTAAATTTAAAGTAAATCTCTCTTTTTGCTTAAGATTTGGAGAAAAACTTTCATTTTCACAAAAAACACAACCACCTCTTGCGGCAGTGCCATCGATATTTGGACAAGTAAATCCTGGAATTGAAATAGGAACTTTATAAACTGATGTATGAAATTTTTGTTTTAAATATTTTCCAAATGTATATAATTTTTTCATTAACTGCCTTTTCTTAATAAGGTTTGTTATACCAAAAAAAGAGTAAAAATAAAAGATTTAAAGTTTAAAATCTTCTATTTACTTGTTTTAATGTGTAAATATAGGAATAATCGTAGAAATATTACTCTTTTGGTTCAACTGGATAATCTAAATCAAAACAAGCAAAGCAGTAATCTTCTTTTTTATCTTTAATAGATTTCACCATTGATTCAATTGAAAGATAAGCTAAACTATCTGCTTCAATATATTCACAAATTTCATCAACGCTCATTCTTGATGCAATTAATTCATCAGGATTTGGAGTATCAACACCATAATAACAAGCACCTTTACTTGCAGGTGAAGCTATTCTCATATGAACCTCAGCAGCTCCGGCTTCTTTAAGCATTCTTATTATTCTTTTTGAAGTAGTTCCTCTAACAATACTATCATCAATCACAACTAACTTTTTACCTGCAATTTTATGTTTAATTGGTGAAAGTTTCATTTTTACTTTTATATCTCTTACTTCTTGAGTTGGTTCAATAAAAGTTCTACCTACATAATGATTTCTCATAATTCCAAGCTCAAAAGGTATTCCACTCTCTTTAGAGTATCCAAGAGCTGAAGCAACTCCACTATCAGGAACAGGAACAACCATATCAGCATCTACTGGAAGTTCTTTTGCAAGTTCTCTACCCATTTCAACTCTTGTTTCATATACATTTTTGCCAAACACATCACTGTCTGGTCTTGCAAAATAGATATATTCAAAAATACATTTTTTTGGTTTACTTTCAAAAAGTTGAATCGATTTCATTTCACCATTTTCAAAAATCACCATTTCACCCGGTTTTACATCTCTTACATATTCAGCACCTACAAGCTCAAATGCACAAGTTTCACTCGCAATTATATAACCACCACTTGCAATTTTTCCTATACTTAAAGGTCTAAATCCATAAGGGTCACGAATAGCAAACATTTTTGTTCTACTTAGAATTATTAGTGAATAAGCACCTTCTATTTTTTTCACTGCATCAACAATTCTTTCTTGAAGAGTATTTTTTTCATAATCTTTCGCAATTAAATGAATGATATTTTCAGTATCCATATTTGTTTGAAAAATCGCACCTCTTTTTATAAGTTCATTTCTCACAGGCATTTTATTTGTTAAGTTACCATTATGAACTATTGAAATTTCACCAAGTCCATATTTTGCATAAACAGGCTGAGCATCCAAAATAGAATCATCTCCAGCAGTTGAATATCTTGTATGACCTATTGCCATATCACCTTTTAAAACTGTTTGAAAATGCTCTTCTGTAAAAATTTCAGTTACTAAACCTCTATTTTTAATTGTATGAATTTTACCATTTTCGTTACTACTAATCCCTGCTGCTTCTTGACCACGATGTTGCATAGAAAAAAGTGAATAAAAAGCTTTTTTTGCTGCATTTTGATTTTTATAAATTCCAACTACTGAACACATATTTTTTCCTTATAAACCTAAAGCATCATTTATGCTATAAAGACCTGCTTTTTGACTTGCTAACCAAGTAGCTACTTTTACAGCACCTTGTGCAAATGTTTCTCTACTTGTAGCAGTGTGATTAAACTCCAAAAACTCTCCATCATTATAAAATCCAACTGTATGTCTTCCGACAATATCACCACCTCTTAAAGCCATTACAGCAATTTCATCTTTTGTTCTTTCACCAATAATTCCATCTCTTCCTGAAACTCTAACTTTATTTAAATCTAAATTTCTGGCTTTCGCACAATGTTCAGCTAAAGTTAGAGCCGTTCCACTTGGAGCATCTTTTTTATATCTGTGGTGCATTTCAGTAATTTCAATATCAAAATCTCTTAAAATTGAGCTAACTTGTTCTACTACTTTATTTAAAACAGCAATTCCTAAACTCATATTAGTTGCATATAAAACTGGCATTATTTCACTTGCTTTTATAATTAAATTTTTTTGATGATCATCAAGACCTGTTGTTGCAATTACAAGTGCTTTATTCATTTTATTTTCAATAGCAGTTGTAACCATAGCTTCTGTCGCTACTGGTGCAGAAAAATCAATAACTACATCACAATTTTCTAAAAAAGTTTTCCAATCATTTGTAATAACTGTGTTTTGTGGGAAAACAACACCATTTGCACTACCTTCAAAAATAACACTTCCTAATTCTAAATTTTTCTCTTTTATAATTTTCATAAGTAATTGACCAACTCTTCCAGTTGCTCCAACAATTCCAAATTTCATAAATTTCTCCTCTCTCTTTTTAAATAAAATTATAACACAATATTAACTATTTTTAATTTCATCAACATACTTAACAGCTTGTAATGCTGCTACTGCACCATCAGCTGCTGCACAAACTACCTGTTTTGCCGCATCTTTTCGAATGTCACCTACCGCATAAAGTCCAGCAAGTGAAGTTTTCATATTCAAATCTACCATTACACTTCCATCATCACACATTTCACAAATAAATCCATCTTCATTTTTTAAAACTTCTGTGTTTTTACTGTTTCCAACAAATACAAAAACTCCTGGAACTTTTAAATCAATTTCTCTGTTTTCTTGAGAAATAATAATTCCATCTACAAACTGCTCTCCATAAACTTTTTTTACTTTTGAATTGTATAAAATTTCTATTTTATCATTTTCTAAAACTCTTTTAACTGTAGCTGGGCTTGCTCTAAATTTATCTCTTCTATGAATTAAATATACTTTACTTGCAATACCTGAAAGATATAAGGCCTCTTCAAGAGCTGTATCTCCTCCACCAACTACTGCAACTTCTTGATTTCTATAGAAAAATCCATCACAAACTGCACAAGTAGAGATTCCTTTTCCTATAAATTCTTCTTCATTTTCAAATCCAGCTCTTTTTGGACTGGCCCCTGTTGCTACAATTACAGATAAACTCTGAATAGTTTTATCAAAAAGTTCTATTTCAAAATAATTTTCAACCTTTTTAATGCTTTTTACTTCACTACTTTCGATTTTACATCCAAATTTCTCAGCCTGCTTAGGCCAACATTGCATAAGTTCTAATCCACTTTTAACATCACAAACCCCTGGATAATTTTCTATTTCACTACTTAAAGTAATTTGTCCTCCTGGAGAAAGTTTTTCATAAATAGTCGTATCAATTCCCATTCTACTTGCATAAAGTCCAGCACTAAGTCCTGCAGGACCACCTCCAATAATTACTAAATCTTTCATTCTATCACCTTTAAAGTAGAGTTTTGCTTAAATAAGTTTTTATTATATCTTTTAATTTCAAAATAAACAGGAACCTTTTTTATATTAAATTTTCTAATAATAGAAATTATAGTATTAGTCCCAGCCCTTACAAAAATAACATTTTTTTTATTATTATAAACCAATTGATACATATCTATAGCTATTATAGGATAATTTTTAGGAATTTTTGATAATAACGAGTCAATATTACTCATTTTTGAGCTAAAAACTAACATATAATAGTTATTTTGTTTAGGAACAAAAATATCATTTTTTGTATAAAGAACAGTTTGATTAAAATTTATAAATTTAAATTTAGAAAAGCGATAATTATCATAGGCAAAAAACCCTGCTACAAGCAAGGCACCTATGAAAGAAGAAAAAATGTAAAATAGAGATGATTTACCTCTATATAACATTAATTAACCAAGTAATGCGTCAAGTTTAGCTGCATAATTAGCTTTTGGAGCTGCTCCAATCATTTGGTCAACTAATTCTCCATTTTTGAAAAATAATACTGTTGGAATACTTCTAATTCCGAATTGTCCAGCAACTTCTGGAGCTTCATCAGTATTTACTTTTGCAACTACTGCTTTTCCTTCATAATCTTCTGCTAATTCTTCGATTACAGGAGCAATCATTCTACAAGGTCCACACCAAGGAGCCCAGAAATCTACCATTACTACATTATTGTTTTTAATTGTTTCAGCAAAGTTTGCGTTATTTAATTCTACATATTTACCCATTTTTAATCCTTTATTTTTTATTAATAATTATATCACAATAATTTCAATAAAAAAGAGTAATTTTGTTTAGTTTGAAAAAATGTTACAAAAAGTAATATAAAAGAGAAAAAATCTCTTTTATTTAGTGAGGTTGATTAGATACATCTAAAAGAGTATCAAGAAGTTTGAAAATTGCGATTCCAAGTCCAACACATCCAATGATAATTAAAACTTCCATTGTATGTGGATTTTCATAAACAACTTTTTCAAGTTCAGCTACATTATATGTAGAAAATGCTTCTGGTCCCATTCCAAATCTATTTGTCATAGGTTCTGCATTTCCAGCATATACGAAAAGTTCTCTTGCACTAAATGTTCCAATAGCCATTAAAATTGCTGCTAAGAAATCTTGTTTTATAAAAAATAAAACTAATGGAAGAGCAAGTCCAACCACTACATAACCCCAAAACATTGTACTAAATGGAGCTTCATGTATTCCAGCTAATCCAGAAATAGTTTCATAAAGCGCTACTAAAATAATTGTAACTATTCCAGCTTTTCTTAAAGTTACTTTTAACTCTTCATACCACTCTTTTTCTCTAAGAGCAAGCCCTGCATAAATAAGAGCAAACGCTATACCACTTACCATACCTGTAAGTAAAAAATATAACCAAAGTGAAGGGAAATTAGTCCATAAATGTCTTGGTTCATTTAATTGGAATAAAATTCCTTGGATATAAAATTCAGCAACATCAATACCTAAACCAATAACAACTAATGGTAATGCTAATTTTTTAGCTAATTCTCTTTTATTTGTCATTAAGAAATAAATTTCAACAAAAGTAAAAGGAATATAAATTGAATATAAAGGTAACATCATCCACATACCACTATGAGGTTGAGGATTTAAAATCATCCAATAAATATTAAGAGGATTTCCCCAGTCTGATGCGATTGAAGTCATACCACCAAGCGCTAATGCAATACCTAATGTCATTAAAGCAGCACTTGCTTTATGTGCAATATGTAAATTAAAAAGTTCTGCTAATGCTGTTAAAAAAATAAGAGCAGATCCACCATACAGTAAATATGTATATTGTGCAACAAATATTCCCCATGGTTCAGTTCTTGGAATTTCTTCAATATGATGCATTCCAAAAATTTGCTCTTTCATAGCAAGTGCTAATTGTTTAGCATTATCAGCATCTACACCAATCATATCTTTTACATTTACAAAGTCATGACCAAATCTAAGTCCATAAATTTGAATCCAACCAATTAATCCAACTGCTAATAAAACATATGCAAAAAGCATAGTCTTATTTAAAAACAACTCTCCAAAGCTTACAGACTTGAAATTAAGCCCACAACACTCTTTTACGCCTCTTTCCATTCTGTTCTCCTTTTAGCAGTAGCTGCTTCATATTTAGGAGCCATATCACTCCATTTGTGAATTTTAATACCTTCACCCATTGTTCTTTTTCTAAATTTTTCATCTTGTGGTACAAGATAGAATAGTTTAGGAAGTGTATCTTCACCTTCTTTTAGAACAAAAAATTCTCTACTTTCTAATGTTTTTCTAAGTAATGAATTTGGATCATCTAGATCACCAAAAGTTCTTACTTTTGTAGGACAAGTTGCACTACATGCTGTTGTTCCAAACTCTTGAGTTCTTCCATCACAGAATGTACATTTATCTACTGCATGTCTTGTTTCATCTACAAATCTTGCTTCATAAGGACAAGCTTCCATACAACCTTTACAGATTATACACATATCATAATCAACTTTTACAATTCCACCTTCTACAAAATGTGAAGCACCTGTTGGACAAACTGTCACACAAGGAGCATCTACACAATGATTACATTGTGATGGATAAAAATTAACAAACATATCTGCTAATGTTTTACCACCTTCTACTACACCTACCCAGATTCTTTGTTTATCTGCACCTAACATCACCTGATTTTCATCTTTACAAGCTACTTCGCAAGCTCTACAATCGATGCAGTTTTGATATTCAAGTGCCATTGCATAATTTGCCATCTTTTACACCTTTTTAATTGTTATGATTGTTTCATTCATACTTGCTGAACCAATAATTGGATCAATACTATTATCACATACTTCTGCTTGAGAAATACCATTGTTTTCACCAAGAGTTAACAGTTTTGATTTACTTCCAAAACCTGTTGCAATATATGCTGTATCTTTTCTAATTCTTTTTGTAGGGAATACTTTTGCTTTTATTTCTTTCCCATCTTTATTAGTTAATATAACATCATCTTTGAACTTAAGTCCTTTTTTAGCAGCAACTTCATCATTTATCCAAATATAGTTATAATTCATTAAATCAAGTAACAATGCATTATTTACACCTGCACTTTGAGTAAAATATGCATGTCTTCCTAACACTACTTTAAATTCACCTTCTTTTGGTTCTCTAAATAATGAATCTCTCCACATAGGAAATTTACCAAGTTTTTCCATTTTTCCTGTATTTGGATTTTTAAATGTTTTTCCTTCTAACTCATGTTGAGCTAATTTAATCCATTTTCCTTTTTTAGGTAAAATAGGAAAATCTTTTGGAAGTGTTGAATATTTTTCATAAATTCCATAAACTGCTTCATGTTTATCTGGAGTATCTTTTTTAAGAACTTTATATTTAGGATCAATCACACCATCTTTGATAGCACCTTCAATTCCTGGCCAATAAGCTCCATACTCTTCTGCTATTTTTGCAGCTTCTTCTCCATAAGTTTCTTTCATTACTCTTCTATTAAAATCAACTATACTTTCTTTAAATGCATTTGTAATTTTATAAGTTTCTATTTCTAAATCATCATTTGCATGAGTAATAATAGCTTTTACTAATTTTTCATCTTTAATATCTGCTTTTAATTTAGCTTCATTTACTTCAAAATCTTCAGTTAAATATTTAGAAATTTTGAAATCTTTTGGAAGTTTAGCTTCTAAATCATCTTCATCCCATGTATATTTGAATGTAGTATCAACCAAAGGTTTTTCAACTCTTTTAGCAAGATTACTACACATATAATAGATATTTTTACTATCATACATAGGTTCCATTGCTTTACTTCTCCAAACAATTGCAGGTTCACTTAATGCAAAACTTTTTACTAAAGAAGTTCTTTCTAAATATGAAACATCTGGTAAAATAACATCTGCATAGAATGCTGTATCATTTACGATAATATCATTTACAACTACTAAATCAATTGATTTTAAAAATTCAGCCGTTTTATAATAATCTGGAACTGATTGCATTGGATTTTGTTTATAAATAAATATACTTCTTACTGGATATTCACCCTCTTTCAATCCTTTATAATTTCCATCTTCATCTGGTCTTGGTCTTCCAGCTTTATTCCATCTTGTATTGATATCTAAAATATGGTCTCTAAATACTTGCCAACTTCCTTTTACAGGGTTAGCTAATGGATATTCTCCTTTTTCGATAGTAGCTATATCAATTCTTGGTCTTGCATTATCATAAATAGGAAAATCTTCATATTCATATTTTTCTAACTTTAATCCTCTTCCAAGTAAAATACCACCTCTTACATTTACAGTACCATTGATTGAATTGAAAATTGCTTGAGCTCTTCTAAAATCATAATCTTGATAATACCAAGTTGATTTTCTACTTCTATAACAGTTTGCTGCACCTTTATATTTATTAGATGCCTCTGCAAATTCTTTTGCAAGTCTTTTAATAGTAGCAGCTGGAATATCAGTAATTTTTTCAGCCCATTCAGGAGTATAATTTTTCCCTTCACCAGTTGTAAAGAATTCAATTAATTCTTCCATTCCTTTCACATTTTTAGCAATATATTCTGATTGATAAGGAAGTTTGTAATATTCATTATGAATAGTTTCATAAATCATTGCAAGCATAAATGCTAAATCAGTTCCTGGTTTTATATTGATATATTCATCTGCGTGAGTTGCAGTATTTGTATATCTTGGATCAATATATACAGTTTTCATTCCTCTTTCGTGAGTTCTTCTAAACATATCAAGAGTATCAGGAGTAACTATACCTTCAGCTCTATTTGCCCCTAAATTTAATTGATATTTAGTATGTCTAAAATCTCCATTTCCCCAACTTCCAAAAGTCATTTTATTTGCTAAAAAAGATGGAGCAAAACAAGTTGAAAAGTGGTCAATAAAATTTGAACTACCAATACCATTGATTAAATTAGCAAATACAGGATCCCCCATATTACCAGTAGATGCACCAGCACCAAATGCTACTGTACTTCTATTATCTCTCTCTTCTTCAATAATTTTAGTTAATTTATTAGCAATAAAGTCAAGAGCTTCATCCCAACTTACTTCTTTAAATTTACCACTACCTTTTTCCCCTACTCTAATCATAGGTTTTTTAATTCTATCAGGATCATAAGCAGCACCAAGTCCAGCATTTCCTCTTGCACACATAAAGTTTCTATTTTTTGTAAATAGAGGATTTGGATCTATTTTTGTTATTTTTCCATTTACATTTCTTGCAACAATTCCACACATATTTACACACATACCACATACAGATGTAGTATATTTAGCATTTTTAATATCTTCTTCTTTTTGCTGTTTTAGATTCTTTGCATCATCATAGCTTCCAGCAAAAGCAGAAGTACTTGCTATACTAGCAGCTGCTGCAGCTGCTGCAGAACCTTTTATAAAGTTCCTTCTTTTTAAGTCTACTATTTTAGACATAACACTTCTCCTTTTGTTTACTAAGTCATTGATTAATTATAACATAATAAAATTAAAAAAAGAGTAAAAAAGTATGGTTTTATGAAAGAAAAAGTTACAAATATGCACACTTTATAAAGAAATTTTGAAGAAGTTAAAAAAGCGAAAAAAGAGGGATTTGTCGCTTTTATTTTATAGAAAAAAATTAGAATTTATATCTAACATAAAGTCTTAAATCTTGTGCACTTGTTACATAATTTGAATTTGTTGCAGTAGGGTCTCCTGCATCTCCAAAAAATGCTTCACTTCCTGGATATTTATAATCTAAATAAGTATATCTAATTTGTGCCGAAAGATGTGGTATTATTTTATGAGTATAATATACATCATAAGCATTTCCTCTAACTGCAGCCATACTTCCTGCTAAAGTATCTTCTCCATAAGTAAAACTTCTCCAATATTTGCTTCCTTTTGCAAAACTAAGTCCAAATCTATCATCATCAAATGCTGGCATATCAGCACCTACTAAAATACTTTGACCTGATTTACTACCATTTGAACCAAGCATTTTATAATCTTTTGGATTTGTTACTGAATATGCATAAGAAAAATATGCCGTAGTATCATCTAAGAAATCACTTATTCCATCTCCCACTCCAATAGCAGATAAAGTAATATCTTCTATAAAATCATCTCCAACTGTTTGCATTTTACCTGTAGTTTTATTATATCCCGCTACATTAAATACCCACGCAGTTGAACTTTGAATAGCATATTGATCATCATTATAAGGCACGAAGAAAACACCAACTAAATCTGCATTATCTATACCATCTTGTTTTGTATAATCTTGACCATTTTGAGTCCATTTTCCATTTACATTTGAAGCACCTCTACCTGCACAAAATTTTAAAGTAGTTCCCCAGTCACTAAATTTATCTGAAAGTTTTGCAAAAACAGGAGCACCTATTCTGAAACTAAATCCATCAAATTCCATATTGATACTATGTGATAAAGGACTATTAGCTAAATCATCTTCTCTTAGATTAGCTGGAAAACCTTCTGTTGCAGGTCTTCTACCAGCACTAAACATTAAACCATTATCAGGACCAAAGAAATAGTTGAAATATGCTTCTTTAACTCTTACAGTATCATCATCTGGAGTTTCATTTGTAACCCAATCATTATCTTGATTATTAGTATAATTTACACCAAAAACTTTATTTGCTGAAAGTTTTAAATTTGCTTTTAAATTATCACTTGGTTTATACATTGCAGAAAGAATAACTCTATTTGATAAAACTTGTCCTGCATGCTTATCACCATCTGTTGTTTTTTTCACAATATCATCATAACTTGTTCTTAAATCAAATCCCCAATATAAATGGTCATTTGCAGCAAATGGATTTACTTTATTTTTATTTACTACGATTTTTTTCTTATTCTTCTTGATTATTTTTTTATTCTTTTTAATCGCTTGTTGATTTTTTTTAATTATTGCTTGAAGTTGCTCTATTTGTTTTTGCAAATCATTTAACTTTTGTACTAATTCTTGATTAGTAGGTTGTGCTGCAAAAATCAATCCAACAGAAACTGCCGATAATAAAATTTTTTTCATATTACCTTCCTTTTTTTTTAATTCAAATTATACATAAAAAATGGGTTTATTACAATTTAATTACAAAAAATTCATTTTTTATTCATTTTTAATATATAAATATATGTTATACTTTCAATAAAAAGGGATTGATAAAAATAATGGAAAAAGCATATAAATTATTAGCAGCACAAGAACATATATCAGCTAATGCAGCAAAAAAATTAATTGATAGTGGAAAAGTATTTGCATTTGATAAAAAAGTAAAAATAGCAAGAGCTTTAATGAAAGAAAATACTACATTTAAAATAATGCATACACAAAAACCTAAAAAGATTTATGAAGATGAAAATATCATCGTAATAAACAAGCCTCCTTATATCACAAGTGAAGAAATTTCAAAAATGTATTCAACTCCTCTTTTACACAGACTTGATAAAGATACAAGTGGAATTTTAATTTTAGTCAAAAATGAAAAATGGCAAAAAAAAGCTATCCAAGAATTTAAAAATCAAAATGTATATAAAGAGTATCACGCTTGGGTTAGCAGAATTGTAAGTGAACCAATAGTTGTGGATATGCCTTTAAAAACTATAAAAAGCAAAAGTGGAGCATATTCAAAAATAGATAAATTTGGTAAAGAGGCTATTACTGAGATTGAACCGCTAATGGCATTTAACACAAAAAGTAAAGTAAAAGCAATTATTCACACAGGAAGAACACATCAAATAAGAGCTCATTTAAGCTATATAAATCACCCTATTTTAGGCGATGAAAAATATGGTGGTAAAAAAGCAAATAGAGTTATGCTTCATCATTATAAATTTAAAATATTTGATTATGAATTTAGTGCAGATGAACCTAAAGATTTCACTGTTATGGAAGAATATAACGACTAAAAATTATTTTTGTTATAATTTTAAAAAAATTTCAATAAAGGAAATGGATGTTTGATAATATTTCAAGTGGACTATCAAAAGTATTTAATAAATTAAGATTTCAAGATGATGAAAAGGCTCTAAAAAAAGCACTTGATGAACTTAAAAAAAATTTATTAAAAAGTGATGTTCATTTCAAAACTGTAAAAGAATTAATTACTAATGTAGAAAAAGAAACAAAAGAAAAAGGTATCGGAAAAGGTACCTTTATGAAAGCTATAGAAGATAATTTCACAAAACTTCTAACAGCCCCAGGAAATTATGGATTTGTTTTTGCAAGCACTCCTCCAACTGTTGTTTTGATGGCTGGTCTTCAAGGAAGTGGTAAAACTACAACTACCGCAAAACTTACCAACTATTTAAAAGAGATGAAAAAGAAAAAAGTTTTAATGGTAGCAGCTGACTTACAAAGACTTGCAGCAGTAGAACAACTTAAACAATTAGCCGAGGCAAATAATTTAGACCTATTTTATGATGAAAATTCAAATAACCCTGTTGAAATTGCTAAAAAAGGTGTAGAATACGCAAAAGAAAAATTTTATGATGTTGTTTTAATAGATACAGCCGGAAGGCTTGCTATTGATGAAGAACTAATGGATGAATTAAAAAAGGTTAAAGAAGCAACTAATCCAAATGAAATTTTTTATGTAGCAGATTCTTTGACAGGTCAAGATGCGATAAGAACTGCTAAAAAATTTGATGATGATTTAGGAATTACAGGAGTAATTTTAACTAAATTTGATGGTGACAGTAAAGGTGGAGTTGCACTAAGTATAGCTCACCAAATAAATAAACCACTTAGATTTATAGGAACAGGTGAAAAAATTCCTGATTTAGAAGTTTTTATACCTGAAAGAATTACTTCAAGACTTATGGGTGCAGGAGACATCGAATCACTTGTAGAAAAAACAAATGCTATTATTGATGAAAAAGAAGCTAAAAAAATTAATAAAAAAATTAAAAAAGGTGAATTTAACTTCGAAGATTTTTTAAATCAGCTTGAAAGTATGAAAAAAATGGGAAGTATGAAAAATTTACTTGGAATGATCCCTGGAATGGGACAATTTAGTAAAGCATTAAAAGAAATGGATTTAGAAAATTCAAGTGAAATCAAAAAAATTAAAGCAATGATTAGCTCAATGACACCAAAAGAGAGAAAAGAGCCAAGCCTTCTTCTTAAAGCTAACACAAGAAAAAGAAGAATTGCACAAGGTGCAGGGCTTAGCATACAAGAAACAAATAAAATATTAAAACAATTCCAAAATGCTGCAAAAATGGCTAAAAAATTTGCAAATAAAAAAGGAATGCCAAACATAAATGACCTTATGAAACAAATGGGAAATATGAAATTCCCTCATTAGTATTGACTTATTTTCAGTAAAAGTGTAAAATTTCACACTAAAAATTATAAAAACGATAAAAAGGATTTCAATGACAACAATAAGATTAACAAGAATGGGTAGAAAAAAAAGACCATTTTATAGAATCGTAGTAACTGATAGCAGAAAAAGAAGAGATAGTGGATGGATAGAAAGTATTGGTTATTATAACCCTATGACTGAACCAGCAACTGTTAAAGTTGATGAAGAAAGACTTGCTTACTGGAAAAGCGTAGGTGCTCAAATGAGCGAAAAAGTTAAAAAAATTACAAGTAAATAATGGTAGAATTTGTAAAGAAGTATATACAACTTCTAGCTTTTTATCCAGATGATGTTATTGTAAAGACAGCAAATGAAACTGATAATTTTACTGAAATTGTAATTTATGCAAATAAAGTAGATACTGGTAGAATTATTGGTAAAAATGGTAATATGATAAAAGCTATAAAAACTTTAATAAGTGGATGTAAAGCAAAAGTAAATAAAAATTATAAAATTTCGGTTCATATAAATGAAAAATAAAATTCCTATTGCAAAAATTGGAAAAACTTATGGTGTCAAAGGATGGGTTAAAGTCCATTTTTTGACAGATTTTCCTGAACAATTCAAAGCTGGAAAAACATTTGAAGCCGATAAAATAACTCTCACAATAGAAAATATCAATCGTAAAAATAATACTATAAAATTTTTAGACTTCAATACACCAGAAGAAGCTAAAAAACTAACAAACCGTACTATTTATTCTGATGAAACTCAATCACATAATGATATTAAACTAAAAAAAGATGAATATTTTTGGTTTGATATAATTGGCTCTGAAGTTTATGAAGAAGATAAATTACTCGGTATTGTTGAGGATATAAACAGAATCAATGATATTGATTATATTGTAGTAAAAGTTGATAAATCTATGCAAACAGATGGACAGCCTAAAAGATTTTTATTTGATTTCAAACGACATATAGTTGAAGTTGATACTAAAAATAAAAAACTAATAGTTCAAGATACTATTCCTATTCTAGAAGCGAGCTAATGAAATTTATTTTTGTAACTCTTTTTCCTAATCTCATCAAACCATACTTTGAAGATTCTATAATGAAAAGAGCAATAAATAAAAATCTTTTCAATATAGAATTTGTAGATTTTAGAGAATTTGCAAAAAATAAACATCAAAAAGTAGATGATACACCTTTTGGCGGAGGTGCTGGAATGGTATTAGCCCCTCAGCCTCTAAGTGACTGCTTAAAACATCTTAAAACACAATATCCAAACTCCAAAACTATTTTTGTAACACCTGTTGCTAAAACTTTTAATCAAAATGATGCAAAAAGATTAAGTAATGAAAAAGTTATAATATTGGTAAATGGAAGATATGAAGGTTTTGATGAAAGAATTATTGAAGAGTTTGCAGATGAAGTACTTAGTATTGGAGATTTTATCTTAAGTGGTGGAGAACTCGCGAGTATGGTAATAGCTGATAGTATTGCCAGAAATATAAATGAAGTTTTAGGTAATAAAAATAGTTTAGAAATAGAAAGTTTTGAAAATAATCTACTTGAAGCGCCAGCATTTACAAAGCCTAAATCTTACAAAAATATTAGAAATTCAGAAGTTATTTCAGAATTATTTAAGGGAAATCATAGTATAATAGCGTCCCTAAAAGAAAGTTTAGCTATTGCTAAAACAAAATATCATAGACCTGATATTTATAAAAAACTCAAAACAAGGAAAAAGTATGAGAAATAGATATATTGATGCTTTCGAAGCCTCTCAAATAGCAAATAAAGAAATCCCTCAATTTAAAGCTGGTGATACTGTTAGAGTAGCCGTTGAAATTAAAGAAGGTGATAAAACAAGAATTCAAAATTTTGAAGGTGTTTGTATCGCACTTAGAGGACAAGGAACTGGAAAAACTTTTACAGTTAGAAAAATCGGTGCCAACAATATCGGTGTTGAAAGAATTTTTCCACTTTACAGTGATTCAATCGAATCAATTACAGTTGTAAGAAGAGGTAAAGTAAGAAGAGCTAAACTTTACTACTTAAGAAGCAGAAAAGGTAAAGCTGCAAGAATTAAAGAACTTAGAAAATAAGTTCTTTTTCCTCTTTTTAATCTACAAATAACAAATCTACAAAAAAATTAATATTTTCCTAATTTTATCCGATATAATAAACATATAAATATAATAAAAGGATTTAATATGGACTTATTTTCAAATGTAGCATCCACTCATAAAGAGAGTTATACAAATAATATTCAAAAAGAAAATCAACATTTAGTAAAAAAGCCTGAAGAAACAAATAGTGCAAAAAATCTAAATGAACAAATAAAAGATGATGAAAAACATACAAAAGAAAAAATGACAAAAGAAAAACTCCAAGATTTAACTCAAAAATTAAATAAAGAGATGGCTCCACTTAATCCAGATATAAAATTTAGCTTTAATGACAAAATAGATAGTTTAGTTGTTAATGTAGTTGATAAAAATACCGATAAAGTAATTAGAAAAATCCCTTCAGATGAAGCATTAAAAATCATGGAAAAAATGAGAGAGTTAGTTGGAGCTCTTTTTGATAAAAAAGGATAAAATATGGCATTTGGAGCATTGAGTAGCTTAGGAGCAGGAAGTGGTGTTTTGACATATGATGTTATTGATAAACTTAAAAAAGCTGATACAGCAACAATGGTTACACCATTTGAGACAAGAAAAACAAATGTTGAAAATCAACAAAAACAACTTTCAGCTCTTACAACACAAATAAATCTCTTTAAATCTTCAATTGCAGATTTTAAAGATGGTGAAATTTTCCAAAAAAGACTTGCAAATGTAAGTGGAAATAGTGTAAGTGCTGATGTTACATCAGGTGTTTCTGTACAAAAAATATCTATGGATGTTACACAACTTGCACAAAATGATATCTATCAATCAAAAGGATTTGATAGTAAAGATAGTAAAATAAATAATACTGGTGATGATCAAACATTAAAATTTTCATATGCGGGGCAAGAGCATGATATTACTTTAAAAGATGGCGCAACACTAAGTGATTTAAGAGATAGTATAAATGATGCAAATATTGGAGTAACTGCTTCTATCATAGATACTGGAAGTGATACTGATCCTTATAAACTAATTATCAAAGGTAGTAAAACAGGAAAAGATAATATTATAAAGTTAGATTATGGAAATATTGATGATTTAGGCTTTAACGTATATCAATCTAAACACTATAGTGCAGATACAGATAAGGTAAATAATTCTGGTGATACTCAAACTTTTAAAATTTCTGTAAATGGAACAGATTATTCTATGGATGTAGCTAATGATAAACAAGTAAAAGATTTTATAGATGATATAAATAATGGAAATTTAAAAGATAGTGATGGAAATTCTCTTACAGGTATAAGTGCTGAATATGATAATGGTTATATAAAATTACATTTACAAGATATTGGAGATATTTCTATTACTGATGATAATTTAACAACTGCAATGAATGATGATAAAAACGATAATAGAGTCCAACAAGCACAAAACAGTATATTTAAATATAATGGAACAGAGGTTACAAGAGATAGTAATAAAATTGATGATTTAGTAGTAGGCTTAACTATGAATTTAAACTCAACTGGAACTTCAACCATTGATATTTCACAAGATACAGATACAATAAAACAAACTATGCAAGATTTTGTAAGTGGCTATAATTCTATTGTCTCTAAAATTCAAGATTTAACTAAATATGATGAAGATACAAAAACAGCTGGAGTTTTTCAAAATGAAAGTGCAATTAGAAACATTCCTAGAGATTTACAAAATGCACTATTTTCAACTTTTTTATCAGATACTATTACTAAAACCGATAGAAATGGACAAGAGTATGATCAAAAAATAAGCTTAAGTACAAGTGATTTTGGTTTTAGTATGAATAGGACAGGATTTTTAGATTTTGATTCATCAAAATTTGATGATATGCTAAAAAATAAACCAGAAAAAGTTGAAGAATTTTTTAGTGGAGATAATGGTGCTATGACTAAAATATTAAATACTATAGATAGCCTAACAAAAGGACCTAATGCAACATTAAATCTATTAAATACACAATATACAAATGAAGAAAAATCTTTTCAAGATACAATAGATGATGCAAAAAAAAGAATAGATACTAAATATCAAATAATGGCAGAGCAGTTTGCAAGTTATGATTCTATGATAAATAGTTATAATGTTCAATCACAAACAATCAAACAATCAATTGAAGCAATGATAAATGCTAAATAATAAATAAAAGGATAAAATATGTATGCACAAGCGGTAAATAGTTATAATCAGAATAATATAAATATAGAAAGTCCAGAAAAATTAATAGAAATGTTATATGAAGGTGCTTTAAAATTTACATCTTTTGCTAAAAAAGCAATAGAAAAAGATGATGTTGAAAAAAAAGTTTATTGGATAAATAGAACAATAAATATATTCACAGAATTGCTTATTTCACTTGATATTGAAAAAGGTGGAGATATAGCTCTATATTTAAATGGTTTATATGAACAACAAATTAAATTTTTAACTGAGGCGAATGTTGAGAATAATCCAGAAAAATTAGATATTGTAATAAATGTATTAAAAGGACTTCTTGAAGCATGGAAAGATACAACTCAAAAGAATGGATAAATAACTTAAAAATCGCTATTATAAACAATGATTTATCTAAAATAGAGAAATATTCAAATAGAAAAATTCCTAAATTTTCTTCTATTGAAGAAGCAAAAGAAGCATTATCATTTGTTGAAAAAGCTAAAAATATTTTACAACAAGAAAAAAATAAAATTAAACTACAAATGAATAGATTAAAACAATCAAATCAATATAATATTGTTTATAATTCTTATATGAATGAATGGAAATGCTAGAGACCGCTTCATAGTTTGTTTTGATGATAATAATATTCTAAATTTATGCTCAATATGAACTATTGCATGAATTAAAACTGCTTTTTTTATCTATTTCAAATCCTAGTCTTCTTAGAACTTTTAATAAGATTTTAATTGGGAAAAGTTATGAAAAAGCTCAAAAAAAAGCTTTGAGCTTTCAATTTTTTCTTCATAAAAAGAAATTTCTAAAATATTTTTAAGTGCTGTAAAAAATTCCATCACATATCAAAAAGTTTATTTACACTTTCGTTAAAATATACTCTTCTAATAACTTCTGCAAAAAGTTCACTTGTATCTAGAACAGTTATTTTTTCACACTCTTTAGCTAAAGGAATTGTATTTGCAATCACTAATTCATCAAGAGCAGAATCTTTAATTCTATCAAATGCAGGTCCACTTAACACACCATGAGTAGCACACGCCATTACAGAAGTTGCCCCTGCTTCTTTTAGTGCATTTGCACCATGAGTCATAGTTCCAGCAGTATCAATCATATCATCGATTAAAATTACATCTTTACCTTCAACATTACCGATAATATTCATAACTTCACTATGATTTGCTTTTTCTCTTCTTTTATCGATAATTACCATATCAAGTCCAAGTTTCGCTGCAAAATATCTAGCTCTTGCCACTCCACCAACATCCGGAGAAGCTATTATTGGATTTGGTAATTTTTTACTTCTTATATGTTCTTGAAATAGAATACTTCCGTAAAGATTATCAACTGGAATATCAAAAAACCCTTGAATTTGACCTGCATGTAAATCCATAGTTACAACTCTATCAATTCCTGCTTTTTCTATTAGATTAGCAACTAATTTAGCAGTAATTGGAACTCTTGGAGCTGCTTTTCTATCTTGTCTTGCATATCCAAAATAAGGAATAATAGCAGTTATTTTATTTGCACTTGCACGTCTAAGGGCATCTGTCATAATAAGTAGTTCCATTAAATTCGAATTTGCTGGAGCAGATGTAGGTTGCACTATAAATACATCTCTACCTCTTATACTTTCTTTTATTTGAACACTAATTTCACCATCACTAAATCTCTTAATATCGGCTTTTCCAACACTCATACCTAAATGATTTGCTATATCTTGCGTTAACTTAGGATTTGCTGTTCCTGAAAAAATCTTATAACCTCTCATGATATTTCCTTGTAATCAATTTGTAATGAAATTATATCAAATTAAATTCTTTTTGTTAGATAAAGTCCTATGCTAATCATAAAAATCGTAAATAAATATAAAGCATTATAACCTAAATATTTCAAAATAATTCCACCTATAATAGGGAAAAATAGCCCAATTGAAGTGATATTTGATTGTAGTGCGGTATAAATCGGTCTTTTATCTTCTGGCGCTATTTCAAAAATCAAATTCATTCCACTTATGCTAAATCCGTCCATCGCTAAACCAAACAAGAAAAATACAACTGCATACGAATATGGATTATTAGCAAAAAAAGCTACTATAAAAGCAAAAATTACAAAAATGAAACTTAATTGCATCATCAATTTATAATTTTTTAGTTTTCTCCATATGAAAAAACTCCCTATGATACTACCAATCATTTGAATTGTGATAAATCCTCCAAGCATCCATCCAGTTAAACTAAATGAACTATTTGCTTTTAAAATAACAAAAGGATAAGCAAAAAGAAAACTAAATCCCAAAAATATAACAATAATTTGATTTTGAAGTCTTTTATCTTCTTTTAAAATCACAATAGAATTTCGTAAAAATTTAAAAAATGAATCCTCTTTTTTTCTAATACTCTTTTTTTCTGGCTCTTCAATAGTTCCAAATGCCACAAAACCAATAGCCATCAAAAAACTACTTACCATAAATAAATATGCATAATTAAGAGGTGCCTCAAAATGTTGCAATACATACCCAGCAACCCCACCACTTAAAATTGAACCAATTGCCGTAAAAATCTGACGATTTGCCATCGTTCTACCACGATAATCTTTTGAAAAAACTTTTGCTAAAATCTCTTTGAAATATATTGCACCAAATCCTGCGGTAAAACTAAATCCAAAAAGCCCTATTGCTATAAGCCATAAAGTTAAAGTTTTGTTGGAATCTCCTACAAAATAAATAGCAAGTCCAATCAAAAACCAACTAAACCACCTAAAAAAGAAAACCATTCTCATATAAGGCATCACTTTTACATACTCTTGCGCATAAAATGCTGCAAAAAGTTGCACCATAATCGCCCCACCTTTTAGAAGTGAAGCAAATACTCCTACCAAAACTACACTATTACTAAAATGATGCACGATAAGTGGTAAAATAGTAGAAGGTTCTGCCACCGTAACCGCTATAGCCAAAAAAAAGCCGTGCATTATGTTTTTTATATTTGCTTTTGGGTCGTTTATTTTAAACATTTTTCTCATTTAAAAAACGAGATTATATCAAAATTTAGATATAATTATAAATAAAAATTGGGAGTTGTCATATGCTAATTTTAGGTAGAAAATATAAATTCACTCCACTTGAATTAGAAGAATTAAATAAAAAATTTGATAATATAAATATTGTAAAATATAGAAATAGAGATGAAAACGAAGTATTAAAAGAGTTAGAAGGTATTCTACATAAAAATGATTTTGATTTATTAGTTTTAAACACAAAAGCAAAAGTCGGAAATGATATCATAAAATATTTAACTAAATTACAATTTGAAAAAAGAAATAAAAAAGTTAGAATTATTACAATTGAACATTTTTTAGAAGAGTTTTTAAATAAATGTTATATTCCAGATGAACATAATGATTTGAATTTTTTAGAAAATATCAAACCTTACTCAAAATGGCAATATATCCAAAAAAGAGCAATAGATTTTTTTGGAATATTTTGGTTATTTTTCTTTTCTTGGCCTGTAATGATTTATTCAGCTTATCGCATAAAGAAAGAGTCTCCTGATGGTCCCATTTTCTTTAAACAAAAAAGAGTAGGGGTAAATGGTAAAGAGTTTGTTTGTGTTAAGTTTCGTAGTATGATACCAGATGCAGAAAAAGGAAAACCAAAATTTGCAAGTAAAGATGATCCTAGAGTATTCAGGTGGGGAGCAATTATGCGAAAATATAGATTTGATGAACTACCTCAAATGATAAATATCTTAAAAGGAGAAATGCATCTCATTGGTCCAAGACCTGAGCGAAAATATTGGACAGATCAGTTTGAAAAACAAATTCCTTATTATGCAGAAAGACATTTAGTAAAACCAGGAATAACAGGATGGGCACAAGTAATGTATCCATATGGAGCAAATACTGAAGATGCTAAACAAAAACTGATGTATGATTTATATTATATTAAACACTGGAATATTGCACTCGAACTTAAAATAATTTGGATGACAGCTATAACGGTTATTGGGAAAAAGGGGGTTTAACTCTGATACCAATACTAATTTTTATTGTCGTTTGATCCTACTCGCAAAAAAGTCCCATATTTTTTATTTACTAATACCAATTTTCATTAAGTCGTAACCTTTAAATTTTACAGATATTTGAAAAATAGGGTATTATTAAAATTTTAAAACAATTTTTGAGACTGTTCATAATTTCGTGTCAGCTGATTTAATTATATCATAAATTTAACTCTTTATCTAATCTACCTTCAAAGAAAATAGCTAGTTGAGAAAGAGTTAAGCTCCAATTTCTAATTGGCATAGTCCATTTTTTTTCAGCATTTTTAATACCCATATAGAGTAATTTCAGTAGTGAATTTTCATTTGGAAATCCTCCTTTTGTTTTAGTTAATTTTCTAAATTGTCTATGCACGGATTCAATAATATTTGTAGTATAAATTACTTTTCTTATATCTTCTGGATATTTAAAATAATTAGATAAATTATCCCATTTATTTCTCCATGATTTAATAATTATAGGATATTTATTTCCCCATTTTTCTTCAAGATTATCAAGTTCATTTTCAGCTTGTTCTTTATTTACAGCCTTATAAACCTTTTTTAGATCTTTCATAAACTCTTTTTGATTTTTACTAGCTACATATTTTAATGAATTTCTAATTTGATGAATAACACATAACTGAACTTCAGTCTTTGGAAATATTGAATTAATTGCTTCTGGAAAACCTTTAAGCCCATCTACACTTGCAATAAGGATATCTTTAACTCCTCTATTATTTAAATCAGTTAATACTTGTAACCAGAAATTTGCTCCTTCACTTTCTGAAAGATATAATCCTAAAATTTCTTTTTTTCCTTGTAGATTTATTCCTAATATTGTATAAACAGCTTTACTTACATATATTCCATTTTCTTTTATTTTATAATGAATTATTATGTCCCCCTTTGTCAAGACCAATTTGTAATAAATTCTTATTCCCTTTCATTAAGCAATACTTTTTGATGAATTTATAGTCAAATTATTCAACCATTTATTATATACTTCATTTGGAGTTTTGTACTCTATTGCTGAATGAATTCTTTTTGTATTATAAAAATTGATATATTGGTTTATACCATCTCTTGCCTCCTTTATTGTATTATAACTTGTAGGATAAATATTTTCATATTTGATAGTCCTCCAAAATCTTTCAATAACAATATTGTCTATACTTCTACCTCTTGCATCCATAGATATTGAAATATTATGATTTTTTAGTATTTCAATATGTTCTTTGGCTGTATATTGGCTACCTTGGTCAGAATTAAATATTTTAGGTTTAGGATATTTGTTTAAAGCATCTTTTAAAACAGATGTTGTTAGATAAACATCCATTGTATTGGATATTTTCCAAGAAAGAATCTTTTTAGTATGCCAATCAATAAGTACACATAAATATGCAAATCCTTTTTCAAGTTTTATATATGTTATATCTGAACTCCATACTTCATTTACTTTATCTATTTTTACTAAACCCTTTTCATTTTTATAATTTTTTAATAAATATGGATATTTATAATCTAATCTATTAGCTATTGTTGTTTTTGGTTTAGGGTATAATGCACAAATACCAAGATATTCAAATGCTTTCTTTACAAGCTTTCTGCCTACATTAAGCCCTTTGTTCTTTAATTCTACAACAACTCTTCTTGTCCCATAATATGGATAATCTGTATGTATTCTATCAATTTCATTTAAAATATTCTTATCTTCTTCTGAGCTAAATGGTTCTACTACTTCATAATAATATGCTGTCTTTGATATATCCAGTAATTTTAATTTTTTATTTAGTGAAGGCTCTTTATCTGCTTGGACTTTACCTTCACTATCAATTATCTCTTTTTTAATCGATAAGTCCAAGCTCTTTAGCTTTCCCACTGCCCAATCTTTCTCTACAATTACTTCTCCAAGTTTTTTTGCCATTGCATCTTTTTCTTTTTTTAATTTATTTATCTCTTCTTTGTATTCTTTTACTACTGCACTTTTATCAAATGCCAACACTGAATTTTCCAAAAATTGTTTTTTCCATTGTTGGACACTTCTTGGTAATAAATCATGTTTACTTGCTATTTCATTTAATGTCTTGTCTCCTTCTAAAAGTTCAATTACAACTTTAGCTTTAAACTCTGCACTAAAATTTCTTCTTTTTTTGCTCATATTATTCCTTTCTTTTATATCTCTTATTTTACTATATTTTGGAATAAATCTTTATTTAATTTTGGTTCTTTTTTCGAGGGACATTATATCTTTAAGTGACTATTTTATTTGTTAGTTTTATCTCAGGAATGATAATTCACTTTAGTAAATTCACTATAACCAATCTTTCTATATTTAAGCACTATTATTCCTCACTTTGCTCATATATCAAAGCTACTGTTCTATCTGTACTGTAAGACTTAGAAAAATACCTTTCTATTATCAAACTCTTATCTGAGTTGTTTTGAGAAATATCATTATTCACTTCCTCCAAAAGACTCTCTTTAGTGCGAACCACTTTCGCAAATTCTTTAAAATAATAAGGTATTTCATGTTCATCAAATTCATATAATATAGTTCGTCCTTGCAAGTGACCAACTAGAGCTATTAAAGAAGAATAATGTCCCAAATAGATACCAACATTTGGAATATCATTATCAAGTAAAATCAAATTTTTGTTTTCATACAAAGTTCTATCCGATCTTGGATGTAGTTTGATATAAACTTTTTTATATTTGGCTATTTCTTCAAGATTTTTGACAAACAATTCCATTGACACTCTATCAAACCTACCATCTTCTACTAGTGTTTGAGCTATATAGCAAACTGCAGTTTTCTCAAATATTTTAGATTTTATAGCATCTACCTTATTTAATTCATGGTAGCCTATGACTGTTTGCTGCTCAAAACTATACCCAAAAATATCATGATGATACTTCTTCCAATATTCACCATATACAAATACATGATCTACATTTATTTGATTGGTAAAATCTATGGCATCCTTGTATATTTTTCCTTTGATAAAAGTATCTGTAAATTTTTTGAATACTGTTATACCATTTTGAGATATGACTTTTGCAATCACTTGAGAATACATGAAATATTTTAAAGTTTTTAATATTTTTTTAAATAGATAAAAACTTTCTCTTTTCAAAAATGGCACATACATACCATGCTGTATCATCATAGTTTTAATTCCTAATTGTTTTGCAACTGACACATATGCTGTGTCACTTAGTCTCTGTGCATTTACTATCAAAAGTTCAGGATTTAAATATAATAGGCTCTTTTTGATCTTATTGTATGTGATTGATTTATTTTGAATAACTTCACAATTTTTATCTTTAAAATAATCAAAGCCTTCTTCATCAAACTCATCATACAAAATGACAACAGTATTTTTGTTATTGGATATAAAAGAATCTATAATATCTCCTATGTACTTTTTTTGATTTAATAGATTAATGTCATAAAAAATTATTTTCATCTTAACTATCCTAGTTTTTTACTAATATATTTAAATATATTAGAATTAAATTTTAAAATTAATAGTGCTAATGCTTTCTTTTTATGTAGTATAGAGAGATTAAAAATATTTATATAACTAAAATACTGATTATTAACTTTATTTAAAAAAATTTCTAAATCCTGTTTCCAATTATCTGATTGTTTACAAATTTGCAATGAAGCAGATAAAACTACATGTAATAAATAATAATTAATATAAACAGATTTATATTTAGGAAAAAAATTCTTTGAATTAAAATCTTCTAAAATAAGATCTGCAACTTTTAATCTGTCATTAACTTTCCTCTCATTGTAACTATTCATGGAAGATGATGGAATCTGAACATAATAAAATAAAGGTTCATTTACAAAAACTATTTTATTTGATACGAGCATGAGTTTATAAATTGTTGCTACATCTTCATTTACAATAATATTTTTAGGAAATTGAATATTATTTTCAATAAATAAATCTCTTTTAAATAGTTTATTTTGACTTAATGAAGTTAAACTATTAGCTTCCAATATATTTTTAAAAGATTGAATTCCAGTCATTGATGAGCTGTTGGATCTGTATACTTGCAATATTTGATCATTTTGATCGACTTTATAAAAATCAGATACTACTATATCAGCTTTTTCACTCAATGCTTTGGAGTACATTTTTTCTAGGTAAGTTGTGTCAAAATAGTCATCACTGTCCAAGAAACCTACATATATGCCTGTTGAATGTTTTATACCTGTATTTCGAGCTGCCCCTGGTCCTTGATTTATCTGCTCTACATATAGAAAACGCGCATCATTAATTATAAGCCTGTGAATCTCCTCTTTAGTTTTGTCGTTTGATCCATCATTGACAATTATCACCTCAAATTCTTTCAGCGTTTGTTTTTTTAGACTTTCTATCGGTACATGTATATGTTTTTCTGCATTATATGCAGGAATAATTATGCTTATTTTTTTCATTTAATATTTTCCCTTTCGTTTATAAATATTTTTATTACTATTGCCAAGGCAACAAAAATTACATATCCACTATAAAGTGACCATCCTTTGCTAAAATTCAGAAATATATATAGAAACATCATAAAAGACATTAATGTATAGTAATAATTAATATTAAGATTATATATTTGTATGCTATAGAAAAATAATAAGATAAGCACTACTAACCCGAACAATCCATAGTTAAATAGCAATTCATACGGAAAAGACTCTAAAAAAATACTTCCTATATTGTACGAACCATGGAAACCAAAGCCAAAAATACTAAAGTTATCAATCATATAGTTATATGCATCAGAATATAGTTTGTATCTCGGTTCCTCTTCTATATTTCCTTCCCATAGCCTCAAAATTTTAAATGCAAACCAAGTATTGATGTTATAATTTGTCACAAAATAATATAGAATAAAAAATATACTAGCCGATATTGCGATTATTGTTGCTGTAAATCTCTTAAAATCGACTTTATTTCTATACTTTACAAACATTACTAGTACTAATAATATTGAGAACAATAATGATCCTCTAGACCCAGAAAAAAGATTAAGTAAAATAAAATAGCTTATTCCTATGAATAAAGCACTTTTGAAAAAAAATCCATCGCAGTTAAAAATTAAGCGATATGACAATAAAACAATGCTTATTCCAATAGTAAAAGCATATGTTAAATAATTAAAAGAATCATTGTAATTTAGTAATCCAAACAGATTATAAAGAGTAAGAATAAACGATATTGTCAATATAATACTAATAAGCTTCTTAAAGTCATCAATCCCATTGAACATAATTAGAACAAAAACACTACCAAATATAAAATAATATGCCCTCATCAAATACTGAAAACTGAGCGAATCAACTTGTTCTATTGAAAAAACAAAATAAAAATTAGTAATTAAAAAAATATAAGCAATATAATATAAATAATTTTTAGATTCATTAGTTAAATATAGTTTATTGTTCGTAGTTACGATAAATATGAAGAGTAAACCTAGAATTGCAACAGCATTGACCAAAGATGAATCGACGTTGATAACCAATTTAAATGAACCTGGGAATAAGATTATAAAAAATAATAAATTTTTTAAATAACTAATTACGTGTATTTTTTTTATTTTCATAACTGACCTTACGCACATTTAAATTTTTGCAACTCATCATATGCAATTCTATTAGCTTTTATAAGTAGTTTCATTCTTAAGGCAAAATGATTTAAATTATGCTTTATTTTTAAA
>JAUUDM010000001.1 GCA_030826765.1 Nautiliales bacterium
CCAATACTAAAAAGATGAACTCTTATTTGATGTTGACGACCTGTTAATAAATCACATTCAACCAAAGTATTATCCCCTATCTTTTTTATAGGCTTCACAATTGTAATTGATTCTTTTCCATCTGGATGAATAATAACTTTTACTTTTATATTTTCATCTTTATTAGCTAAGATAGGCTTTTTAATAGTTAGAGGCTTTTCTAAATGTCCTTTAACTAACGCTAAATAACTTTTTTTAACCTCTTTATTTTGAAATGCTTGCTTTAATATGCTTTCTGCAAATTTATTTTTACTTGCCATTACAAGCCCGCTTGTCTCTTTATCAAGCCTGTGAACTAAATTTGCATTATTTCCCCATAACGCTCTTACATCATCAAGCAAACTTTTTGTATTTGCAAGTTTTTTTGGATGAATCGCCACTCCGCTTGGCTTATCAAAAATTGCAAAATGCGTTGTTTCAAAAATAGGCTTAAGTCCATATCCGTTTGGCTCAAAAACTATAGCCTTTAAAATTCCACTTCCTCTTGCAGACTTTTCAGTGACTCTTTTGCCATTAAGACTAACACGACCTCTATCGATTGCTCTTTTAGCCTCTCGCATTGAAAAACCAAGACTTATTAAAAAATCTAAAATTTTTTGGTCTTTTATTTCAAATTCTTTAACTACAAAACCCATAACATCCCTAACGATATATAATTATTTTTCTTTCTTCTCACTTTTTTCTAACTTTTCATTTTCACTCAATTTTTCATTATTAATTTGTTCATTAACACCAAACATATCAGAAAAATCTCTTTTTTTACCAGTACCTGTTAATTCTTCAAGAGATGTTAAAGAATTTTTAATTCCGCTTGCTTCATTTTCTACTTTATTTTGAAGTTCTTGAAGTTGCTTTTTATACTGTTCCATTTCAGCTTTCATCTCTTCAAGTTCAAGTTCTCTTCTTATATCAGAAGTTGCATCTTTCCACATTTTTTTAATTTTTACAAAAAGCCTACCCAAATCTCTCATTGCATCGGGTAGTTTTTCAGGTCCCAAAACAATAATAGCAATCACTGCCACAAATAAAATTTCACTAAAGCCCATATCCGGCATAATGCTCCTTTGGTAAATATTGTATAATTGTATCAAAAAAAGGAATTTTGATGGTTGAAAGATATGCTAGAGAAGAGATGAAAAAATTATGGACTCAAGAAGCTAAATACAATGCATGGCTTGAAGTTGAAAAAGCGGCTGTAAAAGCGTGGAATAAATTAGGCCTAATTCCTGATGAAGATGCAAAAAAGATTATTGAAAATGCAAAATTTGACATTAAAAGAATTGATGAAATTGAAAAAGAAACAAAACACGATGTAATTGCATTTTTAACAAGTGTGGCTGAAAGCCTTGGGCCTGAGAGCAGATGGGTGCACTATGGGATGACAAGTTCTGATACAATCGATACTGCAGTTGCACTTCAAATGAGAGACAGTTTAAAAATTATAATTGATGATGTTAAGATGGTAATGGAGAGTATTAAAAAAAGAGCAATGGAGCATAAATACACATTAATGGTTGGAAGAAGCCACGGAATTCATGGAGAGCCTATTACTTTCGGATTAGTGCTTTCAATTTGGTATGATGAAATGAAAAGACATCTTAAAAATTTACAAGAAACACTTGAAATTATAAGCGTTGGAAAAATCAGCGGTGCTATGGGTAATTTCGCTCACGCACCGGTTGAACTTGAAGAGCTTACATGCGAATTTTTAGGCCTAAAACCAGCTCCAATTTCAAATCAGGTAATTCAAAGAGACAGATATGCACGCCTTGCATCAGCTCTTGGCTTATTAGCTTCAACCGTTGAAAAAATTGCGGTAAACATCAGACATTTTCAAAGAACGGAAGTTTATGAAGCGGAAGAATATTTTTCAAAAGGCCAAAAAGGCTCTTCAGCAATGCCTCATAAAAGAAATCCAGTTCTTAGCGAAAATATTACAGGACTTGCAAGGGTTATTAGAAGTTATACAGTGCCTGCTATGGAAAATGTGGCCCTGTGGCATGAAAGAGATATCAGCCACAGTTCAGTTGAGAGATTTTGGCTACCAGATGCATTTGTTACAACTGACTTTATGCTTCATAGATTAAATAACATTATCTCAAATCTTTTGGTATATCCTGAAAATATGATGAAAAACTTAAATCTTACAGGAGGACTTGTATTCTCTCAAAGAGTACTGCTTGAACTTCCAAAAAGAGGCTTAACAAGAGAAGATGCATACAAAATCGTTCAAAGAAACGCTATGAAAGTATGGGAAGCACTTCAAAAAGGTGAAAAACCTATTAATGAAAAAGGTGAGAGTCTATTTTTAGAAAATCTGCTTAAAGATGAAGATTTAAGAAAAGTCCTCAAAGATGATGAAATAAGAAGTCTTTTTGATTACAATTACTACACAAGAAATGTAGATAAAATTTATAAAAGAGTTTATGGAGAATAAGCTAAATGCAAATTGAATTAATTAATTTTTACACTTCTAAAAATTATGAAAAAAATTTAGAAAATTTAATTGAAATTATTAACAATTCAACTTCCTCCCTTTTGCTTTTTCCGGAAGTTGCCCTAACCGGATTTGATTACGAAAACTGGCAAAAAGCAAATGAATTTGGAAAAACTGCAATTAATGCACTTTCAAAACTAAATAAAACTTTTGCCCTAACAATTATTGTAGAAAACAAAAATTATTTTTGTTTTTTTGATAATGGACTTGTTTATAAAAGAGCAAAATATAATCTTTTTGGATATGAAAAAAAGCATTTTGAAATTGGAGAAAAACCGGAAATTTTTGAATGGAAAAATCTTAAAATAGGAAGTTTAATCTGTTTTGAATTAAGATTTATTGAATATTGGGAAAAATTTAAAGGAATTGATTTAATTTTAACTCCTGCAAGATGGGGAAAAGAAAGAATTGAACATTTTAAAACCCTAAATAAAGCCATTGCCCTATCCACTCAAACACAAGTAATTGCAGTAAATAGTGCAAATGAAAAAGCATATGGATGCAGCTTTGATGGATGGAGTGAGGGGGTTGAATTTGATAATGAAAAAATTATCACTTTTGTCGATTTGGATAAAAATAAAAAAATTAGAAAAAAATTAGATATAGGAATAAAATGAATCCATTAGCAGATAAACTAGCTGACTTCGTAGAATTTACACCTACAATTTACAAAGCATTTAGTGAAATTGATAGAAAATTTTTTGTACCTCCAGGTCTTGAAAAACATGCTTATGATATCACACCCCTACCACTTGCAGACAATTCAACAATTTCTTCTCCTTTAACTATCGCTAAAATGACAATTTTACTTGAAGCCGAAAACGTAGATAAAGTTTTAGAAATTGGAAGTGGTAGCGGATATCAAGCTGCAATTTTAAGTAAAATTGTAAGAAGAGTCTTCACGATTGAGAGGATTTGTTCTTTAGTAAAAATTGCAAAAGAAAGATTTGAAAAATTAAGACTTTTTAATATAAATATTAAATGCGATGATGGAAGACATGGCTGGAGAGAATTTGCTCCTTATGAAAGAATACTTTTTTCTGCAGCAACAGATGAAATACCAAAAGAAATTATTGATCAACTTGATGAAAATGGATTTTTACTAGCTCCAATCAATAAAGGAAATTCTCAAATTATCACTAAATTTTATAAAAATGGAAAAAAAGAGGAACTAGATAAATGTGAATTTGTCCCTTTAAAAAAGGGCATTATTGTTTAACAACTTCTTTATATTTATCTTCTATTACCTTTTTAAAATCTTCAATCTTTCTTTCTAAAATTTCTAACGACTCATTCATATCTTCAATTTCAGCAAAAACTTTATCATCAATATTTAATAAATGCTCAAAACCTGATTTAAAATCTTTCATTAAATCTTGCATTTGAGAAATTATATTTTCTAAATTTGCTCCTTCTTCTGTAAAATTAGAAGTACTTTGAGTTAAAACATTAATAGTAGCTTCAACTTCACTTGTTGCATTCTGAGTTCTCTCAGCCAATTTTCTAACCTCATCTGCAACAACAGCAAATCCTCTTCCATGCTCCCCTGCTCTTGCAGCCTCAATTGCAGCATTAAGAGCTAATAGATTTGTCTGATCTGCTATTTCTTTAATTAACTGAATAATATTGTTAATATTTTTAACACTTTCGTTTAATTCAGCAATATTTTGTCTTGCTATATTAAAAAATTGAATTAGTTTATCAATTTCTTTTACAAACGCATTAAACGTATTTTTTAATTCATCAATCTCGTGTTTATTTCCTTTTACAACTTCTATTAATTCTTTTACATCTTGTGTATGAATTTCAGCTATATTAGCAATTTTTTCTATTCTATCTAAACCTTCTTGCAAACTCATAAAACAGCTATTAGCTTTTTGTGAAAATTCTTCCACTTCTCTTACTAATCTATTTTTCTCATTTAATTTACTTCTTAATTCTTCAATTATTCTATCTTTTTCATTTAATTCATTTTCTAATTCGCTAATTTTCTTTTCATATTCACTGCAATCTTTTTTACCAAAAAACATTCTTAACTCCTTTTATATTTTCATAATTATAATATAAATTATTATAATATAAATATTAAACATTGATGGACACTGACTAAATAACAATTTTATAACCTTTTAAATTTAATTCAACAAATAACATAGCGAGTCTTTGATTAAGCCATTTAAAAGATTTGGCATGAGCTTTTGTTCTTCTAACAAGATAAGAAATTTTATCTCTCATTTGGGAATTTAAATTTTCTACAATATTCGTAAATTTAGATTTTTGTTGAGTTGCTTTTTTACCATATACATTTAAGTATACAAAATGACCTTCGGTATAATATTTTTCTACTTTTGGTAGAGTAAAATTAAACGATAATAAACTGTATATATTTTTTCTTTTCGATAAATGATAAAAATAAAATTTCCTTCCTATTTTTGTAACTCCTACTGCACTCCAAATATAAACTCTATTCCTTTTATTCCCGTAAAAAGTATATAATTCATCCAAACATAAATAACTAAAAACCAATTTTGACTTTTTTAAAATATCTAAAAAATAATTATACAATTCCTCATATTCCTTTAGTTTTTTTTAAATGATACTGAACTGTTCCTAATGTCACTCCCATTACTCTAGCTATTTTTCTTAATTCCATTTTTTCTAAAAATAATTTATATATCATTTCTTTTTGTTCTTGTGTTAGTCTTTTATATTTTTTATATTTCTTCCCTTTGTTAAATCCCACTTTCATAGTTTCTAACCTTTTAATCTTTTTTATTAAATTTTATCACTTTTTAATTCATTTAGTCAGTGCC
>JAUUDM010000021.1 GCA_030826765.1 Nautiliales bacterium
GACGAAGGGACCAACCTGTGTCTTAGGACTATTATATTCATCTTTCGATGTTTCACTACTAAATGGTGACCCGTGTTGGATTCGAACCAACGGCCCATTCCTTAAAAGGGAATTGCTCTACCGACTGAGCTAACGGGTCAAAAACAAAAATTTTCTCTCTGTTTTTGTGGAGTGAAATTTTAGTAGAAAAAACTTATTTTGTCAAGTCTTTTTATAAAAAATTTGCAAAATTTATAAAAATTCTTATAGCATTCATCATTGTTTTATACTGAACTTCCTCCCTACTCCCACTTAACTGAAGCCTTTCTATAGTAAATTTTCCACTTTTATCACTAACACCTATAAAAACTGTTCCAACCGGTTTTGTAAGTGTACCTCCACTTGGACCTGCAATTCCACTTACCGCAATAGCATAATCACTTTCACTAATTTCCAATATACCAAGAAGCATCTGTTGAACTGTCTCTTCACTAACTGCTCCAAATTTTTCCAAAACCCTTTCATCTACTCCAAGCCATTTAGATTTAATTTCATTAGCATAACTAACTACACTTCCATCAAAAACACTGCTACTTCCAGAAACCTTAGTCAAATAACTTGCAATTAGTCCCCCTGTACAACTTTCAGCAAATGTTATTTTTTTACCATTAAACTCTAATCTTTCTTTAAGATATTCAAAAATATTATTACTAATTATTATATGTGGTATAAAACCTTTTAATTGTTTTAATAATATTTCATTTAAATAAGGAACAACTATTTCACACCACCCACCTTCATTTTCATAAATAGTGTAATTTATATTAAATGATTCAAAAATGGATTTTACAAAAAGTTCGGCAGTATCTGTATCATAATTAAAAATATGTAGTTTATTATATTTAATTTTTTTTAATAAAATCGCTGGTAAATAATTTGTATATCTTAAAACATTAATAACACTATTATTAATTTCTACTAAAAAACTATCTTTTTCATATAAAATAGTTTTAGATGGAATTAATTGATCTTCTTTTACTTCTAAAGAATCATCATTTAATGTAGCTATCATTTTACTTATAGTTGAATATAATTTTTCACTACTAATAAATAATATCTCACTATTTTCTTTTATGATCATTTCTATATCAAATTCTAAATTTTCATAAAAATAAATTTTATCTGTTTTATACTCTTTTAAGATATAAGTTTGTAAAAAATTTTTATATTTAAATTCTTTACCTATAAAAATCAGTGCCATTGATATTCCTTTTATGCTATACTTATGAATATGAATAAAGTATGATATCAAAAAAAGGATAAAAAATGAAATATAAAAATCTTGAAGATAAATTACCTGAAAGAAAATTACCAAAAGAAGAAGTATTCAAAAAAAATGGAAAAATGAAAGAAAGTTTTTATGAAAAAGAACTTTTAAAATTACAAATTCAACTTGTAAAATTACAAAATCATGTAAAAAAAACAGGAGAAAGAATTTTAATTTTATTTGAAGGAATAGATGCGGCAGGAAAAGGTGGCACAATCAAAAGAATTACAGAACATCTAAATCCAAGAGGTGCAAGAGTGGTAGCACTTGATAAACCAAGTGATAAAGAAAAAACTGAATGGTATTTTCAAAGATATGTAGAACACTTTCCAGCTGGTGGAGAAATAGTTTTATTTGATAGAAGTTGGTATAACCGTGCTGGAGTAGAGAGAGTATTTGGCTTTTGTACTCAAGAAGAATATTTTATATTTATGAGACAATGTCCAAGATTTGAAGAAATGATAGTAGATGATAATATTAAATTTTTTAAATATTGGCTTGATATTACAAAAGAAGAGCAAGCAAGAAGATTGAAAGCCAGAGAAACTGACCCACTAAAAATGTGGAAATTAAGTCCAATTGATTTAGAAGGACATAAACATTATGATGATTATCAAAAAGCAAAACAAGATATGTTTTTAGCCACTCATACGGCTTATGCTCCTTGGATTACAGTAGATGCTAATGATAAAAAAAGAGCAAGATTAAACATAATTAGAGATATTTTATCTCAAATGGAATATGAAGGAAAAGATGAAAATATAATTCCTGATAGTGAAATTGTGTCAATGTATCATTTAGGTAATAAAAGAAAATAAATTTGTTACAATTTTACACAAAATAAAATACATTTGTTGTAAATAACCTATATTTTAAAAGAATTTTGATTATTATAAAATAAAAAAGGATTTAAATATGACGAATAATATTTTTTACCCTCACAAAGAAATTTTTAAACATCCAGAATTTAAAAATATGTGTGAATATGAAGATAAAGTAAAAGAGTTTGAAAAAGATTACGAAGGAACATGGGCAAAGTTAGCAAAAGAAAAATTAACTTGGTTTAAAGATTTTGATAAAACTTTAGATGAAAGTAATGCTCCATTTTATAAATGGTTTGTAAATGGAAAAATAAATGTAAGTTATCAATGTATTGATAGACATTTAGAAACTAAAAAAAATCAAGCTGCTATCATTTGGGAAGGTGATAATGGTGAGAAAAAAGTTTATACTTATTTAGATTTATATAAAGAAACAAATAAATTTGCTAATTTACTAAAAAGTTTCGGTGTTACAAAAGGTGACAGAGTTGTACTATATATGCCAATGATTCCAGAAGCCACTTTTGCTATGCTTGCTTGTGCGAGAATTGGTGCTATTCATAGTGTTGTTTTTGGTGGATTTAGTGCAGAAGCTCTTAAAGACAGAATCTTAGATGCCAAAGCAAAAATAGTAATCACGGCTGATGGTGCATTTAGAAAAGGTAAACCTTATATGCTAAAACCAGTTGTGGATAAAGCACTTGAAGGTGTAGAATGCGTAGAAAAAGTCATCGTAGTTGAAAGAAATAATGAAGATATCAAATGGAATGAAAGAGATGTTAGTTATAACGAATTAATCCAGTCTCAATCTAGCAAATGTGAAGCCGAAATTATGGATAGTGAAGACCCACTATTTTTACTTTATACTTCAGGAAGCACAGGAAAACCAAAAGGTGTTCAACACTCAACTGCAGGATATATCCTATGGGCACAACTTACAATGGAATGGGTATTTGACTTAAAACCAAATGATACTTACTGGTGTACTGCTGATATCGGATGGATTACGGGACACACTTATATAGTTTATGGTCCACTTGCAGCTGGTGGAACAACACTTATGTTTGAAGGTGTTTTAACTTATCCAGATAGTGGAAGAGCTTGGAAAATGATAGAAGAACATAGAGTAAATCAATTCTACACAGCTCCAACTGCAATTAGATTACTTCATAAAATGGGAGCAAATGAACCTAAAAAATATGATTTAAGTTCACTTAGAATACTTGGAACGGTTGGAGAACCAATCGATCCACCAGCATGGAAATGGTATTATGAAGAAGTTGGACAAAACAGATGTTCAATCGTAGATACTTGGTGGCAGACAGAAACAGGTGGACATATGATTACTCCTCTACCAAGTGCAACCCCTATCAAACCAGGTTGTGCGACATTCCCTCTTCCAGGAATTTTTGCTGAAATTATTGATGAAAATGGAAATAAAATGGAGTCAGATGAAAAAGGTCTTCTTTGTATCACAAAACCTTGGCCAAGTATGATAAGAACTATTTGGGGAGATAGCGAAAGATTTGTAAATAGTTATTTTGGTACTGCTAAAAAAGATGGAAAACCTGTATATTTCAGTGGTGATGGTGCTATTTATGATGAAGATGGATATATCTGGATTACAGGAAGAGTTGATGATGTTATAAATGTATCAGGTCATAGAATGGGTACAGCTGAAATCGAAGCATCTATTCAAAAACATCCAGATGTTGCAGAAGTTGCAGTAGTTGGAAAACCAGATGAAATAACAGGTGAAGCTATTTTTGCTTATATTGTCTTAAAAAATAGTGAAAACTTAGGTGAAGAAGTTGAACTAATCAAAGCTTTAAATAATATCGTAAAAAGAGATATAGGAAATATTGCTAAAATTAGTGATGTTGTGTTTGTCCCAGGGCTTCCAAAAACAAGAAGTGGTAAAGTTATGAGAAGAATCCTAAGAGCTATCGCAAAAGGTGAAGAAATAAAACAAGATACTTCTACTCTTGAAGACCCAAGTGTTGTTGAAGCTATTATAAATGCAGTTAAATAAAGTTATAGAGATTTTCTCTTTAACTTTCTAAATTCAAAACTTAATTTTATTAAACTCTCTTTTTATGCTACAATTTCATTAAAAAAGGCTTATTTTGGCACTAATAAATATGCATGAAATTTCAAAACAATATGAAGCTCAAAAAATTTTATGTAATGTTGATTTTCATTTAGAAAACTCTGAAAGAGTTGCTATTGTGGGACAAAATGGAAGTGGAAAATCTACACTTTTAAAATTAATTGATGAAACAATTGAGCCAGATGATGGAGAAATAATTCGTCAAAATGGTATAAAAATCAAAAGATTAAAACAGATGCCCGTATTTGAAAAAGATATGAGTGTAAAAGAAGCAATTGAAAATGAACTGACAGAATTTAGAGAAGCTCATAAAGAGTATGATAGATTAATTAAACAACTTGAAAATGACTTTGAAAACAAAACTCTCCAAGAAGAACTTCATAAAATTACTACATTTTTAGATTTACATAATGCTTGGAATTTAGATGATAGAATTGAAAGAATTATGCAGGAATTTGACCTTAAAAAATATGAAAATAGAGATGTTAATTTTTTAAGTGGTGGAGAGCAAAGAAGAGTTGCTTTAGCAAGCTTGCTTCTACAAAAACCAGATGTTTTACTTTTAGATGAGCCTACAAACCATTTAGATGTTTATATGGTGGAATTTTTAGAAGAGATTTTACTAAAAGAAAAATATACATTCGTTGTAATTTCTCACGATAGATATTTTATAGATAGACTTGCTACAAGAGTTGTAGAAATAGAACAATGTAAACTCAGAAGTTTTAACGGTGGATACGAAAGCTATTTAGAACAAAAACAACAAATGCTTTATAATATGCAAAAAGAACACGAACATTTAATTAAACTTCTCAAAAAAGAGGAAGAATGGCTTCGTCAGGGAGTAAAAGCAAGACTTAAAAGAAATGAAGGAAGAAAAGCAAGAGTTTTACAAATGAGAGAACAGGCGAAAAAAAATCCTTCAATCATCAGAAAAATGTCTCTTGAACTTCAAAGAGAAATGATGAAAGCAGAAAATCAAAAAATCAATAAACAAAAACTACTTTTTGAACTTGAAAATGTATCTAAAACATTAGGAAACAAAGTTTTAATCAAAAATTTTAGCACAAGAATTTTACAAAAAGATAAAATAGCAATAGTTGGTAAAAATGGAGCTGGTAAATCTACACTTCTAAAAATTATGATTGGTGAGATGGATATTGATGCTGGAAAAATTAAAAAAGGTGATATAAAAATCGGATATTTTGACCAAAATAGAAAAATGCTTGATGATGATAAAAATTTAATCGAAACTTTTTGCCCAATGGGTGGAGATAGAATTGAAGTTCGTGGTAGAAATATGCACGTTTATGGATATTTGAAACAATTTTTATTTCCAAAAGAATTTTTAGATAAAAAAATTGGAATTTTAAGTGGTGGTGAAAAAAGTAGAGTTGCCCTTGCTTTGATGTTTACAAAAGATTATGATGTTATGATTTTGGACGAACCTACAAATGATTTGGATATTCCAACTATCAACATTTTAGAAGAGTATTTAATGGATTTCAAAGGTGCTGTGATTTTTGTAAGTCACGACAGATATTTTGTAGATAAATTAGCTCAAAAACTTTTTATTTTTAAAGGAAATGGAGTTATTGAAGAAAGCTATATGCAATATAGTGAATATTTAGAAATTGAAAAAACTATAAAAGAGATTCAAGATTTCGAAAAAGAAGTCGAAGTTAAAAAAGATGAGCCTAAAAAAGAGAAAAAACAGACAAAATTATCTTATAAAGAAAAAAGAGAATATGAAACTTTACCTGATGAAATTGATAAACTTGAAGTTAAAATAAGTGAGTTAAATGAGTGTCTTGCAAATCCTGAATGTTATGAAGAAAAAGGAATTGTTAAAACAAGTGAAGAGCTTGAAAAAGTAAAAAATTTACTTGAAGAGAAGATTGAAAGATATTTAGAACTTGAAGAAAAGGTTGAAAACTTTGATAAATAATAAACTAAAAAATATAATTGAAAAATTACAAAACAAATCTCCATATTTAATAGAAGAAATAACAATACAGGCAAGTAGTTTGAGTTTTTATACAATATTTTCCATAGTTCCAATTTTACTAATAATTTTATCTTTACTTGCGTCAAATCCTATGTTTAGTGAATATTATCAAAAAATAGAAACTTTTATCCTCTCAAATATACTTCCAACCAATCAAGAAACAATAAAAGTTTATATCACTTCATTTGTCCAAAATTCTAAATCTATGGGGATTACAGGAGGAATTTATGTTTTTGTCACAAGTATTCTATTTTTTCAAAACTTTGAAACTATTATGACAAAAATTTTCAATTCACATAAAAGAAATTTATGGGATAAAATAACAACATATTGGACAACAATGACACTATTTCCTATTTTATTTTCATTTAGTATCTATATTTCTATAAAAATTCAATCTCTTTTAAACCAATCAACTTATACTGAAAATATAAATATATTAGCACTTATTCCATTTTTTACTATTTTTGTAATGTTCTGGCTTGCTTATAATTTGGGTGCTAATAAAGAACTAAACATAAAAGCAATAGCTATATCTTCATTTATAAGTACAACTATATTTTCTATAGCAAAAAGTTTGTTTGTTTATTATGTTATTTACAATAAAAATTATACTTCTTTGTATGGTTCATTTAGTATTGTTTTATTTGTTTTTGTATGGATTTATGTAAGTTGGATTATTTTTATAAGTGGTGCTCATTTATGTGAATTTTTGGATGAATATTTTAGGGAAAAAGATGAAAAATCTATTAGCTAAATTTCATATAGAACCTAAAATAGTAAATGAATATCTTTTTAATAATGTCTATTCTATAACTTTACAAGCTAAAGATTTACCTTTTTTTAGTAATGGAAAAGGCTGGAGTAAGGAAGAAGCCCTGCTTGGTGCTTATGGAGAAATGTGTGAAAGACTTCTAACTAAAAACTATTTTGAAGACTATTTTTTAGATAATATTTATCCTGATGCTAAAAATTGCGAATTTTTAAATGATGACTTAAAACAATTTTATAAAATTGATAAATTAGATAAAGAAGATTTAATCGATTTTTTTTCTTCAAGTGAAGATATTTTATCAATTCCTTTTAAAAAACTTAATTCAGATGAAATAATCTACTTCCCAATTAATTTAATTCAAAATCTTTATGCGAGTAATGGAATGGCTTTTTATCCTGATAAAAAAATAGCTTTTGAAAATGCTTTGAGTGAAATTATTGAAAGATTTGTGAAATTTGAAGTTATAAAAAATGGATACTCTTTACCTAAAATTAAACATAAACTAAATTCAGAAAATATTCAAATTTATGATGCTTCTTTAAATTCAAAATATCCAGTAATAGCAGCTAGTTTCATAAAAGATAATAATATCCTTTTAACTTTTGGATGTGATAAAATTCAAGAAAAAGCAATCGAAAAAGCCTATTTTGAACTAATGCAAGGAAGAGAAGATTTTAAAGATATTGGAGAGTTTAGTAATGATTTAGATGAAGTTAGTGATACTTTTAATTTAGAAACTCATTTTATTTCATCAAATGGATTAATTCATACTAATTTTTTAGAAAACTCAAACTTTAAAGCCAAAAAATGGGAATTCAAAAACTATTTTGTTTTTGATAAAGAGATATTTTATAGAGAATATAAAGTTGATAATTTTTATGCTTATCAAGTTATAATCCCTTCTATTTCTGAAATTTATCCAATTGAAGATTTAATTTATAACAACAAAAATCAAGGTAAATTTTATAGAGATTTAGTTTTGAATTATAAAAATTATGATAAAAAAGAAATAATAGAATATTTTGAAGATTTAAATCCTTATATGGATTTAGGAAAGTTTATAGGAGTTATTTTTAAAAATCCTATGAGTATAAGTGAATTTATATATAATTTAGAAAATAACACTTTAGATTTAAAATTTGATAACATACACAAAAAAATAGAAAAGGTAAATTTTGAAATTAATAGTATCTGCGTTTTATAAAGAAGTTAGTTTTTTAATAAAACATTATAATCTAAAAAAAGAGAATGCTCCTTTTGAATTATTTAAAAATGATGAATTAATTGTAATAATTTCTGGAACAACTAAAATAAATTCAGCAATAGCAACTACATACGCCCTAACTAAATATCCGGTAAAATTCGCTATAAATTTTGGTCTTGCTGGAGGTAAAATACATAAAAGAGATGTAGGAGATATATTTTTAATCAATAAAATAGATAGATGTTTATATCCTGATATTTTGATAAAACATCCATTTCAAGAATCTGCCATAACTTGTTCTGAGCACGTTGTAACAAGTGGAGAATTTGACTTAGTTGATATGGAAAGTGAAGGATTTTTTAAAAGTGCTACTAAATTTTTACCACTTGAAAATATTTTTCTTATAAAAGTAGTTAGTGATAATTTTGTTTGCTTTCTTCCTGATGATAAATTTTTAAATATTCTTTTTGAACCTCACATTGAAAATATAGTTAGTTTTATAGATTCTCTTCAAAATGAAGAAAAAAAACTTTTTGATGAAAACTATTTAAATAATTTAGTAAAAAAATATAATCTTTCATTCTCTCAAAAAGAGATTTTAAAAAATAGAATCATCTATTACAATTTAAATAATTTTAAACTACCTAATATTAATTTTGAACCTAAAAATAGAAAATATAATTTTAATAAAATTTTAGAATATTTTGAAATAAAGGAATAACTTTGCAATATTTAAACGATTTTAGCCATATTTATGTAGAAGAAGATATAAAAAACAATCCATTTACAAAAGAGATTTTATCTAAATTTCCAAAAGCAGAAATTATAGAAATAGAGCATTACAAAGATAAATTTAACCCCTATTCACAAAATTTTCGCGCACAAAAAAATTCTCAAAAACTAATTTTAGCCCAAAAAGAACCACCATTTTTATACGAAGCAAGTGATTTAATTCAAAAACAAGATAAAAATTTTTTATATACAACTCCTATGCTTAATTGCATTTATGATTGTCATTATTGTTTCTTACAAGGAATGTATCCAAGCAGTAATGTAGTTTTATTTGTTAATTTAGAAGATTTTTTTGATGAAGTAGAAAAATATCTAAAAACACATAATAATTTATTTTTATCAATTTCATACGATACTGATATTTTAGCAGTTGAAAACATATTTGGAATTGCAAAAAAATGGATAGAATTTGCAAAAGATAAACCTCTTAAAATAGAAATTAGAACAAAAGCAGTAAATGTTGAAAAACTACCTTTAAATGAAAATGTTATTTTATCTTTTTCACTCTCTCCTGATGAAGTAGTTTCAAAATATGAACTAAAAACCCCAAATTTAAATCAAAGAATCAAGGCTATAAAAAAAGTTATTGCAAAAGGTTACAAACCATCTATTGCTATAGACCCTATAATAAAAATTCCTAACTACAAAAAAATTTATAAAGAAATGATTGATAAAATTTTCACTGAAATAAATCCAAAAGATATAGAAAGTATAATTTTTGGAACTTTTAGAATGAATTCGACTCAATTTAAAACTATTAAAAAATCATTGGTTAGTGACTTAATGTATTATCCTTATAAAATAGAAAATAAAAAAGTTCTTTATGAAGATGATAAAGAAATAATTGAATATTTTAAAGAGATTTTAAGTAATTATAAGGAGAAATTATTCTATGTATAGTGCAGTCGTTACTGGTGCTAGCAGTGGAATTGGTAAAGCAATAGCTGATTATTTAGAAAAAGAATATAAAGTTTATAGAGTTTCAAAAAGTGATGGAATTGATTTAAGTGATATTAAAAGTTTAGAAAAATTAGAATTTATAAAAGATAAAAATATTAAAATCCTTGTAAATGCTGCAGGAATTGGCATCTTTAAACCACACGAAGAGATAAAAGTTGAAGAAATTACAAATTTAATAAATATAAATTTAACTGCACCAATTATTTTAAGCAAACTTTTACTTAGAACCCTTAAAAAAAATCAAGGATATATTTTTAATATAACTTCTATTGAAGCATTAAGATTTTCAAAATTTTCTGCACTCTACACTGCTACAAAAGCTGGACTTAGAAGTTTTAGTATGAGTTTGTTTGAAGAAGTGAGAAAAGATGTAAAGGTAATCTCAATAAATCCAGATATTACAAAAACAAATTTTTTTGACAAACTTTCATTTAGTTATGATAATGACGAACTTGCTTATATCGAGCCTGAATGTATAGTAGATGTAATAAAACATTGTTTAAATACAAGAGAAGGGACGATAATTGAAGATATTACAATTCGCCCTAAACTCATAAAAATTAAAAAAATAAAAAGAAAGTAAAATAATTACTTCAAATTTAAAAATTTCTCAAGAGATAACTTTTTAATATCATTAAATAAATATCCATTTACACTTGAATGTGGCGTAGTAACAACTTTAAAAAAGTTACTTCCTATCGTATTATTTTTATACTTTACATTCATATAAATTTGATATATAACCAAGTTCATATATGAAGAAGAATTCTTTTTATTTACATTTATTTCTAATCTAATATCACTTCTTCCTATTTTAATACCTTTATTTGTCAGATATTTTTTAATATCTTCAGCAAATATATAATTATTTGATTTTATTTGTATATGAATACTGTTTTTTAAACTATCTAATCTATTTTGAACTTTATTTATAAAAGATAAATAAGATTTTTCATTAAAACTATTATTCATTACTTTTAATATAGAAATATAATTTTTTTCTTTTTGTATTTTTTTTAATAATTTTTGTAAATCAACAAATTGATTTAATAAATTTTCATTAGAAATAATATGATACTCATTTTGATACTCTTTAAATCTATTATCAAGTTGATTTTTTACATTTTCATATAATTTATTAATATCAACTCTTACTAATACAAAAAATTTATCAAAACTTTGTTTCTGAACTTTTATTAAATCATAATTTGATACTTCAAATTTTTTAACAGTTGCTTTTATATTATTTACACTATTTTTATTATACAAACCACCACCAAAAGACTCACTTTTAGTTTCAAAATTTGAAGAAATAGTAACACTATATCTTGATATAAAATTATTTAAAGCATTTAAAACCGCTTCTTTTTTATCTACTCCACTACCTGTAACATATACAAATTGTTGAGTACTTTTAGGGGGATTTAAATACCAATTAGGAATAGGTTTTGGCTTTGAAACATAAACATTATGATTTCCACATCCTACTAATAAAAACAAAAAGAAAAAGGGAAGAAATCTTTTCATTTTAAATTTGTCCTTTTAATTTTTGTCTTTTCTCAATCATTTTTTTAATTCTTTTAATTGCATGATCTACTAATTCACTTGGCTCTGCACCAGTATCAGTAATAATTTTATCAGCTAAATTATATGCCGCTTGTGCTTCTTTTAATTTACCTAAAGCTTCTTCTACTAAACCTAAATCATATGCAACTTCATAAGATTGTTCATTTGTTTGTTCATTTAATTTTTTTAAAATATGTTCTGCTTTTTTTATTCTTCCATGTTCAATATAAGTTAAAGCATTGTTAAACATTTTTTCTTGTCTATCATTCAAATCAACACTTTTCACTTTATCCATTAGTTCTACTCTCATAATTACATAATGAGGAGCTACTCTATTTACATATTCAGTTGAAGCTTCATCTGCTAAATCATTAAGAGCTTCATTTGACGTTTTAATCTTTCCAATTCCAAAGAATCCTCCATCTTTACAACTATCAGCTTGATAATTTTTTGTAATATCAACTGCATCTACTACTTGTCCACTATTTACATCAATCGCATTAATTGAAGCATTAAATGTAGCACTCGCTGTTTGACAAGTTACATAAACTGTTTTATAATATGCACATCCATGTTTAGTATAACTTGCACATCTTTCTTCTGGTTTTTTATAACTTCCATCTTTTTTACTTGTTTTAACATTACCTGTAATAAGCACTTGTGCCCCTGCTAATTTACCTAATTTAGCTGCTTTATTCCCAACTAAATCACTTGATTGAAATCTTAATTCTTTTAAAACACTACCTATTCTGTCTCTATTAACAACTTTAAAATAAGGTTTATTGTTAACTCTTACATTTGCTAGTTTTGTCTCTAATCTACCACTAAAATTAACATTGTCATTTTTAAATGGAAGAACTGCTAAATCTCTCTTTTTTGTTAATGTATCAATCTCAGCTGGAAGTTGTGCTTTTATAGTAACTTTTTTGGCACTACATCCTAAAAATGAAATTCCTATAATACCTGTTAATGCAATTAAAGCATATTTTTTCATACTTTCTCCTTTTTTATTTTTTAAACCTAATTTTACTTATTTTTATTAAAAAAATCAATAAAATTTTAATTATTAAAGAAATTAAAAATAAAACTCAAAACTATACTTATTAAAATCATAGAAATTATAGGAAAATAAAAAGAAAAATTCTCTTTTTGTATTATTATATCACCAGGTAAATGAAATAAAGGAAAATTTTTAAAAAATATCAAAAAAAGTCCAATCAAAATAAACGCTATTCCTAAAAATATAAATATTTTACCCATTATGAAAGCCTATTTTTATAATCTTCAAAATGAAATTCTCTAACTATCCATAATTTTCCGTTTTTTCTTTTATATCCAATTGAAGGCATTCTAACTCCATTAAAGTGAGTGTTTTTTACCATTGTATAATGAATCATATCTTCAAAAATAATTTTATCCCCTATTTTTAACTCTTCATCAAAGCTATAATCTCCAATAATATCACCACTCAAACAAGTATTTCCACCAAGTCTGTAAGTATATTTTTTTTCATTTGGCTTACCTGCACCTCTAACTTCTGCTCGATACGGCATCGCAAGGACATCAGGCATATGAGCTTCGGCACTTGTATCAAGAATAGCTATTTTCATACCATTATCTACAATATCAAGCACACTTGCAACTAAATATCCAGTTTGCCACCCTACAGCTTCTCCTGGTTCGAGTATCACTTCAACATCATATTTTTCTTTGAATCTTTTAATTATTTCAATTAATTCATCTACATCATAATCCACTCTTGTAATATGATGACCTCCTCCGAAATTTACCCATTTCATTTGATAAAGATATTTACCAAATTTCTCTTCAACCCCTTCTAAAACTTTAATCAAAGGTTTCGTGTCTTGCTCACAAAGAGTATGAAAATGAAGACCATCTACTCCATCTAATAAATCTTCTCTGAAATTTTTTATAGTTACTCCCATTCTACTAAATGGAGCACAAGGGTCATAAAGCGCTACAGGAGATGAGCTAACTTCAGGATTAATTCTAATTCCAATTTCAGCTTTTCCTAAAACTCTATTTTTAAATCTAACTAATTGATTAAATGAATTAAAAATTACTTTATCGCTAATCTCGGCTATTTCATCAATTTCATCATCTTTATATGCTGGAGAATAAGTATCTACTTCCCAATCTTTCATATTAGCGAGTTTTGCTTCCCAAAGCCCACTACAAGTAGCACCACTTAGATATTTTTCAAGCAAATCAAAAGTTGACCACATTGCAAAACCTTTGAGTGCTACTAAAATTTTACAACCAGCCTCTTTTTGAACTCTATCTAAAATTTTTAAATTTTTTTCTAATAATTCTTCTTCACAGATATAAATAGGAGTTTTCATAAATTTCCTTTATTGATATTTGATGTAATTATACTAAAATACTCTTTTAGTTTATCTTCATATTTCATTTTTGCATAGGCTGGCGAAGGACTTGGAAGATAAGCAGTTGGAAACTTTATATTTAATTTTTTAAATAACTTTTCAGCAGTTTTAGATGTAAAAGCAATCAATTTAATATTTGGATATTTTTTCAAAAGTGAGGCAATATCATTTAATTCTATATCTTTAAGAGATGAATCAAGTGAATTTTTTCTATTTGCACCTTTTACCACATCCCAAAGAGCAATTTTATGTTTTTTTAGTAAATTTATTTTTTCGTCAATCGTTTTTGGTCTTTTTTCTTTAAAGGTATCTGCTAAAAGAGGGAAAAATTGATTTCTTGGATGTGAATAATAAAAGTTATTTTCAAATGATTTAATAGAAGGAAAAGTCCCTAATATTAAAATTTCACTATTTTTATCAATTAATGGTTTGAAAGGATGATACTCCATAACGAGCCTTTTTTGATATAATTTTATCAAATTTGTTTAAAATAAAAAAAGGGAAAAAATGCTAACACATATAAATGAAAACAACAATCCAAAAATGGTAAATGTAGGAGATAAAGATATCACAAAAAGAGTTGCCAAAGTAAGTGGCAAAATTTTTATGAAACAAGAAACAAAAACAAGAATTTTAAATGATAATCTAAAAAAAGGTGCAGTTTTACAAACAGCTATAATTGCGGCTATTATGGGAAGTAAAAAAACAAGCGAACTTATTCCAATGTGTCATAACATTTTAATAGATGGTGTTGATGTTGATATAGAAGAGATAGAAAACGGATTTGAACTATTTGTAACAGCGTCAACTACTGCAAAAACTGGAATTGAAATGGAAGCGATAGTTGCTTGCTCTATTGGACTTGCTACAATTTATGATATGGCAAAAGCAATCGATAGAGAAATGGTAATAAGTGATATTAAACTACTTCATAAAAGTGGTGGAAAAAGTGGGACTTTTGAAAGAAAATAAGATAGTTTGTGTAATTTTAGCTGGAGGTAAAAGCAGCCGTTTTAAAAGTGATAAATCTCGCTTGAAAATTGGCTCAAAAACTCTAACTCATTATCAATATAAAAAATATTCTAAAATATTTAAAAAAGTCTATATCTCTTCTAAAAAAGATAAATGGGGGCTAAAAAATATAGTTTATGATAAATATAAACTTTATACCCCTATTTTCGCACTTATAAAACTAATTCAAAAATTTAATTATATATTTGTAATTCCAGTAGATGTGCCACTTTTAAGCCAAAACTCAATAAAAAAACTTTTAAAAACAGAAACTATTTCTTGTAACTCTCCTTTCATTGGAGTTTATTCAAGAAAAGATTTAAAATTTTTAAAAAATAATATAAAAAAAGGAAACCTTTCTCCTCGTTTTGGTAAAAAATGTATAGAAATTAATGAAAAAGAACTAATTAATTTAAATTATAAAAATGAGTATAATAAATATAGATTTGAAATAAAAAAGCTTAAATAAAAGCCAAAAAGGCTTTAAGCTAAGATATGATAAGCGATAAATGCCATTATCCAAGCAAAAACATTCGGATAAATTGTATAGAATGTTCTCCACGCCCACTGAGGAACTTCTGCATAAAATGTCCCCATAGCAGCTAAACAAGGAGAATAGAACATCACAATTATTATCATCGCTACTGCTGTTGCGAATGAAACTTGTTTTTTTATTGTAGTGCTAAGTTTTTCATCATCAGAATGATATAAAACTGCCATAGTTGAAACTACTGTCTCTTTTGCAGCAAATCCTGAAAGTAATGCAACTGTCTCTTTCCATCCCATTCCAATAGGTTTAAAAATTGGCTCAATTGTTTTACCAATATCAGCTAAATAACTATGTTCTAAAATATAACTTTGTTGATTTTCTGGTGCTATTTTTTCTAACTCTTTTTGATTAACTGGATAACTACTTAAAAACCATATAGTAAATGCAGCAACGGCAATAAATGTTCCCGCTTTTTTAAGATACATTTTTGTTTTAATCCATAAATCAAATAAAATTCCTTTAATTGAAGGGAATCTATATTTTGGCATTTCCATTACAAATGGTTCAGGCTCACCCTTAAAAAGTGTCATTCTTAAAACTTTTGCAACAATAAGTCCCATTAAAGCACCACCAACATAAATAGCAAACATTACATTTCCTTGCACTTCTGGTGCAAAAAATGCTCCAACTAAAAGCACATAAATAGGAAGTCTTGCTCCACAACTCATAAATCCTAAAACTAACATAGTTATTAGTCTATCTTTTGGATTTTTAAGAGTTCTTGCTGCCATATAAGCGGGAACTGTACATCCAAATCCACTAACTAACGGCACGAAACTTTTTCCTTGAAGTCCAAAATGTTTCAAAACTCCATCCATAACATAACTTGCTCTTGCCATATAACCAGTTTGTTCAAGTAAATTAATTCCTAAAAATAGAATTAAGATATTTGGTAAAAACATAACAACTGCGTCAATTGCTGGAATAACACCTTCAACTAAGGCATTTTTTACAAATCCTTCTGGAAGTAATCCACCTACCCAGTCACCAAATGCTCCAAATCCAGCGTCAATATAATCCATAGGAATATTTCCTAAAACAAATGTTGTTTGAAAAACAACCCACATAAAAAACAAAAATATAGGAAATCCTAAAATTGGATGAATTAAAATATTATCAATTTTTTCTGTTAAAGTCTCTTTTTTTGCTGTTTTTGATACCTGTTTTGATACACCTTTTGCAAGAGCATATCTCTCATCTGCAAAAACTGTTTTTGTATCATCTTCATTTGCTTCAATTTTCAGATTATTTTTTATCTCTTTTAATTTTGGCATAAGTTCCACATACCAAGGCTTTTCGTGAACAATTTTATAAATATCTTCATCTTCTTCAAGTAATCTAATTGCTACAAATCTTTTATCAAATTTTTCACATTTTATGAATTCAATCAAATCTACTATCGCTTCTTCTACAAATTCACTATATTGAATATTTGGCAGTTTTTTATTTTCATAAGTATCAATTACTGCATTAAAAAGTTCTTCTAAACCAAATTTTTCTTTTGCAGATACATTTACTGCATTTATATTTGTTAAAATTGAAAATTTTTTAGCATCTATTTCACCACCATTTTTACTAACCTCATCATACATATTAAATGCGCATACCATTGGTTTATTCATATCAGCCACACTAAAACTAAAAGCTAAACCTCTCTCAAGTTGATTTGCATCTAATACATTTAAAATAACATCATACTCTTCTTCAAGTAGATATTTTTTAGATACTTCTTCTTCTGGTGTATAAGTATTAAATGAATAAAATCCTGGTAAATCTATGATTTTAAGGTGATAATCCCCTCTTTTAAATTCAACCTCTTTTTTATCTACAGTAACTCCAGAAAAGTTACCCACGTGTAAAGTCGCGCCTGAAATTGAATTAATTAAATGACTTTTCCCAACGTTTGGTTGACCAACTAAGGCTATTTTTATCTCTTTCATTGTTTTACCTCCACTAATATCATTTTTGCTTCATCTTCTCTCAGTGCTATTCTACTTTTATTTACTTCCACTTCAAAAGTATTTTTTGCTATTGTATGTTTTAAAAGTTTTATCTTCTCACCCTTTACAATTCCAAGAGAATAAAGTCTACTTTTTAAAGGCTCGGTAGCAATTATTTTTTTTATAACTCCCTCTTGTCCTATCTTCATCTCGCTTACATTCATTTTTACTCCTTTTGTAAAAAGTAATCTTTCTACTTTTTTACCATTTTTTATTTCAATAAGCTCTACACTTACATCAATTCTTTCTAAATCTTGTAATGATGGTAATATTACCTTTTTTTTCAAGTCATAATATCTATCATATTTATCTACAATCCCAAGTTTTCTTTTTAACTCTTGGGGAGTTATTTCAAATGGTAAATTTTGAAATAACTCATAAAATTGCGGACTATAATGATGTTTTAATCTTGATATTCTCACAATACCACTATTTGGCTTAAATTTTTCTACCAAAATTTCTTTTACAAATCTATTTATTCCAACTTCAATAATTTCATCATCAAATTTTGCCCAATTAATCCAATGCGTTTTTATATTTTGTGTTGTTATTATCTTAGTTAAAAGCTCATTAACACCATTTTTTTCACTAATCGGTAAATTGTAGCTTTTTGCTTCTGGTTCTTTTTGGACTAAATAAGCAAGCTTTGATAATAAAAATATATTTTCTTGTATATTCAATACTTCTTTCATTTACGACCTTTTTATTTAAGTCGTTAATTATAACACAAAAAAATATAAAATTAAAGCTATTCAAAAGAAGTTAAATATTTTGACGACTTATATTCTTTTGTCGTTGAATTTTAACCAAAAAAAATAGAATTGTCAATAGAAGTGACGACTTTTTTATGCTTGTCGTTAAATACTACCAAAAAAAAAAAAAGAAAATAAGAGAATAAAAACTCTTATTTTACTATACAATCTATATTATTATTTTCTAAATATTGACTTTTATCAATCACCACAACCCTTCTATTAAGTCTTCTACCATCTTCTGTTTTATTTGAGGCTATAGGATAATCTTTTCCATATCCTGCTATAGTAATTCTTTTTGAATTTATGTTAAATTTATGAACTAATATATCTTTCAATGCATTTGCTCTTTTTAAAGATAATTTTTTATTATAATCATAACTACCTATATTATCCGTAAATCCTTCTATTTTTATTTTTATTTTTTTATTTTTTTTCAATAATTTAGCAAGTTTTTCTATTTTAGGATAATATTTTTTATCTATTTTATAGCTATTAAATTTAAAGTTAAATCTAAATATTTGTAAAATAGGACAACCTTTAAAATCAACTTTCATACCTTTTGGAGTGTTTGGACATTTATCAAATAAATCAATTATTTTATCTCCATCGCTATCTATGGCACATCCATTTTTATCTACTTTCGCTCCTTTTGGAGTAGCTGGACATTTATCTTTGTAATCAGCAACACCATCTTTATCACTATCTTTTTTATAATTAATCCACCCTACAACTTTTTCATCACCCATCATCTGAGCTACTGAACTTGGCTGCTCTGGAAAAGCATTATAACTATCTTCTGCACATCCTGCTAAAAATAAACTCATTCCTATACCTATAATTATTATCATATTTTTTTTCATACTATACTCCAAAATTTTAATTTTGTAAAATTTCTCTTTGACCTTTCGCATTTGGTGAAGATAAAAATCCACTTGCTTCCAATTGTTCTATAATATTTGCTGCTCTATTATATCCAATTTGTAATCTTCTTTGCAAATAACTTATAGATGTTTTATTCTCATTAAGTATAATTTGCTTTGCTTCTTCATACAATTCATCTTTATTTTTTATCTCTTCACTTACTCCACTATCTACTGATTCAGCTAAAAAATGCTCATCATAATTTACACTTCTTTGAGCTTTTAAAAATTCAACTATTTTTTCTATCTCTTCTTCTGTAGTAAAAGGTGCATGGAGTCTTACTAATGTAGAACTTCCAGGAGGAGTAAATAACATATCTCCTCTTCCAAGAAGACTTTCTGCACCAAATGTATCAAGTATAACTTTACTATCTATTTTTTGACCAACTTTATAACTAATTCTACTTGGTAAATTCGCTTTTATAAGTCCTGTGACTACATCAACACTTGGTCTTTGAGTCGCCACAATTAAATGAATTCCACTTGCTCTTGCCATTTGAGCAAGTCTTGCAATAGAATATTCTACATCTTTACCACCAGTCATCATCAAATCAGCTAGCTCATCAATAATTACAACAATATATGGGATTTTATTTTCTGTAAATTTTGCATTATAATTTTCTATATTTTTTACTTTTCCATCACTCATAAGCTTATATCTTCTCTCCATCTCTTTTACCATATTACTAAGGCCTGCAATAGCTTTTTTAGGCTCAGTAATTACTGGAGTTAATAAATGAGGAATATCATTATAAATAGAAAATTCAAGCATTTTAGGGTCAATCATCATAAGTTTTAAATCATCTGGAGAATTTCTATATAAAAGAGATAAAATCATAGCATTAATCCCTACACTTTTTCCACTACCAGTAGTACCAGCAATCAAAAGATGAGGAAGTTTTGCCAAATCTGTAACAAATGGTTTACCTACTATATCTTTACCAAGAGCTATTAAAAGAGGTGCTTTTGAGTTTTTAAATAAATCAGTTTCAAGTATTTCTCTAAGATAAATAGTTTCTATTTCATCATTTGGTATTTCTATTCCAACTACATCTTTACCAGGAACTGGGGCTTGTATTCTAATAGTACTAGCTTTTAAAGCCATTGCCAAATCATCTTGAAGATTTAAAATTTTACTTACTTTAATATGTGCAAGTGGTTTAAATTCAAAAGTTGTAACAACAGGACCTGTATAAGTTCGAACGACATCACCTTCAATTTTAAAATTTCTAAGTTTATTAAGTAAAAGATTTACTTTTTTGTCTATTTCTTCTTCATTTATATGAGTTTCTCTTTTAGGTGGAACTTTAAGAAAATTTAAGTTAGGAAGTTTAAAATCTTTAGGTTTTGCAATTTTTCCTTTTTCTATATCTTTTAATAACTCTTTGTTTTCATCTAATTCAGAAACTATTTCAACTTTTTTATCTGTTTTTTGACTTTCTTCTATTTCATTTTTTGTTTCATTTATTTCTTTTTCATCTTTTTTTACAATTTCAATTTCTTTAGGCTCTTCATCTTCAAGCTTATTTTCTATCTCATCTATGTTTTTAATTTCTTTAACTTCTTGTTCTATATATTCATCATATTCACCAGAAGCTAATTCCTTATTATTACTCTCATTTACATTATTTTCTTCTAAATCACTGTTTGTTTCTATATTATGAATAGTTTCTAAACTATTTTTGATATATTCTTCAATATTTTGTTCTTTTTCTTCATTTTTTATCTCTTTATTATCATTGTCATTTTCTATTATTTTTTCTACTTCTATTTTTTTATTTTGTTTTTTATCGTTATTTAATAATTTATTTTTTTTAGATAATTTTATATTTGGCATATCTAATTTCAAAATTAAAACAGAAATAGCAAATAAAAATAATATTATTAAAATAACTCCAATTGTTCCAATAAAAGGTTTCATTGCATTTACAAAAAGATTTCCAAAAGCACCCTTTGATAAAAGTAGCGATTGTACAATAGAAAAAGAGATAAAAAGTATAAAAACAGCAAAAATTCTTTCAAAAACTTCTACTTTTAAATTTTTATAAAAAGCGTATAAAATCCACATTATATAAAAAGGAGTTAAATAACTTAAATAACCAAATAATAATATATTACTACTTCCTAAAAATTTTCCATAACTACCAACATAACTATTTTCTGGGAAAAGTGTTGCTATAAAAATAAATATAGAAAAAATAAACCCCGATAAATAAATAACTCTTTTTATAATAAATCCTTTTTTAAATAGAATTTTACCATAATTTTATCTCATATAACTAACCAACGATAGTCCATTAACTTTAGAAATAGTTGCAAGCATTGCTTGATAATTTAATTGTAATTTTTGAAGTTTCATACTCGCTTCAGCCATATCTACATCTATCACATCACTTTTTAATGTCTCAACATGTGTCACTAATGTCTCATTTCTTTGTTGTGTATGTTCTAATGATTTTGAAATAGCTCCAATTTTTGTATGATTTTTATTGATATGATCTAAAATATGATCAATTAATTCAATACCATTTTCAATTCCTATATTTCTAGGATCAGATGAATCTCCATCTGATCTCATTTTACCATCTCGTACACTTTGAATAATATCATCTAGTTGATGAAAAATATCAACTTTTGGCTCATCTACTGTAAGTGCATTATTTGAATTAAATGTAAAAACTGGACTACTTCCATCATAACTATCTGTATCATTATCATGCATTTCAAATTTCATTTTTGTAACTGAATTATTTTTATCTTCTATAAAAAGTTTCCCATCTTGAAGTCCAACATTTACATCTTTTTTAGAATCAGATACTGCATTTTTATAATCTGTAAAATCATTATTTGCAGGTAGGTTACCACTCATTAGCATACCTATTACATCGCTAAGTTGTTTATAACTCATTCCTTTTGTTATATGCTCTTTATTACACAATTTACAAGTTTTAGGGTCAAGTTCTTGAGTAATAGTAGTTTTATCGTGAATAGGAGTTTTATCTCCTTTATTATCAAGAATATCATAAGTATGACCATCTACTGTAAATGTCGATAAATGTCCATTACTATCTGCTGTATCTCTTAAAGTAATAGTGGCTTGTTTAATATTTCCATTTTTATCAGTGTAATTTAATTCTAACTTTTTACCATCAATATCATCTTTTCCACTTACATCAATAAGTTCTGTATCTTCTGTAGCTGGTAATTGAGTCTTTTTATCTATTTGAGCTACATTTGAAATAAGATTTCTTCCATCTACTTTAAAATTTGTTTTATCTTCTGTAAGTCCATCTTTTCTAGCAAATACATTTATAGAATTATCATTATTATCTTTTGCATCATCCATTTTAAATTCTAAATTAGACTTTTCATCTTTATCTATTGTATTATCTTTTATAAATAATTTTCCATTATCTAAACTAACATCTACATCACCAAAATTATCTTTAATATTATCAATTAAATCTTGCATAGTGGTTGTACCATCAATATCAAGCGTTTCATCTACATCATTTCCATTTGTATCTTTTCCACTTAAATGTAAAGATGAAATATTTTGATTTAAAACATTACGAAGTTTATCACTTGGTTTAGCAAATTCTTCTTTATCAATAGTTCTAAATTCTGAATCCAATGAAAAAATTCTATTATCAAAATTTTTATTATGCGCAGAAACTTCCGATAAATTTCTAAGTGAAGAAAAATTACTTTTTGTAAAACTAACCGCGTAATCACCATTTGTTACAACATCATCCAAATTATTTTCATCCTTATCACTTGCTACCATAGAAAAATCTGTAACCATTTTACCAGTTGTTGCATCTTTAATTGAAATTTGTCCAAATTGATTCATACTTACATCTACTGCTTTTGTAACAGCATTATTCCCAAAAGCCTTACCTATTTTATTAAGTAAGTCATCTATTTTAGCACTATTAGTAAGAGAAAATTTTTCACTAAAAGTCTCTCCTGTTGGTTTTCTTCCTTTAATATAAAAATAACTTGTTCCATCTGTGTAACTATCTGTAGCCGAATCATAAATATCACTTACGCCTGTTAGTTGCCTAATCTCAGAGTCAGTTGAAAGTGAAACTTGTTTTGGATAATCATCTGTTACTGCTGTTTGATTATCAGCTTTTATATTTTTATCTATGTAATATTTTCCATTCTTTAAAACAACAAATTCTGGATGTTCTTTTAATGCATCAAAATGTTTTACATTTGTCTCTATATGTTTTGAATAATCTTTATCAATTCCTTGAAACAGAGTTGCTCCATCAATATTATACTCTTGCTCTACAAGTGATCCTAGTTTTGCTTTGATATGCTTATCATTTCCGTGATAATTTCCAGCATCATCTATTGGCTTTGTATCAAATGCTGTTCCTGCAAAAAGAAATTTACCATCAATTGAAGTATTTGCTAATTGTTGTAAATGTTTTTTAAGTCCATCTAATTCATCTGCTAACGCTGAACTTGAAGTATTATTATTTACTGCACTTGCAGCTTGAAGTAATGTAGTTTTAAAAGAAGTAAGAGTTGTCATCATATCATTCATAGTAGTATCTGTATTATTTGCAAATGTTTGAGCTGTTTTTGATGTATTAACTACTTGTGTTAAAGTATTACTTTCATTATCAAGTCTTAATGTATCTGTAAAAATTTTTGGATCATCATTCATTTTAGAAATTTTCATTCCAGTTGAAATTTGATCAGTTACTTTATTCAAATTACTATATGTTGTTTGCTGATCATAAATAAATTTTGAATATAAACTATTTGTAGTAACTCTCATCTCAAATCCTTCTTTTTATAATAAAAATTATAAGCAAATTATATTCCAATTAGTAAATATACTTCTATTTGCCTAAATAATCGGTTTTTCTATATAAAAATATTGTTTTTTTTCAAAAAAAAAGATAAAATATTAAAAATTCACACAATTAAGGAGAATGATATGAAAAAAGCAGAATTAATCGAAGCAGTTTCATCAAAAACTGGTCTTAGTAAAACTGATGTAGATGCTGTAATTAAAGCAACAATTGAAACTATAACTGAAGCTGTAGCAAAAGATGATAAAGTATCTTTTATAGGATTTGGTAGCTTTGAAAGAACAACAAGAGCTGGAAGAAAAGCAAAAATCCCTGGAACTGATAAAATTGTAGATATTCCAGAAAGTAAAAGTGTAAAATTTAAAGTTGGTAAACAATTTAAAGAATTAGTAAATAAATAATCTACTTGATTTTATATCATTTATTTATTATAATTCTATCCCCCAAATTTTAGAGATTGATTTTCAATCTCTTTTGCCGAAGTGGTGAAATGGTAGACACGACGGATTCAAAATCCGTTGAGCTTTGCTCATGAGGGTTCGAGTCCCTCCTTCGGTACCACTTTCTAAAGATTATCCAATAAAAAATATATTATTTTATTTGTATTGTAAAAACTTTTCTACTTTAGGAGATATAACATACTGACAATAAGGTTGATATGGATTTTTAGCAAAATAATTTTGATGATACTCTTCTGCTTCATAAAATTTATCTAATTTTTTTATTTCAGTTACAACATTTATACTATTTTTCTTGAGTTCTTCTATCTTTTTTGTAGCAATCTCTTTTTGTTTTTCATCTAAATAAAAAATAATTGAACGATATTGCGTTCCAACATCATTACCTTGTCTATTAAGTTCAGTAGGATTATGTACTTCAAAAAACACATCAAGTATTTTATCAAAACTAATTTTTGTTTCATCAAAATCTATCATTACAACTTCAGCATGACCTGTAACACCAGTACAAACTTGCTCATAATTAGGATTAGCTCTTCTTCCACCTGCATATCCACATATTACATCTTTTACACCATCAACTTTTCTAAAAATAGCATCCAAACACCAAAAACATCCACCACCTAATACTGCTTTAGCCATTATTTTCCTTTATAATACTCATCCACAGCTTTTTGCATCTCTTCTTCTAACTTTTTATACCAATCACTATTTTTTTCAGCAATTCTTACAGGAAGTGCTATTACTGTTAATTTTCCTTTTTTCACTTTTAAAGGCTCAAATGTTACAATTTCATCTATACCAAGTAACAAAAGTGGTTGAACTCTAAAATTATATTTTTCAGCAAGTATTTTGGCACCTGCTTTAAAAGGTAATAACTTTTTAGGGTTTTTATTTCTTGTACCTTCTGGAAAAATAATAAGATGTTGACCTTTTTTTATTCTATCATCTGCCTTTTTTATAAGTTCTACTAATGATTTTTTATTTTCTCTCTCAATCAAAATAGCATCACTTTTTGTAAGTAAATTACCAAATAAAAACAGATCTCCAAGTTCTTTTTTTGCAACCCAACATAAATTTACATTTGGCAATAAATATTCAATAATAGGAATATCTACCATATTTTGATGATTTGCTACAAAAAGCTCAGCACTTTCATCAATATTACCTTTAATTTCTACTTCACTTATAAAAGTTGTAATAGAAACTCTTGAAGCCCACTTTCTAAATTTAACATGATATTTAGGAAATAATTTCATTAAAAATGCCGTAATAGCATAAATAAAAAAATTTTTTAAAAAAATCCAATACATTTTAATTTTACCTATCATCTTTTACCCATCCTATTTTATTATTAAATAATATTTCTTTATATCCATTTTTTTTATTGATCACTTTTACTTTAGTAGGAGTTGTTAAGACCATAAATACAGTCGAGTTTCTAAAAGGTAAAATATGAACCTTTTCTCCTTTTTCTAAAATAATTTCTTGTTTTGGCCAATTTAAAAATATTATAGGAATTATAGCTAATATTATCAAAATAATATAAATAATTTTTCTCTTATAGTAATAAAGTAATAACCATAATAAAATTAAAGTTCCTAATATTATATTTATAATATATATTCTTGTCTTATTTACAGGATTTAAATCCACTTGTGTAGAAACTTTTTCATCATTTAGTTTTACATTGATAGGTATATTTTCATATCGATTTTTTAATATATTAAAATAAGTTATAACAAAACTATTTTTATTATTAGGTACTATTGCTGAATATGAATATATTGAATTGCTACCATTTTTATCTTTTAAAGTAAAATCAATTTTTGTATTAAAAGTAAAATCATTTATATTAGCATCTTTAAAAGAAATATCAAAATATAAAATATTTTTACTACTATTATAATCAGATAAAATTGGATTTGTAACATTAATTTCTTTTGCTAAAACACCACAAAAGTTTTGTGGTGGGGTTAAATTTCTAATTTCAGGATTTAAATTTAAATTTATTTGATCCAATTTAATTCCATTATTTTCTAAAGATACATTAAATTCAGGAGAAGTATTATTTAATTCAAATGAAATATTACTTAAATATGTAATATTATCATCTGTTGAAGTATGAACTACAATTGGATAATCACTTGAAACAACTATGTCACCATTTTTTGCAGAAATAGTTTTTAGTTTAAGATTAACTATTTGATGATTATAATAAAATTTTTGTAAATCTTGGAATTTAGATAGGATTAAATGTTCATCAGCAAAAGTAAAAATAAAAAAAAATAAAAAAATTATTTTTTTCATTTACTTGCTAATCTTTCTTTCATTTGAATTTGTAAATTTTGTGCATAAGCAAAGAAATTTTTTCTTCTTTTACCATATAAAATAATTTTTGCAGATTTTCTAATTTTTACTGGATTTATCCATTTACCATTATGCATAACTCCAAAATGTAAATGTGGACCTGTACTCATACCAGTATTTCCAAGATAACCTATTATTTTACCTTGTCTTATCCATTGTCCTCTTTTTATATGTCCAAAACCTTTAAGATGCCCATATAAAGTCATATAACCATTTCTATGTTTTATTTTTACAGCATTTCCATACCCTCTAATCCAACCTTTATATATAACTTTTCCATCTGCAACTGTATGGATTGGAGTTCCTACTCTATTTACAAAATCAATTCCATCATGCATTCTCCATTTATGTAAGATTGGATGAAATCTTCTACCAAAAGGAGATGAAATTCTCGTATATCTCAAAGGTGCAGATAAGAACATACCTTTTAAACTTTTTGCAAATTGATCATAATATCTACCATCAGTCCATTTGTAAGCTTCAATTTCATAATGTCTATTTTTGATTTTAGAATATAAAACATCAATATTTACCAATTTTCCAAAACGACTTTTAGTTTTATAATAAACTTCTATAGCTGTATTTTTAGGTAAAGTTCTAAAATTAATTCTATCTGAAAATATATTTACAATATGCTTGGATAAATAAGGATTTTTTGTAGCATTATAAATATCATAAGAAAGAAAATGATTTACTAAAACTTTAGCACTATGTTCTTCTATTGTATAATGAATAGGAATAACTTTTGTAATCCATTTTTTATTTTCATTGACTATTTGAAGTTGTTTTTTGTTATTTAATGGAATTAACGCTTGTTTAACTCTATTCCCATCTTTTAAAAGATAAATATCATCACCTACAGAAATATGTTTTAAATCATTTTTAATATTTTTATCTAAAGAGTTATAAATACTAAATGGTATTTGATTTTGTTTAAAAAATCCCCATACTGTATCACTTTTATGCCATGTTTTTATATCAACTCTATAAGCAAAAATAAAAAATGGAATAAGTAAAAGAAAGAGTTTCTTCATTTACTTATCCAAAAATGAACTAATCATTTTTATACCATCCGCACTACCTAAAATTGATTGCATAGCTCTTTCTGGATGAGGCATCAATCCAAAAACATTTTTTGTCTCATTACAAATTCCAGCTATACTATCAGCACTCCCATTTGGATTAGTAATATTACCTTTTTCATCTACATATTGAAGTAAAACTTGTCCATTATCCCATAATTTTTTTAAATCTTCTATACTTTTTGGAGTATAATTACCTTCTGCATGAGCTATTGGAATATTTACAATTTCTCCAACTTCAAGATTTCTTAAAAATTTATTATCATTATTTACAACTTTTAAATGATGATGTTTAGAAATAAAATGTAAGTTTTCATTTCTTTTCATAGCACCTGGTAAAAGATGACTTTCAAGTAAAATTTGAAAGCCATTACAAATACCTAAAACATATCCACCTTTGTTTGCAAATTTAACTACTTCTTGCATAATAGGTGAAAATCTTGCAATTGCACCACTTCTAAGATAATCTCCATAACTAAATCCTCCTGGTAAAACTACTAAATCAGGATTTTTCAAATCAGTTTCATTATGCCAAACAAATTCAACATTTGCACCAATTTCTTCAAATGCCCATTTAGTATCCCTATCACAATTTGTTCCAGGAAAAACTACAACAGAAACTCTCATTTTTTTATTTCCACTTCATAATTTTCAATTACAGTATTTGCAAGAAGTTTTTCACACATTTCTTCAACTTCTTTAATTGCTTTTGCTTCATCTTCTATGTCAAGATCAATTACAATTTGTTTACCAACTCTAACATCTTTAACATTCTCAAATCCTAGTGCATCAAGTCCATGATGAACTGCTTTTCCTTGAGGGTCTAAAACTCCATTTTTTAAAAATATATTTGCAACTACTCTCATTTTTCTATCCTTTTTAAAACTTCTTGATATGCTGATTTTAAATCACCTAAATCTTGTCTAAAAATATCTTTATCCATTTTTTTACCAGTCTCTTTATCCCATAATCTACAGCTATCTGGTGTTATTTCATCGGCTAAAATAATATTTCCTTTATCATCTTTTCCAAATTCTACTTTAAAATCAACTAAAGTCATTCCGCCTTTACCAAAAAACTCTACTAAAAAGTCGTTGATTTTTCTTCCATATTCTCTTAATATATCAAGCTCACTTCTATCATCAACTAAACCTAAAATCATTGCATGGTCATCATTGATTAACGGGTCGTTAAGTTCATCTTTTTTATAATAAAATTCAACTATTGTAAAAGGTAGTTTTTCACCTTCATTTAGTCCAAGTCTTTTAGCTAAACTTCCTGCTGCTATATTTCTTACTACAACTTCAATTAAAATAATATCTACTTTTTTTACAAGTTGTTCTGTATCGCTTAATTTTTTTATTAAATGAGTAGGAATTCCTGCTTTTTCTAACTCTTCAAAAATTAGTGTTGTAATTGCTAAATTTAAAGCACCTTTTCCTTCTTCACTTGAAGCTTTTTCACCATTAAATGCAGTTAAACTATCTTTATATTCGCAAATAACCTCATCACTTTTATCTGTTGTATATATTCTTTTCGCTTTTCCTTCATATAACAATTCTTTTTTCACTTATTCTCCTTGTTTTAATATTATCATAGCTTTTAATGCTGATACTGCTATTTGAAGTTGATTATCTTTATCTACTTCTTTTTCTTTTATTTTTTTCTTGTTTGAGATCTGTTTTTTTTGTTTATTTTTTAATTCAGCTTTTAAATGATCTTTTAATTCACTCTCTTTAATATTAATTCCAATATCTTTGATAGGAACTATTTTAGCTGGTTTTACAATAATATCTGGTGTTACTCCAACAGCTTGAATTGTTCTACCACTTGGAAGATAATATTTTGCAATTGTAAGTCTAACTGCTTCTTCTTTATTTATAGGGATAATTGCTTGAACACTTCCTTTTCCAAATGTTTTTTCACCTACAATTACAGCTCTTTTTCTATCTTGCATACCACCACTTACTATTTCACTTGCACTTGCACTTCCACCATTTACTAAAATAACTATAGGAATATTTTTATATGTACTAGCCCTATGAGCATACCACACTCTATCATTTTTCCTATTTCTACCTTTTTCGCTTAAAAGTTTTCCTTCATCTATAAACATATCTAAAACTCCAAGCGCTTGATTTAACAATCCTCCTGGATTATTTCTAAGATCAATTACAATACCTTTTTTATTTCTCATTTTATTCATAATAATTTTTAATGAATTTACTACATTTTTATCAAATGATGAAATTCTTATATATTCAATATCAGGATAACCTTTTAAAGCATACTCTTTTACAGACTTTATTTTTATAATTGCTCTAGTCAAGTTAACTTTAATCTTTTTTCCATTTCTTAGTATTGTTAAACTAATCTTAGTACCGGGTTTCCCTCTCATAAGTTTAACATCCTCATCTAATGTCATATCAAGAGTTGACTTATTATTTATTTTTATAATAACATCTCCAGCTTTTATTCCAGCTCTATATGCAGGTGTATCATCAATTGGAGAAATAACTGTTAACACTCCTTTTTTCATACTAATTACAATACCAAGTCCGCCAAATTCACCATTCGTCATAACTTGTAAAGATTTATAAGCTTTTTTATCTTCAAAAGATGAATGTGGATCAAGTGCTGAAACTCCACCTTTTAACAATTTTTCTATAATTTGATCCAATGTTAACGGTTCAACATAATAGTTTTCAATAATATTAACCACTTTCATAAATTTCATATAATCAGTAATTCTTGCATTTTGATTTACATCTTTTGCATTTATAAATGATATTATCAACAAAAGCGACAATAATACTCTCTTCATTTTTTTCCTTTTTTTTCGTAATTATACCAAACTTATATTAATAACTACAAAAAAATTAGTTTCTAATAAATAGAACTAATTTATCTCTATAAAACCATTATCCAATAATCTATATAATTTAGTTTTATAATTTATTTGATTATTAAAAATATAAAGATTAAAATCGTTTAGAAAATATGGATATTCACCCAATTCATTAATATATAGTTTATTTAACAATACACTAGTAGTATAATTTAACCAATTAAATTTTAAATCACTACCTAAATTCATATTAATATCTAACAATTTTAAATCTGGTAAAGATAGAGAGTTTGCAACAATCAATTTTTTAGTATCTTCTGGATTTGTTAGAGAAAAAAGTAAAGGATTATAATTAATTTGTGTGGATAATATAAGTTTTGGTTTAATTCTATAATATGTAAAATTTGATAAAATTTGGGCTGTATGGACAACTTTTGTATTTGCAAAAATATAAGAATTATTTAAATCTTTTAATTCTCGTTTATAATTAATTGGATATGTTAATATATATTTGGGCTTTGTAATATTTTTTTCAATATTTGTGATTAAATTTGAAAGAATACTATTTTCTTTTATAATATAATTTTTATCTATTACAAAATTATTTAATTTTTTTATTTGTTTATAAAAATCTAATCCTCCAAAATATATATTTTGAATATCTTCAGAAGAAGAATTATAATCTAATTGATTTTTATTAAGTATAGGTAAAAAAAAGTTGTTATCCGGATATATTAAAAGTTTATTTACTATTATTGGATCAATTGAATATATAAAAATATTATTATATTTTTGCGTAATTTTATTTAAAGAAGTTAAATTATTATCCATATCAAATACTTTTAGATTAAAATTTATATCTTTATTTAATAAATAAGCATCTATAGAGTTTATTAAACTTGGTAAATATTTAAAAAATTTATTTTCATTAATAAGAATAGCTATATTTAACTTTGAATTATTATAATTTACTACATCAGTATTTGTTACATTTTCTTCATCCATTTCTTCTGGTAATGTTATTGTTATATTATTATCACTATTTAATGAAGTATTCTCATCTGATGTAATATTTGTTTCATCAGCCACAACTAAATTAAATAACAATATTATAAGCAAAAATATCCTCATAAAAACTCCTTAATAAATTTTAAATCAATAAAAGCTTCTTTTTTTTTCGAAGGATTTCTAAGTAGAAAACTGGGATGAAATGTTGGTATAACTTTAATTCCTTTAAAACTATATAAAGTACCTCTAGCCTTTGTAATAGGAGTATCATTATTTAATAAATATTTAAAAGCAATTCTGCCAAGAGTTACTATTATTTTAGGATTAATTATTTCTATTTGTTTAAGTAAATAAGGTTTGCAACTTTCCACTTCTTCAATTTCAGGGTCTCTATTTTGAGGTGGGCGGCATTTTACTATATTTGTAATATAAATTTCTTCTCTTTTTATGCCTAATACATTTTCTATCATTTTAGTTAGAAGCTCGCCACTTCTTCCTACAAAAGGTTTAGCTTGTATATCTTCTTCCCTTCCTGGAGCTTCACCAATAAACATAATTTTAGCATGTGGATTACCATCTCCAAAAACAGAATTTTTTCTACTTTTAGAAAGATTACATAAATGACAATTTAACACCATATTTTCCAGTTCTTTAAGTTCATTTGGCATATTATAGTCTATATTATCTCTTGTATTAAATCCTTCAAAATAAGAATCTCCACTTAAAGATAAATTATATAGATGTTTTAGTTTAAGTAGTTTGTTCATTATTGTTTTCTTTTTTTATTATATTTAATGTATTATATGTAACTTTAATATCATCTTCTTGCATAAAAGCTTCTAAAATATCTGTTGCAATTTTACTTCTTAAAGCTAAAGGAGAATAACTATTTAAATACCAACAACTAACAACTATTCCATATTCTCCTACAAAAGTATATATTCTTGGTTCTACATTTGTGTTTCTAATATTATAACTACTTCTTAGTTTATTTAACTGAATTCTAGTCATATCAGTATAACCTTTTGCATACTTTTTAACAACTTCTTTGGCTATATATTCAGCTTTTCTAAAATTTGAATCAAAAGTAATTACAATATCAATACCATCCCATATTGTTTTTAAACCAGAATGTGTATAATTAAATATGGGATTTGTAAAAACAACATTATTAGGTACAAAAACAATTCTTCCAGCTCTTCTATTTTTAGTATAAGTTGTTAAGGTTACATCTTCATGTATAATAATTTGTGAAATAGTTATATCAATTACATCTCCTATAATCTCTATATTCCCATTTTGTAATGTAACTTTTATCCTATCACCTACTTTAAAATCTCCTGTTATCATAATTACAAACCATCCAAAAATATTCATAAACCAATCTTTCATAGCAATAGCTATACCAGCTGAAGCAAATCCTAATATTGTTATTAAATATGTTGCATTTTCAATATAAAAAAACATTATAATTAAAAGTGCTACTGTAAAATTTAATATATTTAGAATTTTATTAATAAGATAAATATTTTCAATATTTTTGGGATATTTTTTAAAAGCAAACTTAAGTATAGTAAAAAATAAAACAGAAATAAAAATAGTAATAAGGAGTGTTATTAATTTTTTTATTTGATAATTTTCTTCTTCGCTCATTTTTTGGGTATACAAAAGTGCCTGTGTTTTTATTTGTTCAAGTTTTGATCTATAAATATCTTTAATAAGATAAAAATCTTCTATAATTTTATTAACATTTTTAGTATCTTCATTTAATGATGCTAAAATATTCTTTTTTTTATTTAATAAAGAGATAATAGTATCTATTTGTTCATATTCTTCTTCATATTTTTTTATCATATTTTTAATCTCTTTTTTATAATTAATTACACTAACTATTTCAAAAGGGTTAGTAATATGGAAAGGTTTTGGAAGAGATTTTACAGAAATAATAGCATCAAATAAATTATTTTTACCTATTCCCATTATTTCAATTTGTTGTTCATAAGCTGTCTTTTTTAATTCTAAAGAAGATATTTCACTTTTTTTATTTCGTCTATATCTTTTTAAATATTTTAATTTTTTTTCTATATTTTTTAATTTAGTTTTTAATTCTTCTAATTTTTGATATTGTTTATATTTAATAAAAAAATCAATTTTATTTAACTCTTTATCTATATTTTTAATCTCTTTTTTATATAAAACACTACTTTTATTTATATCTACTATTGGAGTAATATTATTATCTTTTACTCCAGCAGCATATAAATAAAAAGAAATTATAAAAATAAGAACTTTTTTCAAAATTTTACCTATTTTTCAATTGCAACAATTGTAAATAAATCTTTGTTTTGATATTCTCTATAATTATCAAAATGTGATACTGCTATTTTATAAGTTACATCATCTATTTCTATATCTTTAATAACACCATCTTTTAATTCTATATCTGATAATTTTTCTATTATATCGTTAGATGTAGTAGAAGATATTACTTCTCTTTTTGTATTTACAATTAAAGTAAATCCATTTATATTAAAAAGAGTATTTAACATATCATCAAACTCTTTTATTTCAAAAACAACCCCAAGTCCACCTATTACTTTATCATCTTTTTTAATTGGATTATAACAAATAAAAGTTGGCTTATTACCATAAAATTTAGAAGGTTTATATTCAGATATGTGATAATCATCACTTTTTGATAATACTGCTTTATCTTCTATTTCCAATCCATCTCCTGATTTAGATGCCACAACAACTTTTCCATTTCTATCATATATAAACATATTAGAATAGTTTAGATAAATATTATCTATTTTTACTAATTCATATTTCATTCTTTCTATATTAGGTTCTTTTGAGCTTAATTCATCTATAAAAACTTTATCAAAACTCCACCATCTAACATCATTTATCATTTCATACATACTTTTCATTACACTAAACATAGTAAATTTTGAAATACTTGTTATATCATTAATAAAAGAATCATTAATTACTTTTTGAAGAGATGAAATTGAAACTTCTATTAGTTTAACTACTCTAAAACTAACTTCTCTTAGATTATCAAGAATTGGTATTAAAATATATTGTTTACTTTTAGCAGCAATAAGTTCTCCATTGATAATAACATCTGATAAATCTTCTAAAATAGAATAAGCCTCATCTGTTAATTTTTTTAATTCTTCATTCTTTACATTAAGCTCAATTAATTGTTTAATATTATTGTTATTCTCAGAATCTAATAATATATTAACATCCTCTTCTTTTTTCAAAGACAATATACCATACCAATCAATAGAATAATTTTTATAATCTTTAGCTCTTGTCTTAAAATTAAATCTATTATTTAAGATAATAGCTGTATTATCTTTATTTATACTTTTTAAAAATTTAGTATCAATACCAGAATCACTAGAAGCAATAACATTAGAAAATTTATCAACTACAGAGAATACTTCATTTGGTTCAAGTATTTTTTCAAAAATATTTTTTATTTCACTATCTAAATCAAATGATAAAACAACTGCTCCTAATATATGGCCATTCTCATCAACAACTCTTTTAGCAAAAAATAGAGCTCTTTTTTTGAAAATAAACATATCTGTTTTTTTATATGCTTGAATATATGTATTACTTTTGAATACTTCATCAATAATATCATCTCTTGTTCTGAATGCTTTATTTTTAGAACTCATACTGATTCTTATTTGTTTATTAGGAGAAATTATTAAAAGGTCATCAAAAATAGAATATTTATTTTTAAATTCATCTAATAAAGTTTTTATCTCTTTTTTAGATATATTAGCTTTTAAAAAATCAATAATATATTCATTTTGACTTAATAACTCAATATTTTTAGCTGTTTCATATAAATTTTTAACTAAAATAGTTAAAATTGACTCAACCTTTAGTTTAGCTTTTATCTCAATTGATTTTTTATTTTCTTCAAGTAAATTTTCTATCAATTTTTTTTGCAAAATAGCAAATGTATCAGCTGTTTTTTCTGTAAAATCAAAAAGATTTTCAGCTATTTCAAGAGCATTTATTTTACCCGTCAATACTATTTTATTAAGCATAGAGTTTTGATACTCAAAAGCTTGCGTTATAGTTTTTATAGCTGGAAAAATTTCAAAAAACCCATCATCATTAATTTGTATCATATAAACCCCTTTAAACTAATTATTTATAATTTTACTATTATTTTTTCAAAATATCTACTATAATATCATCAAATTTGTCAACTTCTACTAAAAATGAATCATGTCCATAATTACTATCTATTTCAAAATAGTTACAAAACTTACCTAACTTATCCATAGTTTTTTTTATTTCCAACATCTCTTCTGGAAAAAAAAGTGTATCACCTTTAAAACTAATTAAATGTAAATTATCTTTTATATTTGATAAAGCTTCACTTAAATTCATATAACCTCTTGATATATCAAACAAAGAAATTGCTTTTAAAATATAAATATAACTGAGTGGATCAAACCATTTAGGAAAATTTGCACCATTATATTCCAAATAACTCTCAACCTGAAATCTCCCAAAAAGTTCAAACATACCATCAGTTTTTACATATTCTCTACCAAACTTTTTATCAAATGTTTTTGGATTAAGGTAACCTAAAAATCCCATCATTCTAGCAATTTCTAAACCTTTTAAACCATTTTTAGTAACTTCCAGTGGATCATAATTACCATTTTTAAATTCAGGATCAGCTAAAATAGCATCTTTCATAATTGTATTAACTGCAATAACTCCGGCCCTCGTTTGATAAGTAGTAGCTAAAGGTATTATGTCTTTTGCAAAACCTGGATATTCTACCGCAAATCTAAGTGCCTGCATTCCGCCCATACTTCCACCAATAATTGCTCTCAATTTTACAATTCCCAAAGAATCAAGTAAAATTTTTTGAGCTTTTACCATATCTTTAATGGTAATGACTGGAAATTTAAGTCTATATTTTTCTTCACTACCAGGAGTTATTGGATGAAGTGGAGAAGTTGAGCCAAAACAACTACCAATTACATTTGTAGAAATTACAAAAAATTTAGTTGTATCAACAGCTTTACCATCTCCTATCAAATCATCCCACCATCCTGGTTTTTTATCTTCATCTGAATATTTTCCGGCTGCGTGATGACTTCCACTAAGAGCATGTGTAATTAAAATTACATTGCTTTTATCTTCATTTAATTCACCGTAAGTCTCATATACGATCTCCCACGGCTCAAGTAGTCTCCCACTTTCTAAATATAAAGGTTGTCTAAATTTTGCTTTTTTTGTCTCAATTTTCAATTTTTACCTTTTGCCTTCTTTATAGCTTGTTTTAAATCATTTATTAAATCTTTTGGATGTTCAAGTCCAATACTAAGTCTAATAAGTCCTTCAGGAACTCCTGCTTTTTTAAGTTCACTTTTGCTTAATTGTTGATGAGTTGTGCTTGCAGGGTGAGTTACAATTGATTTGGAATCTCCAATATTTGTAACTAAACTAAATAATTTTAAATGTTTTACAACTTCTTTTGCTTCTTTAAAACTATCCATTTCAAAACTCACAATTCCACCTGCATATTTTAGATATTTTTTTGCATATTTATAATTTTCATCACTTTCTAAAAATGGATAATTTACTTTATAATGTTTAGCCAAAAATTTTGCTACTTTTTTTGCACTTTTTGAGTGTTGTTTTATTCTAAGTGCTAACGTTTCAAGTCCTTGAATTAAAAGCCACGAATTAAACGGAGAAATTACCGCTCCAAAATCTCTAAGAAGTGCAAGTCTTGCTCTTGCAATAAATGGGCTTTCAAATTTATCTAAATAGACTAAGCCATGATAACTTTCATCAGGTTTTGAAAAATAATCATTATTTTTAAGCTTAGTTTTAGCTTTTTTACCTTCAACAATTACCCCAGCAATTGCACTTCCATTTCCTACAATATATTTACTTGCACTATGAACTACAATATCAACTCCAAGTTTTATAGGAACACATCCATATGGAGTTGCAATTGTATTATCACAAATTGTAATTACATTTTTTTTATCGGCAATTTTTGTAATAGTTTCAAAATCAGGTACACTTAAAGCGGGATTTGCAACACTTTCAAAAATAATAGCCTTTGTATTTTTATCTATTAAATTTTCTAAATTATCTGCCAAATGAACATCAAAATATCTTACTTCAATTCCAAAAGGTTTAAGTGTTTGAGTAAGAAGAGTAATAGTCCCACCATAAAGTTTAGTAGAAGCTATTACATTATCACCACTTTTTACTAAATTTATAATACTATAAAAAACAGCAGCCATTCCACTTGAAAGTGCCAATGCAGACACTCCATCCTCAAGTTTTGCTATTCTTTTTTCAAAAATTTCTGTTGTTGGATTACCAATTCTTGTATAAATATTCCCTTCTTCTTCAAGATTAAAAAGTCTTGCTGCACTTTCAATAGATTCATATTCATAAGCAGTTGTTTGATATATTGGGACATTCATAGCTCTCTGGGTGTCTTTTTCATACCCATAATTTATAGAAATTGTCTCTTTTTTCATTTAATCCCTTTAATATTTTTCTTTATTTTCTTTTTGATATAATTATAGCAAAAAAAAGGTCTCTAAATTGAATACAACAGATAAAGTTTTTACAAAAGAGATAGAAAAACAATTTGAATTTGATAATGAAGTTGCAAATGTATTTGATGATATGATAGATAGGTCAGTTCCTTTTTATAAAGAAAATTTATCTTTGAGTATAAATATTGTAAAAAATTATCTAAAAAATAGTGATAAAGTTTTGGATTTAGGAAGTTCAACTGGAACATTTTTAATAAATTTAGCCAAAAGTAATCCTACTTTAAAATTAACAGGAATTGACAATTCATCTGCTATGATTGAAAAATCAACTAATAAAGCAAAAGCTTTTGGGGTAAATATTAACTTTAATAATGCTGATTTTATAGATTATGATTTTAAAAAAAACAAACTGATTTCAGCAAACTATACAATCCAATTTATCAGACCAATCAAAAGAGAAAAATTGATTTCTAAAATTTATAATTCACTTGAAGATAATGGACTGTTTTTAATGAGTGAAAAGCTGGTTTCAGAAGATAAAAAACTAAATAAAATTTTAATAGATGAGTATTATAATTATAAAAAGAAAAAAGGATACAGTGAATATGAAATCTCTAAAAAAAGAGAAGCCTTAGAAAATGTCCTTATTCCTTATACAGAAGAAGAAAACAAAGAAATGCTTAAAAATGCAGGATTTAAACATATAGAAACTATTTTTAGATGGTGTAATTTTGCTACTTTTTTAGCTTTTAAGTAATATTTTAAAAGTTAATGCTTACACTACCCAACACCTCAAATTTAGCATTCGAATCAATTTCTGAATGTGCTAATACAACCACATCAAGTCCAAATCTTTCAAAAATTTCCGCAAGTGATTTTCTAATCATAGGATCAACTATCAAAATAACAGGTGCAACACCTTGAGAAATCACCTGTTGTGCAGCTTTACTAACTTCATCTACAAGTTTATTCATATCATTTACACTTAGCATAAATTGCCTGTTCTCACCCTGTTGTTGAAGTTTATCAAGTAAATACTGCTCTGTTTGAGTATCAAATGTAAGGAGTTTTATAACTCCATTTTCATCTTTATATAAATTTGTAATAACTCTACTCAATCTACTTCGAACTTGTTCCACAATTATATCAATATTTTTTGTAATTTCAGCAGTATCTGTAATAGTTTCTAAAATAGTTATCATATCTTTTATTGGTATTTTTTCGTGAAGTAACGCTTTTAAAACTCTTTGAATAAGCCCAATAGAAGCAACTTTCAAGCAATCATCTACAATTGCAGGATAATCTTTTTTTACTCTATCAAGCAATTCTTGAACATCTTGACGAGTTAAAAGCTCTTCTGCATATTTTTTCACTAATTCACTCATATGAGTTACAATTATTGTAGATGGGTCAATTACAGTATAACCTGCCATTAAAGCATCTTCTTTTTTATCAGCATCTATCCAAATAGCTTCTATTCCAAAAGCTGGCTCTTTTGTTGGAATACCTTCTATCTCTTCTGTTACCATAGGAGAACTCATTGCCATAAATTTATCTGGATAAATTTCACCTTGACCAATAGGAATACCTTTTAACAAGATTTGATATTCATTTGGTTTTAGTTGTAAATTATCTCTAATTCTCACTTGTGGCATCAAAAATCCAAAATCACTTGCAATTTTTCTTCTCATAGTTTTGATTCTATCAAGTAAATCTCCTCCTTGATTTGGATCAGCTAATTTAATAAGTTGATATCCAATTGCAAGTTCTAATATTTCTATTTTCAATACATCATCAATAATTTTTTCTTCTTTTGCCGCTTTTTCTTCTGGAGACTCTTCTTTTTGTACTTCTTGTGCTTGAGCTTTTGTTTCTTGAGGTTTACTTTGTAAAGGAGATGTTTTTTGAGACGATTTTTTTCTAAATTTATTAAATAGTTCTAATATAGGATTAATTCCATCACTTGTTACTTTCATCATATAACCACTTACAAAAAATATAAGTCCTACAAAAATCAAACTAAGTGTTGGAAATCCCGGAGTAAAAGAGAATAAAAATAACACAAATCCAACTATCATCAAAACTTTATAATCATTTGCAAGCTGACCTATTACACCTTCTGCAAAATTACTTTCATCTTTACTTGCTCTTGTAATCATAATACCAGTTGCAGTTGATACCATAAGTGCAGGAATTTGCCCTACCAATCCATCACCAACTGTCAAAATAGTATAAGTACTAGCAGCTGTTGCTAAATCCATATCGTGTTGAAACACTCCTATTAAAAAACCAGCAATTATATTTACAAGCGTAATAATAATACCAGCAGTCGCATCACCTTTGACAAACTTACTAGACCCGTCCATTGCCCCATAAAAGTTAGCTTCTGAAATAAGCTCTTGTCTTCTTGCTTTTGCTTCATCTTCTCCAATAAGTCCAGCATTCAAATCAGCATCAATAGCCATCTGCTTACCAGGCATCGCATCAAGTGTAAATCTTGCTGCAACTTCTGCAACTCTTGTAGAACCTTGAGTAACAACCATAAAGTTAATAACTACCAAAATAATAAATACAATTACACCTATAACATAATTTCCACCAACAACAAATTTACCAAAAGCAGTAATAAGTTCACTAACATTTTCTGGACCTTCTTGGGCTTTACTTAAAATCATTCTTGTTGTAGCTATATTTAATGAAAGTCTATAAAGAGTTACAATTAATATTAAAGTTGGAAAAGTCGAAAGGTCTGTAGGTTTTGGAATATATAAAGAAATAAGCAAAATCAAAACAGAAACTGCTATAGAAATAGTAAGAAAAAAATCTAAAATTCCACTTGGAAGAGGAATAATAATAATTAAAAGAATTGCAAAAACAAAAAATACAACTCCTAAATCAGAAATCCCTCCAAGTTTTTCTTTTAAACTAGCAAGTTTTTTTAGCAGTTTCTCATCCTTAAAACATCTTCAAGAGTAAATTTTTCTAAATATTTAGAAATATCATCTTCAAGTAAATTCAAAAATGGCCAAATAGAACAAACACTTGCCCTATTTTGTGGACAATCCGTTTTTTCATTGGCACATTCATAAACTAAAAACTCTCTATCTTCTACAGATTTAAAAACATCAATAATTTTAATTTCATTTGGTTGTTTATTTAAAATAAATCCACCTTTTACACCCTTAAAAGATTTAACTATACCTTTTTTAGATAAATTTTGTAAAAGTTTAGCCAAAAAATATTTACTCACACATATCCTTTCAGACAAGTGAGCAGTATCAATTGCTACATTTAATATTGCAAGTTCGCTTAAAGCTAAAAGAGCATATCCAGTTGAACGAGTAAAAACCATAAAATCTCCCTATTTTTTAAATAAGAGTAATTTTATCATAAATCAAGTCATAATACAATTTTTTGACATTATTTATAATTTAAGTTATAATTTCAATTCACAAAATTGTGAAAATTCAAATACCAATCAGGAGGCAATTATGGCTTTAGATACGGCGAAAAAACAAGAAATTATTTCTAAATTTGCTAAAGACGAAAAAGATACAGGTTCACCAGCAGTGCAAATCGCACTTTTAACTGAAAGAATTAATTATCTTACAGACCATTTAAAAGAACACAAAAAAGATCACTCTTCAAGACTTGGACTTTTAAAATTAGTAGGTCAAAGAAGAAGACTTATGAGATACCTTAGAAAAAAAGATTTTGCAACTTACAGCAAAACAATTTCTACACTTGGATTAAGAGACAGAGTTTAATCTCTTCTCTTAATTTTTAATTTAAAGCTTTCTTTTCGATAGCTTCTAACTCATTTTTAAAATTCAAATTTTTAGGTTTTACTTTATTATGAAAATATTGAAAAATATTTTTACTTTTATTTGGATGAGTTAAAGCTCTACTTAAAAACAAAAAACATTTTTTATTATTATCTTCATCAATACTGAAATTTTCATTAAAATAAATTAAAGCATCCAACACCCCACTACTTGAAGTATTTGGATTTTTAACTATATTCATCAAATCATCTAAATCAAATTCATCATTTTTTGTTTCTGTTTTTTTAGATATTTGTTTGCTTGGTGCGTTTTTTGAGGATTTTTTCAAAGCAAAAATCAAACCAATAATCGCTAATACAAATCCTAAAATTACGATAGACAAGATTAAAATAGAATTCATTTTAATCTCTCTAATACTGATTTTTGATGAGCTGTAAGCATTTCAGTTTTTGCTAAAAGTGCACATTTTTCACCCATTGCTTCAATTGCTTCTTTACTAAAACTAATAATTGAAGATTTTTTCATAAATACTTCTACATTCAAAGGCGAATAAAATTTAGCACTTCCACCTGTTGGTAAAGTATGATTTGGTCCAGCAATATAATCTCCAATAGGCTCTGGTGTATTTTCACCTAAGAAAATTGCCCCTGCATTTTTGATTTTTGGTAAAAGTGCAAACGGATTAGTTGTAACCACTTCTAAATGTTCAGGAGCAATTTTATTCATTAAATTAATTGCTTCATCTAAATTTTCGGCAATAATAATTGCTCCTCTTTCCTCTATAGATTTAGTTGCTATCTCTTTTCTCTCTAAACTCTCTAAAAATTTATAAACCTCTTTTTCAGTCTCTTTTGCTAAACTTTCAGAAGTTGTAATCATAATAGAACTTGCCATTTCATCGTGTTCTGCTTGTGAAAGTAAATCAATAGCCATATAATTTGGCTTAGCACTCTCATCTGCAATAATTCCAATTTCACTCGGACCTGCTATCATATCGATATTTACTTCCCCATAAACCATTTTTTTAGCAGTTGCTACGAAAATATTTCCAGGTCCAGTAATTACATCAACTTTTTCAATACTCTCTGTTCCATAAGCCATAGCCGCAATAGCACTTGCTCCTCCCACTTTATAAACTTTATCAATTCCACATAAATGACAAGCTGCAAGTAAAAGCTCATTAGCTTTATTTTCAATTACCGGAGTTGTAACAATAATATCTTTTACTCCTGCTACAAGTGCTGGAATTACATTCATTAAAAGTGAAGAAGGATAAAAAGCTTTTCCACCTGGTACATAAACTCCCGCTTTTTCAACTGCTGTTACTTTTTGACCAAGAATTGTTCCATTATCTTCAAAATCAAGCCACGATTTTGGAAGTTGTTTTTCGTGATAAGATTTAATTCTATCAAAAGCTAATTGAAGTGCTTCTTTTAATTCAAAATCAATATTGTCATACGCTTTTTTCATTTCGTCAGTTGAAATTTTTAAATCATCTCCACTTTTTGGAGACCATTTATCAAATTTAGAAATATGTCTAATTAAAGCGATATCTCCTTCATTTTTAACTTCGTCTAAAATTCCTTTTACGATAGGTTCAACTTTATCAATATCCATTGCACCTCTACTTAGGATTTCATTAAATTCAGTTTCAAAATTATTATCAATTGTTTGCAATATTTTCATAAAAAAACCTTTTTTATTGAAATTATATCAAAATCACTTAAATAGTGGAATTATAGTGAGATATTTTTGATATAATTCGTTCGAATGAAATTCAATTAAGGATAATGAAAAATGAAAAATATCTATAAATTTTTACTACTATTTTTAATAATTAGTAATCTTAATGCTGCAAATAAAATAAACAATAATGATTCTTTACAATTAACAGATAGTGAAAAAGAGTGGTTAAAAAAACATCCTGTTCAAAAATTAGCACTAATGACTTATTGGCCTAAAAATGAAAATGGAGAAACTACTCATAGTAATTTAATAAAACTTATAAACAAATACGGTAAATTAAATATAAAACCTATTTTTTTCGATACTTGGGAAAAAGCTTATAATGAAGCTATAAAAGGCGATGATATTTATGGAATCATGAATTTAAGTTATAGTAAAAAAAGAACCAAATACTTTTATTACTCACCCGCTTATGTTTCTTATCCTGTATATTTAGTCACTAAAAATAGTAATACTAATATCAACAATATAAATGATTTAGAAAATAAAACTATAATTATAAAAAGCAAGTCAATTTTAAATGATTTTGCAAAAAGAAAATTATCTAAAGTTCATATAGAAAAAGAAAATGATGATTCTATCGTATATCAAAGATTATCAACTGATAAAAATATTGCAGCTTCTTTATCTTATTTTATATCTAAAAATATATTATCAAAATATAAATTAAAAATAGTGAAAACTTATTATCCTAAAGAGAGTGAAAGCTATATTGGAATAAACCATAGATATAAAAAGTTTGCATCTATAGTCAATAAAGCTTTTAAAATGATACCACCAATAGAACTTTATAAATTGTATAATAAAAAATATAATTATGATATTTCAATGAATACATTATCAAAAAAAGAGAAAGAGTGGATAAATAAAAAAATACCCGTTACTTATGTTTATGACCCTGATTGGGCTCCTTTTGAATGGAAAAATGGATTAAATCAACATACTGGAATTATTGCAGATATATTAAAACTTTTATCAAAAAAAACTGGAATTATATTTAAAGCTATTCCTACTAAAAGTTGGTCTAAATCCTTAGAATTAATCAAATTAAATAAAGTGGATATGGTAAGTGCCATCACTTTGAGTAAGGAAAGAACAAAATATTTAAATTTTTCAAAAAATAATATTTTTGAGTATCCGGCAGTTTTTGTAACAAAAAAAAATTCTACTATTGATTGTAATAATCCAATGAATCTTATAAATAAAAAAATTGGTGCGATAAAAAACAGTGCATTAACAAAAAAAATACAACAAATTTATACTAAAAGTAACTTTATTTATATCAAATCAACTACAGATGGATTTGAAAAATTAAAAAAAGGTAAGATTGAATTATTACTAATTAATGCAGCTACTGCTAACTATTATATTTCACATAAAAATTATCAAGATATGAAAATTGCAAAAACTCTTGATTATATTTTTCCACTTAAAATTGCAGTCAATAAAAACACTCCTCCTGAACTATTATCTATAATTAATAAAGGTTTATTTAATATAAAACCTAAAGAAATTCAAAATATTTATGAGAAATGGGTTTATGTTAAAACAAAAAAAGAGATAGATTGGTCTTTGTTATTAAAAATATTCAGTGCCATTGCTATTATATTACTGTTTTTTGTATATCATAACAGAAAATTAAAAAGATTATTAGGTGAATTACAAATCGCCAAACAAAAAGCTGAAAGTGCTGATAAAAGTAAATCAGAATTTTTAGCAAATATGTCTCATGAAATTAGAACACCATTAAATGCAATTACAGGATTTATTGATATTTTAAAAGAAAATCTTAAAGATAAAAAAAATATAGAATATTTAAGAATAATAAAAAGTTCAAGTGAAAGTCTATTACAAATCATCAATGATATTCTTGACTTTTCCAAAATAGAGAGTGGTAAATTTGAAATAGAAAAACATCCTTTTGACACCAAAGAAGAATTTCAAACGATTACAAATCTTTTTGATGCAAGGGCTTCTAAAAAAAATATAACTTTAGTTTTAGATATAGATAAAAATATGCCAGATGTTTTA
>JAUUDM010000025.1 GCA_030826765.1 Nautiliales bacterium
TCTTCTTTTGAAGTAGCAATAATTACACCTTTTCCTGCACAAAGTCCATCTGCTTTTACTACTATTGGAAGTTTATCCATTTCATCAATAAATTTATAAGCATCTTCTTTTGAATCAGTTTCAATATATTTTGCAGTTGGAATATTATATTTTTTAAGGAAGTTTTTCATATAAACTTTACTTCCTTCAAGTCTCGCTGCATCCTTACTTGCTCCAAAAATAGTAAGATTTTTTTCTTTAAAAATATCTACAACACCATCAACTAATGGAGCCTCAGGTCCAACTATTGTTAAATCAATACTATTTTCAATAGCAAAATCTCTAAGTTCATAATAATCTTTAATATCTAAATTTGTAGCAAATTCAGTTGTTGCACCATTTCCTGGAGCATAAAAAATTTCAGCTTCGTCTTTGATAGCATAACCTATAGAATATTCTCTTCCCCCACTTCCTAAAATCAAAACTTTTTTCATAAATAAACCTTTAATTTAAATTCTTAATTTAAAATTAGCATTAACCTTAAATTAAAAATCCTTCCAAGTGGGCGTTCACATATTGACTTTGGTTCTACCAAAGGTTTAAATGTGGGATAGGAGGCAGGCTTTAGGAGCAACAATTGTTGCTACACACCACCTACACTACCATCTCCCAACGGTTATTAGTGTAGAGAACCCAAAATGTACGGGTAGCGCACCACTCAGAAGGATATATATTAAAATTATATCATATTTTTAGCTATTTTAATACAATTATCAATAGTTTGAATATCACTAACTACTATTTTTCCAGGAAAATAAGAAGCTGTCCTTGAACCAATTGCTATAGCTTTAAAAGTATCATCCCAAATAAACTGCTTAAAAAAACATTTAATAGTTGAAGGAGAAGTAAAAATAAATACTGAATTTTTTTCTAAATTTTTTTCTATTTTATTACAAATAGTTTCATAAGTTACTTTTTGTATTACATTAAAATTATTTTTTTCTAAAATTTCTACGATATCAGATAAAACTACTTTAGCTTTTGAAAATAGTATAGTTGAGGGTTCAAAATTATCTAAAATCTCTTTAGCTAACTCATCTCCATAGCTACTTTTTGCTATATATTTGATTTCTCCACCAAGTTTTTCTACCATTTTTGCTGTTGGATTACCAATTGTAATTGCAGGAATATTTTGCCATTCCTTACTAATTTTATCAAGACCTATTACACCATTTTTAGAAGTAAAAAGTAAATAATCTATATTATCAAAATCAATTTTAGTAGTTAAATAGTTTATTTTTATGACAGGGAGATTTTCTACCCCGTCATATTTTTGATTATTAAGTAAATAAATCACTCCCATTCTATTGTTGCAGGTGGTTTAGAAGAAATATCATAAACAACTCTGTTTATTCCCTCTACCTCATTTATAATTCTACTTGAAACTCTTTCTAAAAATTCATATGGTAAATGACTAAATGTAGCAGTCATTCCATCAGTTGCACTTACACATCTTACAGCCACTGCGTTATCATAAGTTCTATTATCACCCATTACTCCAACACTTTTAACATTCATTAAAACTACAAATGCTTGCCAAACATCATTATAAAGATTATTAGCTTTTAGTTCATCTATTAAAATAGTATCAGCTTTTCTAAGAATATTTAAATCTTCTTCATTTACTTCACCCATTACTCTAATAGCAAGACCTGGTCCTGGGAAAGGATGTCTATAAACTAACTCTTCGGGAAGACCAAGTTCAAGTCCAAGTTTTCTAACTTCATCTTTGAAAAGTTCTCTTAAAGGTTCAATTAATTCAAATTCCATCCAATCAGGAAGACCACCAACATTATGATGAGATTTAATTGTTTTTGATGGTCCTTTTACTGAAACTGATTCAATAACATCTGGATATAAAGTTCCTTGTGCTAAAAATTTAGCATCTTGATGTTTTTTTGCTTCTTCGGCAAATACTTCAATAAAAGTTTCACCAATAATTTTTCTTTTCTTTTCAGGGTCAGTTACACCTTTTAATCTACCTAAAAATAAATCTCTTGCATCAATTGTAATTAAAGGAACTTTTAAAACATTTTTAAATGCAAATTCAACTTGTTCTCTTTCATTTTCTCTTAGTAATCCATTATCTACAAAAATTGGAACAACTTGCTCACCTATTGCTTCATATAAAAGTGCAGTAGTTACACTACTATCCACTCCTCCACTCAGTCCACAAATAACTTTTTCATCTCCAACTTGTTTTCTAATCTTTTCAATTTGAGATTTTAAAAAGTGTGCCATATCCCATTTAGAATCAATTTTACAAATTTCTCTTGCAAAATTTCTAAGCATAATATGACCATATTCAGAATGTGCTACTTCTGGATGAAATTGAAATGCATAAATATTTTTATTTTCATTTGCAATAGCTGCATAAGGGGCATTTTCAGTATGTGCAATTCTAACAAATCCATCAGGAAGTTTTTCAACTCTATCAGAATGGCTCATCCATACAATACTTTTTTCAGGTACATCTTTAAAAAGTATTGATTTAGAACCATTAACTTCATCAAATAAAAGTTCAGCTTTTCCATATTCGTGATGGTCTGCTCTTAAAACTTCTCCACCAAAATCAACTGTAATAAGTTGCATTCCATAACAAATTCCTAAAATTGGAAGACCTAATTCATAAATAGCTTTATCAATTTTATATGCGTCTTTTGCATAAACACTTGCTGGTCCTCCACTTAAAATAATACCTTTTGGGTTTTTTGCTTTTATTTTTTCTATTTTTTCAAAATAAGGTACTATTTCACAATAAACTTTTTCTTCTCTAAGTCTCCTTGCAATCAATTGAGTATATTGACTACCAAAATCTAATACAATAATATCAGCTGTCTGCATTTTTATCCTTTTTAATAAATTTTTAATATTTCAAATTGAACATACCATACGGCAATACTAACTGCATATCCAACCAAAATAGTCCAAGCAAGTTTCATATGTGAGCTAAAAGTATAAATACCTTTCATTTTACCCATTACACCAACACCTGCAGCACTACCAAAACTAATCAAACTTCCACCAATACCTGCTGTTAAAGTTACAAGCATCCATTGTTCAATTCCCATATCAGGACTAGCTTTTAAAATTGCACTCATTACAGGAACATTATCAATAATTGCACTTATAAACCCAACAGCTATATTTGTAGTTGTATCTCCTATTGCTCCATAAAGATTATGAACATACTCTAAAAATCCCATAAAATGTAAAGCACCTACTGCACTTAAAATACCAAAGAAAAATAGTAGTGTATCATTTTCTACTTTACCCATACTTGCATAAACATTAATAACTTCAGGGATTGATTTTTGTTTCTTTTGAAAATAAGTATACATTTTTAAAAGAGCTAAACCAAACATCATTCCCCACATTGCCGGAAAATGCATAAATATATGCATTGTAACTGAAATTGCAATTGTAAATATACCTAAATAAACTACAACCATTCCACCAGGTTTAATTCTTGGAATAGATTCAGTTAAAGCATCAAAATGAGGCATTCCTTTTGGAACATATAGACTAAGTAAAAATCCTGTAACAAGCCAACCTATAAAAGATGCCGGAAAAAGTGCTAAAAAGTCAACTACTTCCCCTTTTCCTGCTGTCCAAGCCATCAAAGTTGTAATATCTCCAAATGGACTCCAAACACCACCTGCATTTGCGGCTACTACAATATTAATAGCTCCTGCAACTAAAAATTCAGTTTTGTGTTTATCAATTGTGTATAAAACAGTTGATAAAATAAGCGCTGTTGTAAGGTTATCTGCTACTGGTGAAATAAAAAATGCCAAAAGTCCAGTTAGCCAAAAAAGTTTTTTATAACTATACCCGTTTGAAACTAATTTATGTTTTAGAACTTCAAAAACATTTCTTTCTATCATTGTTTCAATATAGGTCATTGCAACAAACAAGAAGAAGAAAATTTCTGCAATTTCCAAAATCAAATGTTCAAGTTCGTGATGAAGTGGATTTACATCATATCCGTTTATTGCATAATAAGCTCCAATTAATACAAACATAAATGTACCAATAAAAAGTGCTGGTTTTGATTTATTTATATGATATCTCTCTTCTGCTGCTATAAAAAAATAGCCTACAACAAATACACCAAAAACAATCCAACCAAAAGTAGTTTGCGTCATATTTATATTTTCAACTAAATGTTCCATTTCAATCCTTTCTGTAATGAGCCCCTAGAGATTCTTTTCTATTCAAGGCTGATTTTATAATTTCTTTTGCTGTTAAAAATCTCAACTTTGTAATTCTACCAAGTTTTGGAATAGTTTTTTCTACAAAATTCAAAGCTTTTAACAAATTTTTTTCATCTCTAATTATACCAACATTTTTCCACATAATTTCACGAAGTTGATTTTTATAAAATTTATCGTTCTCTTTTTTTAAAATTTCTTCATTTATTTTAAATCTTTTATCAATTTCACTTATATTTTTATTTATATCTTCTGCACAAATTTTACCAAAAACAAAACATTCTAAAAGTGAATTACTCGCAAGTCTATTTGCACCATGAATTCCAGTACAAGCTACTTCTCCAACTGCATATAAATTTTTAAAGTTTTTTATTTTTGAATTTTCTTCAACTTCAATTCCACCCATCATATAATGAAAAGCAGGAGATATTGGAACTAAATCATTTGGAATATTATAACCTAAATCTCTCAATTTATAATAAATTGTAGGAAATCTTTTTGCTAAAAACTTTTCATTCCATTCACTAAAATCTAAAAATACTTCATTTCCTCTTTGTTTATAATCATAAATAGCACGACTGACAATATCACGACTTGCTAACTCTCCTCTTTCATCATAATCAAAAAGAAATCTTTTTTTATTTTGATCAACTACTTTTGCACCTTCACCTCTCAAAGATTCACTAAGTAAAAGTTTTTGAGCAGTTTTCATCTGAACATAAACAGTTGGATGAAATTGTGTCATTTCCATATCTTTAAGTTTTATATTTTTTAAAGTACAAAGTCCTTGCATATCTCCACTAATAGTATTTGCATTTGTATCAAATTTATATAAACCACCTACTCCACCACTTGCAATTACAACACTATTTGCATAAATATTCATTTTTTTATTATTTTGTAATACACTCACACCATAACATTTATTATCTTCAATCAACAAATCAAAAACAACAGCTTCATCAATAAAAAACGATTTGTCTTTATTAAATACAAATTTATGAATTTCTCGTCCAGTAGCATCTCCTCCAGCATGAACTATTCTATTTTTAGAATGAGCCCCCTCTCTTGTAAATAAAATATTTCCTTTTTCATCTCTATCAAACCTAAATCCTAACTTTTCTATATCATCAATAACACTAAGAGATTTTTGTGAAAGAAGTTCAACCATTTTTTTATCATTATGATAACTTCCTGCTATCATTGTATCTTCTATATGAAATGGAATATCTTTTTCATCTTTAGCAACAGTCACTCCACCTTGTGCATAAAAAGAGTTACAACCCCACACTTTACTTTTAGTTAATACTAAAACTTTTAATTTTTTATCTAAATTCAGTGCAGTCCAAATTCCTGCTAACCCACTACCAACTATTATTACATCATATTTTAATTGCATTTTATATTCTTTGTTATATTTTGCTCTGTTTTATTTATATCAGAAATCCATTTAGGATCAGCTTTATATCCACAAGAAACAAAAAATAATGTTATAATTACAAAATGAAAAATGTAAAAGAGATTCTTAAACATACGCCACTTCCTTATGATAAGATAAAAATACAGAGATGCCTTAAATTAGTTACAAGTTGTTTACCAATACATTTAAAAAACAGTATCTCATATATGTATCTTAAAAATGAAACTTTATATTTTGCAACTAAACATCCTGCTATTAATTTTGAATTGTATCAAAAATTAACTGATATTAAAATGATGTTAAGAGCAATTCAATTAAAAAAAAGATGTTTAAGTATAAAAATTACAAATATTAAAGCATATACAACTTATAAAAAAGAAAAAACACCTACTAAAATACCAAGTGATATAAAATTTTATATCAAAAAACCTACTGTAAATTTTAAAAACAAAGCTAAAAACAAACAAATTAAAGAAAAATTTGAAGAAATAAGAGAAATTATCAAAAACAAAAATTAACTTTTATTCTTGATAATTTCCCCGAAGGGAAAAAAATTAAACGTCAGACTCAACTCCAGTTTTTCTTAATGTGAATTCTACGAATTTATACATTACAATAATTAATATTGGCCACATAAAAAACAAAATTGCTCCCCATGTAGTATTAATTTGTTGAGCTTCTGGATTAATTCCATTTGGTAATAATTTTTCAGAAGCAAAAAGAAAGCTTCCGAAGAATACCATTAAAAATGCTATAACTTTTTTCATCTTCTCTCCTTAATATGCATGAGAATCTGGATCTGCTAACTCTTCTTTTGTAATAGGACCATCTTTTTTCATTTGATACCAAACATAAGCGATATATCCTAAAACAAATGGAACAGCTACACTAACACCACCCATAACTTCAAGAGTATTTAAACTTCCTGAACTGTTTTGAATAGTTAAACTACTTTGTAAATCTGCATAACTTGGATAATATGGAGTTCCATTAAATCCTGCAATAGCAAATACTACAATACCGATTAAAACTGCACCTAAACCAGATAATTTAATTCCACCTGTACTTGTTCCAAAAATTGATTGGAAAATACCAAGTAAAAATAAAACTGCACCAATTAAGAATACAATTAAAGGAATAAATCCATAAGCCATTAAGTTAGCAAGGTATTTATGTTCAACCATACTTACAACACCTGTATGAATGTCATATGAATAACCTTTCATCATTACAAGTCCATAAAGAACTACAACTAAAGCAGCTAAAAATACTACAAAACATTTTTTAGCAGTTGCTCTAATTCTTGCAACTAATTCAGGGAATTCATTGTTATCGATATCATTAACTAACCATAATGCACCAAGAAGTCTAGCTATAGCAAATAGTAATACACCAAACGCTAAGTTAAACCATGCACCATGACCAAAATCAAGTGCCGCTTCTAAACCTCTTAAGTCCATACCATCAGTTGCAGTTCCCCATGCTAAAATTTTAGTAGCTGGATCAAAACTGAAATTACTTCCTGTAAAGAAAGTTCCAACAGCTGCACCAACTAAAATAACAGAAGTAACACCATTGAAATAAAGAAATGCTTTATAAGCACCTTTTCCAATGAAGTTATTTGGATTGTTAATATATTCATAAGATACTGCTTGTAAAACAAATCCAAATAAAATTAACATCCATACCCAATAAGCCCCACCAAATGATACTGCATAAAATAGTGGGAATGCCGCATATAATGCACCACCAAACATAACTAATGTTGTAAATGTTAACTCCCATTTTCTACCAAGAGAGTTAATCATTGCTTTTTCTTCTATATCAGTTTTTGCAGTATGGAAAAGTGATTGACCACCTTGAACAAAAGTCATAAGAACAAAAAGACCACCTAATACTGCAACTATTAACCACCAATACTCTTGCCAAAGAAACATTGTTTCATTTGTAGTGATTCCTGCCCATGTTTCCATTAGTGAGCTCCTTTCGGACCGCTTTTAACGACCGTAAATAACATTTTAAGTTCTGCAATTCCAAGAATAACAAACGCTGCCATGAACATAAAGAATGTAGCTTGAACATTTGTTAAATTAATTGGAGTTACTGAATGAGCTGTTGGTAAAATACCAAATACAGTCCATGGTTGTCTTCCAATCTCTGCACTCATCCATCCAAGTGAAGTTGCTATCCAAGGTAATGGAATTGAATAAAGTGCTGCTTTTTGAACAAATGTATTATTTACAAAAGTTCCTTTTAATACTGAAGCATAAGCTAAAACAAATAATAAAATAAACCAGAATCCTAAACCAACCATTAAGTGGAATGAATAAAATACTGGTGCAACTGGTGGGAATATATGTTTAGCATCTTCTGCTGAGAAATATCCATACCCCATAAGTTCAGCTCTTTCAATTTTTACACCATCAACATTAGCTACAATTGCGTGGAAGTCTTTTTCAGCTGCATCCATAGCTGCTTTATCTCCAGCTTTTTTAGCTATATGATAATCATTCATATCTTTAATAGCTCTTGCACCCTCTGCTCTTAATTTTTCAAAAGACCAAATTCCATATTTTTCATTTCCATATACTAAATCTTTAATACCTGGAACAAATCCATCAAAACTACGTTTACCAAGAATTGATAATAAATGTGGAATAGCTATTGGCATCGTAAATGAATCTTCATTATCTTTCATATTTTTAATTTCTTCAATAGTATGAGATTTAGGAATACCAACTGCTACAATTGGAGCACCTTTTTCACCTACATATAATCCTTCCATTGAAGCGATTTTAGTTGGTTGAGTATTTGCTACTTCATAAGCATGATCATCACCAATAACTGCTACTGCAATTGAAGCTACAAGTCCAGCTGCTGCTGCAACTGTTGCTGATTTTTTAGCAAATTCAACATGTTTTCCTCTAAGTAAATATAAAGATGAAACACCTAAAATAAATACACCGGCCATTGTATATGAAGCTGTTACAACATGTAAGAATTTAACTTGTGCAACTGGTTGTAAAATTAAACTTAAGAAATTTGTCATTTCAAGTCTTGCATTATCTATATTAAATGTATAGAATGCACTACTTGGATGTTGCATAAATCCATTAGCAATAAGAATCCATAAAGCTGAAAGGTTTGAACCTGCTGCTAATAACCAAGATGACATTAAATGCACACCTTTGCTAACTCTTTTCCATCCGAAAAATGCGATTGCTGCAAATGTTGCTTCCATAAAGAATGCTACAACACCCTCTACTGCAAGAGGAGCACCAAATAAATCACCTACTACCCATGAATATGTTGACCAGTTTGTACCAAATTCAAATTCATGAATAATCCCTGTTGATAACCCAATAGCAAAGTTAATACCAAATAGTACTTGCCAGAATTGAGTAATATTTTTCCACTCTTGTTTTCCAGTTTTTACATAGATAGTCTCAAAGAATGCTACCATAAAAGACATACCTAATGTAAAAGGAACAAAAAAGAAGTGGAAAATAGCTGTCATTGCGAATTGAGCTCTCGCCCATTCAAGCATTGTTAAATCTACTCCGTGCATGCTACTTCTCCTTTTGTAAGTTTTGTGTTGATGGTATTGTAGTTAGCTGCTTTATAAATAAAGCTTCTTTTTGGTTTTTATCTTTTACGACATTATCAACTGTCGGAAAGAAAAAAACCTTTAAAACTACAAAAATAACCATCAATTTAATAATGATGATTAGCCAAAGCTTTTTGCCAAGGCTTGATAGGTTTTTAAACCCATCTACATAAAACAACACGATTTTGTTAATCATCGCACCCTCCTTGTCGAGGCTAGTTATAATTATACACTATTTTTAATTAAAAATTAATACTTTTTTTAAAAATAAACGATTTATTCATTTTAAATTCATATTTTTTAGTATTGTTTTGATCGTAATCAATAAAATTTCTATTCCCTAACATAAATTTTGCTTTTTTACCCACTTCGATAATTCCTTCATTAAGTCCAAAAAATTTAGCAGGATTTGTACTTGCAAGTTTACTTAAAGTTTCAGTTTTTATATCTAATGAATATAAAAGCTTAGCAAACTTATCTAATTTACTAATCCCAAATTCTGCTACTTCAAAAGGAACATCTTTTGTCTCATCTTTTACAGCTATATGATTTGATGAAATAAAATCAATTTCTTCATTTTTTACTGCTTCTAAAAGAGCTTTTCTATCATCTTCACTTCTAATAGGGGGAAAAGTTTTATAAAAAGTATCAAAATCATTTATATTCTCATCTGTATAAAGTAAATTATCAATACAAACATCTACAAAAATATTTTTATTTTTATTTTTTAACAGTTCTAAACTCTCTTTTGTTGTAATTGCCTGAAACACCACTTTAACATCAAAATTTTTGGAAAATTCTAAAATTTTAGCAACTTCAACACTTTCTACATAATTTTCAATTCCTTCAAGTCCAAGTGAATAAGCTTTATCACTTGCATTCATTTTACCATTTCCAAGAAGTGCTTTATTATTAGCATTTATAAAAACAGGGACTTTTAACATTTCGGCATATTGAAATACTCTTTTAATTAAATTCATATCTTCATCACTATTTATAAATAAAGCACTAGCCCCTTTATCTACTAAAATGTGAATATCACTCAATTTTCCTTCGTGAATAGCTTCAATTGCTACCAATAAATCAATATCTTTCTCTTTTGTAAGATTATAAGCTAAATGAAGTTTATTATAAATTGGTTTATTTTGTGGAATCATAAGAATCGTTCCAACTCCACCTTTTAAAGCTTTAACATTGAGTTTTGAAATTGATTCAGAATTTTTAACATTTAAATCTACACATAAAGGAAATATTTCTGCATTTTTTGCATCATAAATTTCTTCATCACTTAAATTATCTCCAATCTCAGTAATAATTCCATCTTCTATTTTAATATCTTTTGAATTTTTTATATTAGTTATTAGCATAGTTAACCTTTTTTTATTATAATTCTACCAAAAAAGGAAATATTATGACAATATGGATATTATTTATTTTGTTATGTTTAGGAATTGGATTATTTGCAAATAAAAAATTTAACCGAAGACTCTGGTTATGGAGTATATTAGCTTTTTTATTTTCACCATTATTAACACTATTTTTACTATTTTTTGTAGAATATATTTGGAATACTCTACCAGAAAAATTTGCAAGAAATATAATAGATTTAAATAAACTTTATAAAAATGGAGTAATATCACAAGAAGAGTATGAATTTAAAAAAAATTTTCTAATTTCTAGACTAAGAAATGATAAAGCTGATGAATTTTTAGTTAAAATTATAACTTTAGTTGAAAATAATATTTTAACAGATGAAGACATAAATAAAATCAAAAGGAAATTGTATGGAAGAATTAATTAAATTACACAATCCAGAATTTAATGAAAGAGATATATTTTGGACAAAATTTTTTGCAGAACACGAAAAAGCACCACTTAAACCTGTATTTAATCTAAAAGGTTTTATATTTAGTTGGTTTTATTTACTTTATAAAAAAGCCTATATGGAAAGTTTCGCAGTAATAATTATTAGTTTACTTATAATTCAAAGTGCTTTTATTTTACATAGTTTTTTATTTTTAGGACTTGGAATAATTTTTCCTAATTTAGTTGTTGGGTTTTATTTCTATTTTATGTTTGCAAATAAAATGTTAAGAGATATTGAATTTTGTGGAAAACCTATAGATAAAGAGTGTTTAAAAAGTAAAGGTGGAACAAATATTTATGCCCCTATTTTTGCTCTTATTATTGTTATTTTACTATTTTGGCCTGTTATTTATGGAAAAATTACTCATCAAGATGTTACAACTGAACAAAATAAATATATAAATAAAGTAGAAAAAGCCTTAAAATAAAAGGCTTTTTTATTTATATTTTTGTAGTAGTATGTTTTGCAAAACTGAAATCTGATTCAGGAAAATCTAATCTAAAGTGAGCACCTCTACTCTCTTCTCTATCAAGTGCAGCTTTTGTCATAGCTACAGCAATATCAAGTCCATTTAAAAATTCTAATTTTTCTTTTAAATTTGAATCATTTTCACTTTCTAACTTGTTTCTCATTTCATCTAACTCTTTTAATGCTTTTTTCATAGCATAACCATTTCTTAAAATACCTACTTTATTAAATAAAAGTGTAGCAAGTTCTGTTTTTTTCTCTTTTGCATCTATTTTTATATTTTTAAGACTTTCTATAAGTTCTTTATCAGCTTCTACTTTTTCATTAGGAATATCTAAAAATTTATTATTTCTAACTGCATATTTTATCGCTTTATATCCAGCATATTTACCAAAAACTGCACCTTCACTAAGAGAATTACCTCCAAGTCTATTGGCACCATTTACACCATTATTTCCAGCCTCACCTGCAAAAAAAAGTCCTTCAATTTCAGTATCTGTATAAGTTCCTGTTTTGATTCCACCCATAGAATAGTGAGCTAATGGATTAATTGGAATAGGCTCTTTTGAAATATCAATTCCTTTTAGAGATTTTACTCTTTTTTTAAGATTGATAAGTTTTGTATTTATCACTTCTTCTGGCACATCTGTTAAATCCAAATATACTTTTCTTCCTTTTTGAAGTTGTTTTACAATAGCACGAGTTACGAAATCTCTAGTATTAAGTTCATCAACAAAAGGTTTTCCTTCATCGTTTATAAGTCTTCCACCTTCACCCCTTGCTGCTTCACTAATTAAATAGTTAGTTCCTTCAAGCCCTGTTGGATGAAACTGAATAAATTCTAAATCCATACCTTCAAGCCCTGCACGAAGACCCATTGCAACTCCATCACCAGTAGCATCCGCTACATTTGTAGTATATCCTCTAAAAAGTCCTGCATATCCACCCATAGCAACTACAACTGATTTCGCTTGAATTACTTTTAATTCATCATTTTCATCTACAAAAGTTACACCTGCAATTTTTCCATCATTTACAAGTAAATTTAAGGCAAAATGATTTTTAATAGTATCAATTTTAAGATCTTTCAAAGCTTTATTTAAACTTTTCATAATAGCTGGACCTGTAGCATCACTTGCAAAAACTGTTCTTTTAAATTTTGTTCCACCAAAAGGTCTTTGAGCAAGTTTTCCATTTTCTAAAGTGTTAAAAGGAACTTTAAATTTTCTATGAAGTTCTCTTACAACTTGTGGAGCTTGCTCACAAAATATTCTTACAGATTCTTCATCAGCTATTCCCATACCACCTTTTAGTGTATCTTGAATATGTTGCTCAATTGAATCTCCATCTTCCATATTATTAAGTGCTGCATTAATTCCACCTTTTGCCATAAAAGAGTTATTAGCCATTGGTGATTTTTTAGTAACGATTGCTACATTTCCACCCAACTCTTTTGCTTCGATAGCAGCAAGCATACCAGCTATTCCACTTCCTAAAACTAATACATCATATTTCATATTAAAACCTTTATTTTTTATTTAATTATATCAAAAAAAGATAAAATCTATCTTAATAAAACATTTCGATAACTACATAACTTAAGAAAAGCATAATATGACTAAGACCCTCAAGATAGTTAGTTTCACCATTATCTGTAGTTTTCCAAGCAAGAATAATTGTAATAAGTAATGCTCCAATTTGCAAAGGAGTAAAATCCATCGTAATATCAACACCAAAAGAAAGTGCTAATGCCATAATAACAGGCACCGTAATAAGAATAGAAACTGTGCTTGCACCCATTGCAATATTTATAACTCTTTGAATTTGATTATTTCTAGCAGCCTTTATAGCTGTGAATAGTTCAGGAGCACCTGTAATAAGTGCGATTACAATACCTGCAAATCCGGCACTTAAACCAAAATTTTTCATCACTTCCATACCATCACTTGCAAAAATTTCAGATAAAACACCTACAAATCCCAAAAATCCGACTAAAAATATTCCATTTACCAAATTACTTCTTTTTTCAAAAAAATAATCATCTTCTACTTCTTCGTGCTCTTTTTTAAATCTTAAAATTCTTTCTTTAAAAGTAGATTTAAAGAAATGAATATGTGTTTTTGTCTGAAACTTAAAAATAAATATATAAAAAACTGCTAACAAAATCGCAATAGCAATACTTGCATGCAAAACTGCCTCGTGAGAATGTTCCATTGAAAGTGTAGAAGGGACTAAAAGCATGGCAGCTGATACAAATAAAACTGTTGTATAACTTGAAGAGGTATCTTCATTATGATTTTGTTCTTTATAAAAAAGTCCTCCTACAAACATAGCAATACCTAAAAGTGCATTCAAATCCACAATAAAAGTAGAAATAATACCACTTTTTACAGAAGTAACTGCTTCTGGATTATGCACAGCTTCAAGTAACACCATAAATAAAATCAAAATCTCAACCACAACAGCACTAAAAGTCAAAATCAAACTACCAAAAGGCTCACCAAACCTGTGTGCTAAAATTTCAGCTATTTCACTGATTGTAACCGAAATACTAGCAATAGCGATAGTAGCAGCAATTGTAGTAATTAAAACAGAGTAATGTATATGATGTAAATAGAGTGCAGTAATGCCAAAAATTATACCAAAAAGTATATCCCAATAATCACGAAAAAAGTCAACATTTTTTTCAACCATTTCTGCAATTTCTTCTTTTTTCTCTTCAAACCTACTGACCTGCGAGTCCATTATTTCTCCTTAAAAAAGTTTTTCTTGAATATCTTCTTTTTCCTTTAACTCTACATCGACACCAATTAAAATCGCAAAATTATAATTATCTTTATAAAAAAAGTCAATATTATTTATATCATAAAATTTAACAATTGCATATTTTACTTTAGCAAATATAAAATTTAAATCTCTTGTTAAAAATTCATCTTTTTCAAGCCCACTTATAACAACTCTATCACTTTTTCCAAATGGAATTTTTTCATTTTTTATATTTACAAACTGAGGAGTAAATCTGGATATTTTTAAAGATTTTAAATTATATTCTAATTCATTTTCTTCTAAAAAACCTAAAGCTAAAGAAAGTTCATCTAAATATAATGCTGGGAAAATAGCATTATATTCAACACCTTTATATCTAAACTTAGAGATAAAAAGAGTTGAATCAATAAGCTCAATTTTTTCTTTTTTAGTTAGAGGTATAGTATTTATAGAAATATTAGCTAATTCTTCGTTAGACGTAATATAATATTCATATTCATTTAAAAATTTAGCCTTTACTTTATCAATAATAGCTATTTCTGATGATTTGGATATACTTTTTAAAATATCAAGAGTAATTTTATTACAAACATATAAAGTTTTGTTTAAAAGTTTATATTTAAGTAATTTAAATAGAGCTTCTTTGATATCATCAACCCTAATCCAAGCAATTTCATTATCTATAATTTCATGATATTCAGTAGAAAGAATAGCATAAGCACCTTTAGCAATAGCTTCTTTGATATTGTCTATATTATCAGAAACAAAAAGATATTCTCTTTTCATTTCTTTTAAAGAATCAGCAAAACCTGCTATTTCAGATATAAATCCAGCATTTACAAGTTCACCATCTATAATATTAAGAATAGTGTCTATTCTCATTTAATAGGTGTTCCTTCTTTTTTAGGAGCTTCTGGTCTAAGTAAATGTAATCCATTTTCATCTTTTGCAGCAAGAAGCATTCCTTCACTCATCATTCCCATAAGTTTAGCTGGTTTTAGATTTGCCACTACTGCAACTTGAGTCCCAACTAAATCTTCAGGAGAATAAAATTCTTTAATTCCTGCTACAATTTGTCTATTTCTACCTTCACCTAAATCAACTTCTAATCTCAATAATTTTTTAGATTTTTTAACTTCCTCAGCTACTTTTACAGTTCCAATTTTTAAACTAACATTAAAAAATTCATCAATTGTAATAATTCCATCTTCATTTTTCACTTCTTTAGTTTCCTCTTTTGGTTCTTTTTTAACTTCTACTTGTTTTAATAGTGGCTTCTCAATTTTTGGAAATAATGGCTCTGTTTTTTTAATTATAAATTCATCTAAAATATTTTTATTTTTAATATATTTTTCATAATTTACTGTATCAATTTTATAATTTAGGCTATCTGCAATTTTATCCATAGTCTTAGGCATAACTGGACTTAGCATAAATGAACCTCTATTTAAAATATTAGCAACTAGTCCCAAAAGAGCCATAGTTTTTTCTGGATTTTCTTTGATTAATTCCCAAGGTTTTTCATCTTGAATAGTTTTATTTGCAAGTGAGAATACTTTCCATAACTCTTCTAAATATTTATGAATTTGCATTTCATATAATAATGGTTCAAGTGAATCAAGAATAGTTTCAACTTCTTCAAGTTCTTTTAAATAATATTTTTTCACATCTTTACTATCTATTTTACCATCAAAATATTTATAACTCATTCCAATAATTCTATTTAAAAGGTTACCAAGTTCATTTGCTAAATCATTATTAATTCTATCAATTAAAGCTTTTTCACTAAAATCTCCATCAGCACCAAAAGGAACTTCTCTAAGCATAAAATATCTGAAATTTTCTAATCCATAAGCATCTGCAACTTCTTTTGGATTAATTACATTTCCTTTACTTTTACTCATTTTTTCACCATCTCTTGTCCACCATCCATGAGCTGCTATATTTTTAGGTAATTCTAATCCTAAACTCATCAAAAATGCTGGCCAATAAATTGCGTGAAATTTTAAAATATCTTTTCCAACTATGTGTAAATCAGCTGGCCAATATTTTTCCATTGAAGTTTCATCATCACTTCCATAACCAAGAGCTGTAATATAGTTTAAAAGTGCATCAAGCCAAACATAAACTACATGTTTAGGGTCATTTATACTTTCAGGAAGTTTCACTCCCCATTCAAATGAAGTTCTTGTAATTGATAAATCTCTTAATCCATCTTCAACAAATCTAATAACTTCATTCGCTTTTGCTTTTGGAATTATTGGTGTTTTTTCTTTATACCAATTCAAAATATCTTTTTCATATTTTGAAAGTTTAAAAAAGTAACTTTCTTCTTTTAATTTTCTTGTAGGTTTTCCACAATCAGGGCAAAATTCTTTATCAATTAATTGTGTTTCAGTAAAAAATGTTTCACAACTTACACAATAATTTCCTTCATATTCACCCTTATAAATATCACCTTTTTCAAACATAATTTCAAATGCTTTTTGAACACCTTTTTTATGTTCTTCATCAGTAGTTCTTATAAATTTATCATAACTAATTTCAAATTCATCCCATAAACTTTTAAATTTTCCACTAACCTCATCAGCATACTCTTTTGGAGTTTTACCTCTTGCTTTTGCAGCTTCTTCAATTTTTTGTCCGTGTTCATCTGTTCCAGTTAAAAAGAAAGTATCCATTCCTTTAAGTCTTGCATATCTTGCAACACTATCAGCAATAATTGTTGTATAAGCATGCCCAATGTGTGCTACATCATTTACATAATAAATTGGAGTTGTTAAATAAAATTTTTTACAATCACTCATTTTTCTACCTTTGCATAAGTTTTTAATACTCTTTTGATTTCATAATCACTTCCAAAAAAACATGGAGTTGTATCGTGAATATGATCTATTCCTAATTCCAATAAATCATCTTTTCCATCAATTGCTAAACCTCCAGCTCTGTTATAAACATAAGCAAAAGGAAATACTTCAAAAAGTTTTCTAAGTTTTCCTTTTGGTTTATCATTTGCACCTGGATAAGCAAAAAGTCCACCACCTTTTAATAAAATTTGATGTAAGTCTGGCACCATCCCACCACTATATCTAAGTCTATATCCATCAGCAAAAAATTTATCTATCATCTCTTTATGATATGAATACCACTCTTTTTGAGTTCCACCAGGTCCTACAATTTTACCTTTTTCCCCAAGACTAAGCTCTTTTTGAAAAATAAATTCATTTTTTTCTTCATCTAATCTATATAGTTCTACTACATCTCTAGCAATTACAAGCTCAACTCTTGGTCCATAAACCACATAAGCAGCAGCTACAATAGTAGGACCACTATATTCATCTTTATATATTCCAAAAATACTTCCAACACTTAAATTAACATCAATTAAACTACTTCCATCAAGTGGGTCATAAGCTATTAAATAATCCCCATTTTCATGCATAGGAGTTACATCTTCTTTTTCTTCACTAACTATTTCTTTTATAGCAGATACTTTTTTAAATTCATTTTCAATAATTTCATCGCTAATAATATCAAGTTTTACTTGCACATCCCCACTACTATTTTCACTTTCAGCTTTTGAAGTATCTTCTGTTTTTATAGCTTTATTTATTTTTATAGCAGCACTTTTTATTGCATTCATTATATCAGTCATCATATCTCCTTTGCATTATTTAAAACCCAACTAATTACTTCATCTATATTATTTAAATCTAAAATTTCTATCTCTTTTGAAATGAGACTTTTATCAATTGTATCATCAATAGCAACTGCATTTATATAAGGAAAATAACTCTCATCTACTTCATTTCTAAAAACTGCAAGTCTTGGAAGTGGTAAATATTTAAGCCCCTCAACTAAAAGATAATCAAAATCATTTATCATATCAACTATTTCATCTAAACTTTTTTGTTTATGTGAAAAATATGTCGTTCTTTTAGGTGAAGTTACCACAACTTCAGCACCTGTATTATAAAATTTATAACTATCTTTACCCTCTTTATCAAATTTTGCTTTATCTGACGGGTCATTTTTAATAATAGCTATTTTATATGTAGAAATTAATTTTTTTGAAATTTTTTCAATAAGTGTAGTTTTTCCTGAATTACTTGGCCCTGTAAATGCAACTGCTTTTCTCACATTTTTACCTTTTTTTTTATATTATAGCACAAATACAATAAGAAAAAATCTTATTGATGATAATTTGGTGCTTCTTTTGTAATAGTTACATCATGCACATGACTTTCTTTTAGCCCTGCACTTGTAATCTCTACAAATTCTGCATTTTCTTGGAATGCTGGAATATCTTTTCCACCAACATAACCCATAGAAGCTCTTAAACCTCCCATTAGTTGATGAATAACATCTACGATACTTCCTCTAAATGGAACCATACCTTCAATTCCTTCTGGAACAAGTTTATCCGCTGCTGTTCCTTCTTGGAAATATCTATCATTACTTCCTTTTTGCATCGCACCAATACTTCCCATACCTCTATACGCTTTATATTGTCTTCCTTGATACATAATTTTTTCACCTGGAGCTTCTTCAGTTCCAGCTAACATACTTCCAAGCATTACAACACTCGCCCCTACTGCTAAAGCTTTTGCAACATCTCCAGAATATTTAATTCCACCATCAGCAATTACAGGAACTCCATATTTTTTAGCTTCTGCAGCACACTCATCAACAGCACTAATTTGAGGAACTCCTACACCTGCCACGATTCTTGTAGTACAAATACTTCCAGGTCCAATCCCTACTTTTACCGCATCTGCTCCAGCCTCAATTAAATCTCTTACCGCTTCTTTTGTAGCAACATTTCCAGCAATTACATCAACAGCAAATTTTGATTTTATCTCTTTTACTAAATCAATAATTCCTTGAGAATGACCGTGAGCTGAATCTAAAACCAATACATCAACACCAGCTCCAACTAATGCAGCTGCTCTTTCTATACAATTACCAACACCAACTGCAGCAGCAACTCTAAGTCTTCCATATTCATCTTTTGCAGCATTTGGAAATTCAATTTTTTTCTTAATATCTTTAATTGTAATAAGACCTTTTAAATGTCCCTCTTCATCAATAATTGGAAGTTTTTCAATTTTATTTTGATGTAAAATATCAGCTGCTTCATCTAAACTAATATTTTCATGAGCTGTAACTAATGGCATTTTAGTCATTAATTCACCAACACTTTTACTCATATCTTTTTCAAATCTCAAATCTCTATTTGTTAAAATACCAATTAATTTATTATGGTCATCTACAACAGGAACTCCTGAGATGTGAAAATTATCCATTAAAGCAACTGCTTCAGCAATAGCTTGGTCAGCTTTAACTTTGATAGGGTCAAAAATAATTCCACTCGTTGATTTTTTTACTCTTTCAACTTCTTTTGCTTGGCTTTCTATATCCATATTTTTATGAATCACACCAATTCCACCAAGTCTTGCCATAGTAATAGCGGCACGATGCTCTGTAACTGTATCCATAGCAGCACTCATTACAGGAACATTAAGTCTAATATTTTTAGTTAATTGTGTTGTTAAATCTACTTCTTTTGGTAATACTGTTGAATGTTTTGGTACTAATAATACATCTTCATAAGTTAAAGCTTTATATCTAATTCTCATTTTTTTCTCCTTATTTTACTAATTCTTCTACTATTTTTCCACCATCAAAAACTGCTTGTTCATCAAAATGTTTTCCAATTAATTGTAGAGCTATTGGCAGTCCATTTTTATCTTTTGAAATAGGAAGTGAAATTGCTGGATTTCCACTTAGATTCACACTTACAGTATAAATATCTTCTAAATACATCTCAAGTGGAGTTTTGTTTGCTCCAAATTCAAATGCAGTTGTAGGTGCTACTGGCATAACAATTAAATCTGCTTCATCTAAAATTTTATCAAATTCTTCTTTGATTAAGTGTCTAACTTTTTGAGCTTTTAAATAATAAGCATCATAATAACCACTACTTAATACAAATGTTCCAAGCATAATTCTTCTTTTTACTTCATCTCCAAATTGTGCTCTTGTAAGTTCATAAGTCTCTTTTAAATCTTTTCCTTCGATTCTATTTCCATATCTCATACCATCATATCTACTTAGGTTACTACTTGCTTCAGCAGTTGCTACGATATAATAAGTTGCTATATCAATTTTATTATTCATTAAATCTTTATGAATAATTTCATGTCCCTGTTTTTCAAGAGCTTTAATTGTTTCTAAAATAGCATCTCTAACTTCATCACTTGCTTCATTTACATAATTATCAATTACTGCTATTTTTAATTTTCTACCTTCATTAAATTCAATTGGAGTATAATCAATATCAGCAGAAGTTGAATCATTTTTATCGTGACCTGCAATAATATTATATAAAATTTTTGCATCTTCTACATTTTGTGTAATCGGTCCGATTTGGTCTAAACTACTTGAATATGCTACAAGTCCGTAACGGCTTACTCTTCCATATGTAGGTTTCATTCCTACAACTCCACAAAATGCTGCCGGTTGACGAATACTTCCACCAGTATCACTTCCTAAAGCTGCTACTGCAAGTCCTGCCGCTACTGCTGATGCACTTCCTCCTGAGCTTCCTCCTGGAACTTTTGTATTATCAACTGGATTTAAAGTTTTTCCATATTGACTTGTCGCCGTTGTACTTCCCATTGCAAATTCATCCATATTCGTTCTACCAAATGGGCTTAATCCATTTTCAAAAAGTTTATTTACAACAGTTGCATTATAAGGAGAAATATATCCTTTTAAAATTTTTGAACTACAAGTTAATTCCCAATCTTTTACATTGATATTATCTTTAATTGCAATTGGAACACCTTCTCCACTTTCACTTAAATCTGTATCTAAAAATTGTTCTATATAAGCCCCAATTTCTTTATTTTCTTTTGCTTTTTTATTTATATCTTTTTTAAGCTCTTTAAGCTCTTCTTTATTTAATTTCAAAGCCTCTTTTAATGTTATCATTTTATTCCTTTTGAAATATATTTTAATATTTGCCACATAACTATCCATAAAATAATAAGCAATAAAGTTGTCCCAAAAACAACTTCATTACTAATAGGTTTAGTTAAATCAAACATTTACAACCTCAGCACATCTATCACATAATGAATCTTCACTATCTGCTAAATATCTCCAACATCTTGGACATTTATGTTTAGTAGATTTTCTAATTTCATATGCAATTCCATCAAATTCCATTGTTCCTAAAAGTTCACCACAACTTTCATTATTAATTTCACTAACTACAAAGAAATCAACGATATCCGCATTATCAAGTAAATCTGCATCATTTGTACAAATTGATAATTCAAGTGTAGATTTTACTTTTTTCTCTTTTTTAAGTTTATCTACAACTTCTCCAAACTCTTCTCTAAGTTTTAAAACTTTATCAGTAATTGCATTTGTTAAATCAAATTCTTTAAAGTCTGCATATTCATAATCAAAAATTGAATCTTTTTTAAGCATTTTAGGTGCATGCTCAATCGCTTCATTTGCAGTGTATGTTAAAACTGGTGCAATTATAATTATAAGTCTTTTTGCAATCATACACATTGCAGTTTGAGTGGCTCTTCTTTTGTCTGAATTTGCAGCTTCACAATACATTCTATCTTTTGTAATATCTACATAAATTGCACTAAGTTCATTTACAACAAAATTATTTAAAATATTAAATGCTTTTGAAAAATCATAAGCTTTAAATAGCGAAATAACTTCATTAAATACTTCTTTTGCTTTTGATAAAATCCATTTATCAATATCAGAGAAGTTATAATTAGGTTCACTCATATCTTCAAGATTTGCTAATAAAATTCTAATTGTATTTCTTAATTTTCTATATTGGTCAGAAATTTGTTTTAGGATTTTATCACTAATTTTGATATCACCTTTATAATCACTCATTGCAACCCAAAGTCTAAGGATTTCACCACCAAATTGTTTTGAAACATCTACAGGTGAAACTACATTTCCTTTACTTTTACTCATTTTTTCACCTTTTTCATCAACAGTAAATCCATGAGTTAAGATTGATTTATAAGGTGCTTTATCTTCAGTTGCAGTTGAAACTAAAAGTGATGATTGGAACCAACCTCTATGTTGATCGCTTCCTTCAAGATACATATCAGCGGGATATTCCCCTGCATCATAATTTCCACTTTGTAAAACTGCTGCAAAAGTTGAACCACTATCAAACCACACATCTAAAATATCATTTACTTTTTCTAAGTTATCTGGATTATATTTTGAATTTGCTGGTAAAAGCTCAGCAATACTTAAATCATACCAAGCGTCCGCACCTTTTTCGCTAAATATATTATAAATATTATCTAAAACTTCATCATCTAAGATAATTTCTTCTGTTGTTTTATCTCTAAAAAATGCAATAGGTACACCCCAATCTCTTTGTCTTGAAATACACCAATCAGGTCTGTTTTCTACCATTGTAGTTAATCTGTTTCTTCCAGCTTCTGGAATAAATTTTACATTTTCAATCTCTTTTAAAGCTCTATTTCTTAAAGTCTCACCTTCTACTTCTTTATCCATAGTTACAAACCATTGTTTTGTAGCTCTATAAATTAGTGGATTATGACATCTCCAGCAGTGTGGATATGAGTGACTAAATTTATCCACTTTTACTAAGCTATCTCCTAACATTTCTAAAATTTTAGGTTGTGCTTTGAAAATAAATTCACCTTCAAATTCATCTGGTAAAAGTTTTTCAGTTTTGATAATTGGAGAATAACATCCTCTTTCATCTACTGGTTGAATTACTTCACTAAATCCATATTTTCTCCATACTTTGTAGTCATCTTCCCCGTGCCCTGGAGCTGTATGAACACATCCTGTTCCACCATCCATTGTAACGTGTTCACCTAAAAGAACAATACTTTCTCTACCATTTATTGGATTAATTGCAATTAGTTTCTCAAGTTCGTCTGCTTTAAATCTTTTTTTCACATCACCTTTTACAACTCCAGCTTCTTTTAAAGAATCATATAAAGGAAGTGCTACAATTTTATTATCTTCGCTTAATGCATACTCTTCATCAGGACTCAAACTAATCCCCATATTAGATGGAAGTGTCCAAGGAGTAGTAGTCCAAATTACAATACTTGCATCATTAAGATCTAATTTTTTAAGAGCTTCATCACTTAATTTAAATGCAACATAAATAGAATAATCTTCTTTATCTTCATATTCAACTTCAGCTTCTGCAAGTGCTGTTTTATCGTGCATACACCAAAATACCGGCTTACTTCTTTCTACTAAAAGTCCTCTTTTAGCAATTTTAGTAAGTTGTTTATAAATATTTGCTTCAAATTTGAAATCCATAGTTTTATAAGGATTTTCCCAATCCCCTATTACACCAAGATTTTTAAACTCTTCTTTTTGAATATCAATAAATTTAGCAGCGTGCGATCTACATAATTCTCTAAGTTTTGATTTAGCAAGTGCTTCTTTTTTTTCTCTACCTATTTTTTTCTCTACTTGTTGTTCAATTGGAAGTCCGTGACAATCCCACCCCGGAACATATCTAACTGATTTACCTTGAAAATAGTTAAATTTAACAATAATATCTTTTAAAATTTTATTTAATGCATGACCAATATGAATATGTCCATTTGCATATGGAGGTCCATCGTGAAGGTTATACTCTTCTTTACCCTCTCTATTTTGTTTCATTTTTTCATAAATATCATTTTCGAACCATTCTTTATATTTTTTAGGCTCATTTTGTGGAAGATTTCCTCTCATCGGAAATGTAGTTTTTGGAAGTAATAATGTCTCTTTATAATCCATTAGGAGTATCTCCTTTTTTCAACGTATTATAACATAATTTTCAAATAAAATTCACAACATCCATATCCACTTTTGTTTTATCACTTTTACATTCCCATATAAATTTATGAAAATTAACTCCTTTTATTAAAATCTGATAACGATATTTATTTGATATTTTTGTAATTGGACTTGGACCAAAACCTAAAATTGGATACTTTTTTTCTAAACAATTTTTAACTTTAAACATCTCATTTTGAGCATTATTTGGATTTTTATCACTAAATTCAAGTTTAGCTAATCTCGAAAAAGGTGGATAATTTAACATTTTTCTAAATTCTAATTCTTCTTTGATAAATTCATCATAACTCTCTTTAAAAAAGTCTTCATTTTGAGTTTGAATCAAAACTTCTCCATTTTCTCTTCTTCCAGCTCTTCCTGCCACTTGCACTACTAAACTTAGAGCTCTCTCTCTTGCTCGATAATCAGGCATATTCAAAACAAAATCAATATCTAAAATTACAGCCAATTTTACATCATAATCGTGCCCTTTGCTTAGCATTTGAGTTCCTACTAAAACATCTATTTTTTTATCATTAAATTCTTTTAAAGTTTTATCAAGTCTTGTTTTTGAAGTAATTATATCTCTATCAAACTTTTCTATTCGTTTATTTGGAAAATAAGTTTTTAAAATTTCTACAATTTCACTACTTCCAATTCTTTCATTCAAGAAGTTTTCACCGCCACAATTTGGGCAAACTGCAGGAATTTTAGTTGTATAATTACAATAATGACATTTCATAGTTCGATTATTAGAATGAACACTCATACTAACATCACAAAATGGACACTTAATAGCTTCTCCACATTTAGCACAAATCATATATTTAAAATTAGCTCTTGTTGGAATAAAAATAATAACTTGTTGATTTTCTTTTAAAGTATTTTCTATTTTTCTAAGACTCTCTTCAAAATTCGAAACAAATTCAAATCTGTTTTTTGAATTATAAAAATTACCTTTCAAGCGAAAATAAGGATGTTTATAAAAATCACTTACAAGGGGAGTTGCACTCCCTAAAACTACACTAACATTATAAACTTTCCCAAAATAAATAGCCAAATCTTTTGCATTATATCTAACACCACTTTGAGATTTATAACTATCATCGTGAAATTCATCTACAATAATTGTTCCTAAATTTTCCATAGGTAAAAATAGAGCACTTCTAGCCCCTGCAACTATTCTTATTTTTCCTTCTTTTAAACCTTTTAAAATTTTTGTTTTTTTAGGTTTTGTAATTTTTGAGTGCCAAATAGCTACTATTTCACCAAAATATTTTTTAAGTCTTTTTTCCATTTGAGAAGTAATAGCAATTTCAGGTAAAAGTAAAATTGCAGTTTTATTTTCATTTATAACTTTTTCAATAAGTTTAATATAAATTTCTGTTTTCCCACTTCCAGTATCACCAAAAAGAATAGAAGTTTGATTATTTTCGCAAAACTCAAAAGCCTCTTTTTGTTTAGTAGTTAATTCAATCTCTGTTTTTATATTTAAATTTTGTAACTTTTTGTTTTGTTGAAAGATAAAAAGGGAAACAGCTTCACCTAAAGAGGTAAAATAGTAATAACTAATAAAATTTACTATTTTTTGCTCATTTTCATTTAATTGATAAATTAATTTTGTAATATCTAAACATTTAAAATTTGGTTTTTGAATTTTTTTTATAATTAAAGCTTGAACTATTTTATTTCGTAAAGTAACTTCTACAATAGAAAAAGGAGTAAAATTTTCTATTGATTGGTAAGTAAAAACAGAAGGAGTACCAACTATGGCACATTCATAAAAATTTAGTGAGTTAACTTCGAACAAAGTGTATCTGCTTCTCCACTATTAAGTCCATCACAATCAAAATGACCATTTGAATTATTATAATCAAATTCTATATCATTATTCATAATTTTAACATTATATTTAGTAATACCATCTGAATCATCATCGTCTGTTTTCATCCAATGCCCATCTGCATTTTTTGAATAAATTGGATAAGTTAATAATTGACCGATAGACGAGTTACCATCAAAAAGTTTTTCACCTTCCGTATTTTTTTCAGCATCATCTAAAGCTTCAGGGTATTCATCAATTCCCATCATCAATTTTTGTGTATGTAGATTCTCAATAGCACTTCTAATATTTGCAACATCACTCCTTACCTTTGTAATAACTGCATCATCTCTTGTTGCCCATAACTTTGGTAAAGCTACTGAAGCAAGTATTCCTATTATAACTATTACAAAAATAAGTTCTATCATTGTAAATGATTTTTTCATCTATTTTCCTTAAAAATTTACTGCATTATTCAAAACAGAATAATTTCTATCTGCTGGTATGACTCTTTTTATATCTTGACATAAAGTATCATTATTTGATGAATTCGTTTCTACTTCAATCTGATTACCATCTGTTGTATAACTTACACAAACTATCTTATCATCTCTATTTGAATAAACTACAGTGTGATTAGCATCTTTAATTTCTGCCCAACCTTTTTTGATAAGTTCATTGTAAAAAATTTGACTTGAGTGCCTAGAAGAGTTTATATCATTAAAATCAACTTTTCCACCTTTTGCAGTATAGTAAGTAATTATTTCTCTTACTCCATCTTGCATATGTGTAGCAAGCACTGCTGTTCTTGCATCATCTCTTGTAGTATTTAATTTTGTAATAGCAATTGTAGCTAAAATACCTATAATAACAATTACAAAAATTAATTCAATTAGTGTAAAAGCTGATTTTTTCATAATAAATAATTCTAAGAGAAAAACCTCTTAGAAATTAACATGACTTCCCGCAAGTGTATAATTAACATCTTTCACTATACTTTTTACACCTGTACAAATTTGCCCATTAGCACTACTATTTGTTTCTACTAATAAAGCAGTATCATTTGTTTCTAATGTTACACAACCAATACCATTTCCACTACTATCACTATCGCCATATATAGTCACTGCTGTACTATTATCCTCATTTGCTTTATCTTGAGCTACTAATTGTTTTAAAACTTGAGATTCAGTTGTAATATCCGTGGCATTAGCTTCTCCACCGTGTGCTGTTACATAATTTGCAATCTCTGATGTTGCACTTTGAACTTGTTGTGAAATTGTTGCAACTTTTGCATCTGTTCTTGTAGCTGCTAGTTTAGGAATAGCAACTGACGCTAAAATACCTATGATAACGATAACGAAAATTAATTCAATCATTGTAAAACCTGATTTTTTCATAGTTTCTCCTTTTGTTTTTGATTTCTTTATTAAAATATTACTACAAACTTGATTACAAATCAAGTTTGCTAAGTAACTTTTTCATTTTTTGCTCATTTTGGTAACTTTTATAGCCAAATTTAAGCATAATATTCAATAAATCTTTAATTTGAGTATCTGAATTATTTAAACTATTTATATCATCTTTTATATATTCATAAAACTCATCCTCTATCTCAATTTCATATTTTTGTCCAATAAGATAAAGTTTTATTTTTTTCATTTACCTAAAATAGCCTCAATTTTTCCAACAATCTCCTCAAGTTCTAAATCTTTAAGTGCCAATGTTTCTTGAAGTTCTTCATTCTGAGTTTCTAATTCTTCTTTTTTATTACTTAAATTAGCAACTTCTGTCTCTAACTCTTCTATTTTTTTAACTGCACCTTCATATTTAGATAAAAGACCATCAATCTTTTCATTTAAAAGTGTTAAAATATCTTTTTCCATTGATATCTCCTTTTTTGCTATAATTATAACTAAAAATATTCAAATAATTATATATTTTATAAGGAAATAGATGTTTAAATTAAATTCTACTTACAAACCAGCAGGAGACCAACCTCAAGCTATTGAAAAACTAACAAATTCAATACCAAATAATCAATATCAAACTCTTCTTGGAGTTACAGGAAGTGGTAAAACTTTTACAATGGCAAATATAATAAAAAAACTAAATATGCCTACACTTATAATGACTCATAATAAAACATTAGCAGCCCAGCTATATAGTGAATTTAAAGAATTTTTTCCACAAAATCATGTAGAATATTTTATAAGTTATTATGACTATTATCAACCAGAAGCATACATCCCAAGACAAGATTTATTTATAGAAAAAGACAGCTCTGTTAATGATGAACTTGAAAGATTAAGAGTTTCAGCCACGGCAAGCTTGCTTCAATATGATGATGTAATAGTAATAGCATCAGTTTCAGCAAATTACGGACTTGGAAGTCCATATGAATACAAAAAAATGGTAGTTAAATTTGAATTAAATGATGAATTTAATCAAAAAGAACTTATGCTCAGACTCGTCGATATGGGTTATACAAGAAATGATAAATTCTTTGATAGAGGCAATTTTAGAGTAAATGGAGAAGTAATCGATATATTTCCAAGTTATTATGAAGATAGATATTTGAGATTAGAATTTTTTGGAGATGAAATTGATAGAATTGAAATTAGAGATTATTTGACAAACGAAGTAATTGAAACAAAAGAATCTTTTATGCTTTATGCTGCCAATCAGTTTATTGTTGGAGCTGATAGATTAAATGAAGCTATAAGTGAAATTGAAAAAGATTTAGGGGAAAGACTAAAAGAATTTGAAAAAGAAGGTAAATTAGTAGAAGCCCAGAGACTTCGTCAAAGAATTGAATTTGACCTTGAAATGCTTGAAACTACAGGTACTACAAAAGGAGTGGAAAACTATTCAAGATATTTAAGTGGCAAAAAACCAGGGGAAACTCCATATACATTATTTGATTATTTTGAAATAAAAAATCGTCCATATTTAGTAATAGTTGATGAATCTCATGTAAGTTTACCTCAATTTCGTGGAATGTATGCCGGAGATAGAGCTAGAAAAGAAGTTTTAGTTGATTATGGATTTAGACTTCCAAGTGCTTTGGATAACAGACCTCTTAAATTTGATGAATTTATAAATAAAGCTCCTCATTATCTTTTCGTCTCAGCCACTCCAAAAGAAATAGAACTTGACCTATCAAGCACAGTTGCTGAGCAAATCATAAGACCAACTGGACTATTAGATCCAATAGTTGAAATTTTTCCAAGCCAAAACCAAGTAGCACTTTTATACGATGAAATCAAAAAAAGAATTGAAAAAAATGAAAAAGTATTAGTTACAACTCTAACTAAAAAAATGGCGGAAGAACTTCAAAAATATTATTTAGAGTTAGGACTAAAAGTAAAATATATGCATTCAGATATAGATGTAGTTGAGAGAAATGAAATTATTAGAGGTTTAAGAAACTCAGATTTTGATGTTTTAATAGGAATTAACCTTCTTAGAGAAGGACTTGATATCCCAGAAGTTAGTTTAGTGGCTATTCTTGATGCTGATAAAGAGGGATTTTTAAGAAGTGAAACAAGCCTAATCCAAACTGCTGGAAGAGCTGCAAGAAATGTAAACGGAACAGTTTTAATGTTTGCAAATAAAATAGAAGAAAAAGTGATAGTTGATAATTTAGAAGTTTTAGAAAAGATTAAAGATAAAATCACAACTTCTATGTATAATTCAATAAAAACTACAGTTTCAAGAAGAATAAAACAACAAGAGTATAATAAACTCCACAATATAACTCCAAAAACAACGACTAGAAAAATAGAAAAAACTCTAAAAAGTGATGAATTAGTACCAAAAGAGTTAGATAAAATACCAGCAAAAGAGAAAACTTATATATTACAACAACTTAAAAAAGAGATGTTAGAAGCAAGTAAAAATCTAGAATTTGAAAGAGCAATTGAACTTAGAGATAAAATAGAGAAATTAAAAAAGAAATAAGGTAAGACCTTATTTCATACTACAAGCACTTGGAGTTCCATTTACACCATAAATTGGTTGGATCATTTCATTACCAGCTAAATCTTCTTCAAGAACTTTTTCGATAAATGTCCATAATTCATCAGCTGCTTTTAAATATCTTTTTGCACTTTCACTCTCAGGATGTGCTACCATTATAGGATTACCTGTATCTCCACCTTCTCTAATTGCCATTTCTATTGGAATTTCAGCTAAAACTTTAGTTCCATACTCTTTTGCAAGATCTTCACCACTTCCTTTACCAAAAATATCATACTCTTTTCCATTATCAGGACAGATAAATCCACTCATATTTTCGATAATTCCAGCGATTGGAATATGAAGTTTTTTGAACATATCCATACTTCTTCTTGCATCATCAAGTGCAACTGTTTGAGGAGTTGTAACTGCAACTCCCGCTGTAACTGGTACTTGTTGAGCCATAGTCATTTGAGCATCTCCTGTTCCTGGTGGCATATCGATAACTAAACAGTCTAATTCTCCCCAAGCAACATCACTCATAAATTGGTCAAGTGCTTTTACAAGCATAGCACCTCTCCACATTAAAGCTTGTCCATCTGGAAGTAAGTTTGCCATTGAAATAAATTTAATTCCATAATTTTCAAATGGTTTTACCTGTGTTTCATTTACAACAACAGGTTTTTCATTTTGTTTTCCAAGCATTCTTGAAATGTTTGGTCCATAAATATCACCATCTAAAATACCTACTTTTTTACCTTGAGCGGCTAATGCAAGTGCTAAATTTACAGTAGTTGTTGATTTCCCTACTCCACCTTTTCCACTTGATACCATTACGAAACTTTTAACAAATGGCATTTTATTCATACCTCTACTTGAAGTTTCTCTTGGTTTTTTTGGTCTTATGATATTTACATTTGCTTCAATTCCAGCCTCTTTAAAAGCTTCAACTGTAGCATCATTTAGTTTTTGTGCTACCTCATCATCACTTGATGGAATTTCAAAAGTAACAATTACGCTTTTCCCATCTTCACTTTCATCCATACTTTTTACGAATCCAAAATCTACTATTGATTTTTTAAATCCTGGATACATAACTTTTTTTAGAATATCATTCATTTCTTTTCTCCTTTTTCTAATCTTTCTTGTGCTTCTTCTTTAAATTTTTCCCAATCAAAATTTTCTAAACTATCTTGTGTAACTTTGTAACTACAAAATTTAGGCCCACACATTGAACAAAATTCTGCTTCTTTGAATACTTCTTGTGGAAGTGTTTCGTCGTGATACTCTTTTGCTCTATCTGGATCAAGTGCTAATTCAAATTGAGTTTTCCAATCAAAATGATATCTTGCATCACTCATTTTATCATCAACATCTCTAGCCCCTGGTCTTTTTCTACCTATATCAGCCCCATGAGCTGCTATTTTATAAGCAATAATTCCTTCTCTTACATCTTCATCGTTTGGAAGTCCTAAATGTTCTTTTGGAGTAACATAACAAAGCATACTAACTCCATACCATCCTGCCATTGCTGCCCCTATTGCACTTCCAATATGGTCATACCCCGCTCCAATATCAATAATTAACGGCCCTAATACATAAAAAGGCGCTTCGTGGCAATAGATTTTTTCTAATTTCACATTTCTTTCAATCTCATTAATTGGAACGTGTCCTGGACCTTCTATCATTACTTGAACATCTTTTTCCCAAGCTTTTAGAGTAAGTTCTCCTAAAATTTTTAGTTCACCAATTTGCGCTTCATCACTTGAATCATACAAACATCCGGGTCTCAAAGAATCACCAAGTGATAATGAAACATCATATTTTCTACAAATATCCAAAATTTCATCAAAAGCTGTATAAAATGGATTTTCTTTGTGATGTTCTAACATCCAAGAAGCCATCAAACTTCCACCACGACTAACGATTCCCATTTTTCTTTTTGCAATAATAGGCATATGCTTAAGTAAAAGTCCAGCATGGATTGTAAAATAACTTACCCCTTGTTTTGCTTGTCTTTCTAAAACTTCAAGCATTTTTGGAATTGTTAGTTTTTTTACATCTCCAATTTCATCAATAATTTGATAAATAGGAACAGTACCAATCGGCACAGTAGATGCACCAATAACCGCTTCTCTAATTTCATCAAGTTTTCCACCTGTACTTAAATCCATAATTGTATCAGCACCATATTTTATAGAAGTTTTTACTTTTTTTACTTCTTCTTCTATATTACTTGCTAAAGCACTTGCACCGATATTTGAATTGATTTTACATTTACTTGCAATTCCAATTGCCATAGGTTTTAGATGTGTATGGTTAATATTAGCTGGAATTATAAGTCTTCCTCTTGCTACTTCACTTCTTACAAATTCAGCTTCTAAATTTTCAACTTCGGCAACATATTCCATTTCTGGAGTAATAATACCTTGTTTTGCATAATACATTTGAGTTCTAACTTCACCGGTTCTTTCTTTTACCCACTCTTTTCTCATAAAAATCCTTAAATTTTATATTTTATAACTTTTCCGTAATTTATCAAACTTTTCTTAAAATAAGATTAAATTACTCTAATTATCAAAATTAACATATCATTTTCAATTTTTTTAAAAAAAGTGTATAATTTCGTAACACTTTATCAAATAAAAGGAAATAGTTTGGATATTAGTTTAGTTATTTTAAGTGCAGGTAACAGCACAAGGTTTAAAAGTGTTACAAAAAAGCAATGGATAAGAGTGAAAAATGATCCATTGTGGAAATTTGTAGCAGATAGATTAAATAATTTTTATAATTTTAAAGAAACAATTATTACAGCAAATAAAAATGAAACTAAATTATATAAGTTACTAAGTGATTATAAAATAGTTGAAGGTGGAACTTCTAGACAAGAATCATTAAAAAAAGCACTTGAAAACATCAATACAAAATATGTTTTAGTAACAGATGTTGCAAGAGCATGTGTAACTAAAAAAATGATAAAAAAATTTATTAAAGAAGCTAAAAATTTTGACTGTGTAGTTCCATATTTACCAGTAGTTGATACAGTTATTTATAAAAACCATACAATTGATAGAAATGAAGTTAAACTAATCCAAACACCACAACTTAGTAAAACTAAAATCTTAAAAAAAGCACTCAAAACAAATCAACAATTTACAGATGATAGCAGTGCTATTAAAAATATTGGTGGGAAAATAGGATATGTTTTAGGAGATGAAAAAGCTAAAAAAATTACTTTTAAAGGCGATGAAAAACTTAAATGTTTAAAACCTGCAAGTAAATTAATTTTCACTGGAAATGGATATGATATTCATCAATTTACTCAAAATAAAAAAATGGTTCTTTGTGGAGTAGAAATAGAATCTAATTTTGGTTTTCTTGCTCATTCAGATGGAGATGTTGCAATTCATTCAATTATTGATGCCTTGCTTGGGGCAGCTGGTTATGGAGATATTGGAGAATTTTTCCCAGATAATGATCCATCTTTTAAAAATGCAGATAGCAAAAAATTACTCAAATATGTAGTAAATTTATTAGAAACTACTGGATATGAAATTGTAAATATTGATGTAACTATAATAGCCCAAACTCCAAAACTTAGTCCATATAAAAAAGAGATGAAAAAAAGTATCCAAAATTTAACAAAATGTAAAAATATAAACATCAAAGCTACAACAAATGAAAAACTTGATAGTATAGGTGAAAAAAAAGCAATTGCAGTGATAAGTAATGCAAATATAAAATTTAAGGAAGAAAAATGAATATTTTAATAGCAGAAGATGAACTATATTTAGCACAAAGTATTAAAAATTCATTATCAGAACATATAAAAGACAGTTATATAGAAACTGTCACAACTGCAAATGATGCAATAAATTTAAAAAAACATTACGAAATCATAATTCTTTCAATAACTTTAAATGGAAACGTATATGATGTAATAGAAAAATATAAAAATTCAACTATAATTCTTTTAGTTCCATATATAAATCACGATACAATTACAGCACCTCTTAATGCCGGGGCTGATACATACATTTTAAAACCATTTATGATTGAAGAGCTTATTAGAAAAATAGAACATCATCTAGAATTTAAACAGTTAAAAAGAGATTATAAAACTCTAAAATCATATTTTAATATTCTATTTAAAGATTTAGAAGACTCAAATATTGAAAATATAGAATTTCCACTATTTATCAAATCAAAAAATAGAAAAAAAGTAGATAAAATTGTATTTGATATTTCAAAAAAAACAAATATACCAATCTCTTTTTATGATTTAAAAGATAAATGTGATTTTAATAAAATAGAAAAAGATAATCATTTACTATACTTATTAAATTTTGATACATTAAAAAGTAATTCAATATCAAAACTTTTTGATATTATAAGTAATAAAAAAGTAATAATTGAACTTGATAACAACTCTTCATTTGAACATCCAAATATGATAACACTTAAAAATGATAAACAAGAAATAAATGAAGAAAATTCTATTTTATCAGTAGAAGATTATATTAAATATGTAATAAAAACATATGAATCTAAATATCCTGATACAGAGCTTTCTAAAAAATTAGGAATTAGTAGAAAATCTTTATGGGAAAAAAGGAAAAAATATGGAATTAATAAGAAAAAATAAACTTTTTATAGATAATGAAGCTTTTATAACATTATCTATGATGATTGAAGGATTATTGTATCCGGTAACCCATCTTATGAATTCCAAAGAAAATGATGAAGTAAATAAAACAAAAACTTATAATAGTATGACTTTCCCTTTTTCCTTTATATTAGCTCCAGCTGGTAAAAGAAACGAAGAAATTCTAAAACAAACTAAAAAAAATGATATAGTTGAATTATATTGTAAAAATAAAAAAGTTGGACAAATAGAAGTAGAAGAAGTTTTTAAAATAGATAAATATAAAAGAGTAAAACTTATTTATGGCTCAGATGATTTAAATAATGAAAATATAGCAAAAACACTAAATAGACTTGGAAATTATGCAATTAGTGGAAAATTAAAATTAATAGACTCTCCAATAAAAAAAGACTTAAAAAGAGTTAAAAATAGTATTAAGCAAATAAATGCAAAAAATGTAGTCGGTATGACAACAAATGCAAATCCTTTTCATAGAGTTCATGAAAGAATAGTCCGTTTAGCACTTGAAAATAATGATATGGTTATTCTGTTTTTAGCTAAAAATTTAGCAACAGATGAAATAAAGTATGAAACAAGATACAATGTATTACAAAAAATAGCAGATAATTTTTTCCCAAAAAACAGAGTTTTAGTAGTACCACTTTATAATACTTATATTTTTGCAGGACTTAATGAAGTTATAATAGATTCATTAGTTATAAAAAACTTTGGATGTAATAAATTTTTAATGGGGCAAACTCATGAAGGCCTTGGTATTCATTATTCTAATCAACATATAAAATCAATTTTTGATGTTTTAAAAGGAATTAATTTAGAAACTATTGCTATAAATGAATATGTATATTGTGATATATGTAAAACAATGGTAAGTACAAATTCTTGCCCACATGGAAGTCATCATCATATAAATTATCACTCAGAAGCACTGCTTGAACTACTTAAAAATGGTATAATCCCTCCACCAATTATGATGAGAAAAGAAGTTAGTTCAATATATCTAACTTCACTTTTTCCAAATAGATTTAAAAATTTACAAAAATTATATTTTGATTTAATTCCAAACAAAGGTATAATTGAAAATCACACTGAAGAAGAGTTATACATAGCTTTATCTAAACTATATCAAACAACATCAATGACATAAAGGTTTAAAATGAGAAAATTTTTTATATATGGACTAAATAGTGGTCTTTTACCAAAAGCTCCAGGAACATGGGGAAGTATAGTTGGAGGAATTTTAGGTTATATAATTTTACTATTCTTACCACAATCAACTCTATTTTTACTTTCAATTTTAGTTACTTTAATAGCAGTAAGAGAGATAAATATTTATGAAAAAGAAACAAAAATTCATGATGATAAAAGAATCGTAATTGATGAAATTGTAGGAATGTGGCTTGCTATGAGTTTAGCTGGTGGAAGCATACTTACTACTATTTTAAGTTTTCTTTATTTTAGAATTTTTGATATAAGCAAACCTTCAATTATTGGTAAAATCGATGAAAAAGTTGATGGTGGTTGGGGAGTTATGGGAGATGATATAGTTGCTGGAATTGCTGCTGGTATAAGTGCAAGTGCCACCATACTTTTAATTTCAAAATTTATAGGATAAAAATGTTTTTACTACTCTTTTTCCCTTTTTTATTATTTGCCTCAGTTATTGAAAATAATATAACTTCTGTTTACAAACAAACTTTTAAAAATATAAAAATTGAAAATTTAGCACTAAAATATTATGGTAAAAAACCAACTAAAATAAAAACTATCGATATAACAAACATTAATCCTAAAAATCCAAAAGGAATAATAAAAATAAATGGTATAAAATTTATCTACTATAAATTAAATGCTAAAATAAAAATATTGAAATCTACAAAGATTATAAATAAAAATGAAAAAATAACTAAAACTAACGCAGAACTAACTTGGATTCCTTTAAAAAACTTATATAAACTTCCTATGAGTAATTTTCCTAAAAATAGTGTAGCTAAAATGTATATTCCAAATAATCACATTATATATCAATATATGGTTACAAGTCCTGATTTAATTAGAAGGAATTCTCCTATTACAGTTATTTCAAAAAGTGGTGGAATTGAAATGAGTTTTGAAGCTACTGCTATACAAAATGGAAAAGCTGGGGATATAATTAAAGTAAAAGATAAAAACAATCATATATATAAAGTTAAAATCGATAAACAAGGAAATGGAATATTATGAAAATTTTAGTAGCAATTACAGGTGCAAGTGGATTTAGTTTAGGAAAAAAGTGTTTTGAATTGGCACCAAAAGAAAAATATTTAATAGTTTCAGATAAAGCAAAAATAGTCGCTAAAAAAGAAGAAAATATTTTTGATAACTCTGATATTTCTGCTCCAAGTGCAAGTGGAAGTTTTGGCATAGATATTATGATGATTACTCCTTGTAGTATGAATACTTTAGCAAAAATAGCAAATGGAATAGAAGATAATCTCATCACTCGCTCAGCTGCAGTTATGATAAAAGAAAAAAAAACCTTACTTTTAGCCCCAAGAGAAATGCCATTTAGTCCTATTCATTTGGAAAATATGCTAAAATTATCTCGTTTAGGTGTTATAATAGCACCTCCAATTTTGGGATACTATTCAAATCAAGAATTTTTAGAAGATATGGAAAATTTTATAATTGGAAAATGGTTTGATTTGGTTGGAATTGAAAATAATTTATATAAAAGGTGGCAAGGTTGAAATTAAAAGCAATTTATCCTGGGACTTTTGATCCTATTACCAATGGACATTTAGATATTATCAAAAGAGCGTGTAAAATGTTTGATACTATTATAGTAGCAGTGGCAAATAATAAATCAAAAAACTCTATGTTTAATTTAGAAAAAAGAGTAGAAATGGTGAAAATTGCTACACAAAATATGCCCAAAATTGAAGTAAAAGAGTTTAATTCTCTTTTAGTTAATTTTGCTAAAAAAGAAAAAGCTAAAATAATAATTAGAGGTCTTCGTGCAGTAAGTGATTTTGAATATGAACTTCAAATGAGTTATGCTAATCAAAGTTTAGATAACTCTATTGAAACTATATTTTTAATGCCAACTCTAAATAACGCATTTATTTCATCAAGTATAGTTAGAAATATTCTTGCTTATAATGGAGATATTAGCCATTTAGTACCAAAAGAGATAGAAAAAATACTAAAGGAAAAAAATGTATATAGCAATTGAAGGAATAGATACTGCTGGAAAAAGCACTCAAATTGAATTATTAAAAGAAAAATTTCAAAATGCCCTATTTATAAAAGAACCGGGACAAAGTGAAGTTGGAAAAACTTTAAGAGAAATAATTTTTAATAAAAATATTTCAAAAAAAACAGAACTTTTTTTGTTTCTTGCAGATAGAAGTGAAACTATTGAAACTATTGTTAAACCTAATTTAGATAAATTGATTATAAGTGATAGAAGTTTGATAAGTGGAATTGCTTATGGACTTGAATATTTTAACTATTTAGAATTAGAAATGTTTAATACTTTTGCAACTGATAAAATTTATCCTGATTTAGTAGTGATTTTAAAACTTGATAGAGCTACTCTTGAAGAAAGATTATCAGCTAAAAAACACGATAATATAGAAAAAAGAGGAATTGATTATCTACTTTCTATTCAAGATAATTTAATTGAAGTTACAAATAATTTATGTATAAATTCTTTAATAATTGACGCAACTTTAAGTATAGAAAAAATTCATCAAAAAATTATGGAGCAAATTGATGTGGAAAATAATTAAAGAAGATTTTGCAGTAGTTTATAAAAAAGATCCTGCAATTAATTCTAAAATAGAACTATTTTTTAATTACCCCGGAGTTTGGGCTATTTTTTGGTATAGGATTGCAAATAAACTATATAAAAAAGGCTTTAAATTAATTGCAAGAATTTTAATGGGAATAAATCAAATTTTTACAAATATAGATATTCATCCAGGTGCAACGATAGGTAGAAGAGTTTTTATAGACCACGGAATTGGGGTTGTAGTTGGAGAAACTACAATTATTGGAGATGATGTCACAATTTATCAAGGAGTAACACTCGGAGGAGTTAGTCTAAATAAAGGGAAAAGACACCCTACTATTGAAGATAATGTAACAATTGGTGGAGGTGCTAAAATCTTAGGTAATATAACTATTGGAAAAGGTAGTAAAATAGGAGCAAATTCCGTGGTTGTAAAAGATGTTCCGTCTGAATCAACTGTAGTTGGAATTCCTGGTAAAATTATACATAGAAAAGAAAATGAACCATTAAGTCACAATAAATTACCTGATATTGATAAAGAACTTTTTGTTTATTTATTTGAAAGAATTAAAATTTTAGAAGAAAGCTTAGAAAAAGAAGATATCAATATTACTCAAAAAGATGAAGAATTAGTAAAAAAATATGAAGAATATATCCAAAGTTTAAAACAATAATGTTATAATTATGTATATTAAAATAAAGGAAGAATATGTTATCACAAAGAGTTCAAAAATTAAGTGAATCATTAACAATAGCAATTTCACAAAAAGCAAGAGAGCTAAAAGCGGAAGGAAAAAATGTTTTAGCATTTAGTGCAGGTGAGCCTGACTTTGATACTCCAGATATTATAAAAGAAGCTGCTATAAATGCACTTAATGAAGGTTTTACAAAATATACAGCAGTAGCTGGGATTCCAGAATTATTACAAGCAATTCAAACAAAACTAAAAAGAGATAATAATTTAGATTACGAAACAAATGAAATAATTGCAAGTAATGGAGCTAAACAATCATTATTTAATATCTTTGCATCACTTTTAGATAAAGATGATGAAGTTATAATCCCTGCACCTTTTTGGGTAACTTATCCTGAACTTGTAAAATATCACGATGGAAAACCGGTAATTATCGAAACATTTGAAGATAGTGGATTCAAAATTACTGCTGATATGCTAAAAAAAGAAATTACACCTAAAACAAAAATTTTACTTTTAACAACTCCATCAAACCCGACTGGTTCAGTTTATTCAAAAGAAGAACTTGAAAGATTAGCAGAAGTTTTAAAAGATACAAATATTTTAGTAATCAGTGATGAAATGTATGAAAAACTTGTATATGATACTGAATTTACAGCAGTTGCAAGTATTAGTGAAGATATGCTAAAAAGAACAATTACAGTTAATGGACTTAGTAAAAGTGTAGCAATGACAGGTTGGAGATTTGGATACTGTGCTTCAAAAATACCAGAACTAAATAAAGCTATGATAAAACTTCAAAGTCAATCAACTTCAAATATAAATTCAATTACACAAAAAGCAGCAATTCCTGCACTTTTAGGTAAAGCAGATAAAGAAATTGAAATGATGAGAAAAGAGTTTCAAAAAAGAAGAGATTATGTTTTTGAAGAATTTAATAAAATCAAAGGACTAAGTGCTGCAAAACCAACTGGTGCATTTTATATATTTGTAAATCACAAAGAGATATCAAATGATAGTATGGATTTTGCTCTTAGATTACTTGATGAAACTGGTGTGGCAGTAGTCCCAGGTGTTGGGTTTGGGAGTGAAGGATATTTTAGATTCAGTTTTGCTACATCTATGGAAAATCTCAAAGAAGGTATCAAAAGAATAAAAGAGTTTGTAAAATGATTAAACATATAGTTTTATTTAAAGTAAATGATAAAAGTAAAATTGAAGAAGCTAAAAAATTAATTTTAAATTTAAAAAATGAAATAAAAGAGATTATTGATATTGAAGTTTTCTCTGATATTGGATATGATAAAAGTGCAAGTGATTTTGGATTAATTACAACACTTAAAACAAAAGAAGATTTAGATATTTATGCTAAACACCCTAAACATTTAGAAGTTATAAATTTCATTAAAACAATAGCAATCGAAAGAAGAGCTATTGATTATCAAATATAAGGAGACAAAATGACAAATTTAACAAAAGTATTAATTGGAGCTGGAATTGTAGGAGCTGGAATTATAGCCACTCCTATAATTTATAATAATCAAATCAATAAATTTATAGCCCAAGAAAAAACTGATTTACAAGCACAAAATATAGAATTAAAAGAAAACAAAAACAGTGATACATTTTTTAAAGCAAAAAGAGAATATATTGTAACTATAAAAGATGTAACTCCTATTATACAAGAATTATATCCTCAAATAGATTTTGATACTTTAAAAGATTTAAAAGAAGCGTTTGATAATACCAGATTTTTAGTTACATTAAATCTGTTAAAATTCCCAGTTTATCACAAAGATGCCATAAAAATTGATTTATACTCTTTAAATGAAAATTCAACAAAAGAATTATCAAATGATAAAACAGGTAAACAACTTCTTGAAGCTATTAAAAATAGAGCTTTTCAAGCAATTCTAGATATAAATAATTTAGAAATAAGTAAAGCTAGACTTAAAGATATTGATTTAACATTAGATAATAGCATAAATAATAGACTAGAAAAATTTAATATAAAAATAAAAAATAGTATTTTAGATGTAGAAAACAATGATTTAAAAATATCTAAAATAGCAACAACTTATACTAAAAAATCTGAATATAGCAATGAAACAATGAATTTTAATATAAATGATATAAATGAAAAAATAAAACAACAAGATTTATTAAATTATTCTTCAATCTTAAAAGTTTCATCTGTTAATTTTGATAGAAAATCTAAATATAGTAATGCAAATTTTAGTATAAAAGATCTTCTAACTACAAATACTACAAAGACTATTGCAAATAAAACTTCAATTAATAATAAAATAGATATAAAAAGTATCAAATTTAATGCAGATAATAACTACATTAATATAGATAAATTTGTATATAATTTTAATCTATTAAGTTTGGATTCTCCAACACTTAAACAAATAATTGATATGGTAAACTCAAATAATTTAAATGATACTCAAAAATTAACTCAAAATTTTAATCAATTAATTCAAAAAGGATTTAAAGTTTCAATTTCTCCTCTATCTATAAATGGAATTAAAGGAATGATAAATAATAAAAATTTTGATATAAAACCTATTGAACTAAATCTTGATGCTACATTATTACCAAATAATTATACGTTAGAAAGTAATAATCCAGCATTTTTATCAAATGAAATAAATGCTAAATTAAAAGTTCAGACTTCTCCAGATAATATAGATTTATTAAATAAAATCAATCCTCAAGTGGGTATGATGATAAACTTGATTTCGAAAAAAGTAAATAATAAAATTTTAATAAATATAGAATATCAAAATGGAAAACTTACATCAAATGGAAAGCCTCTTATTCAATGAATAGAAGAAAATTTCTAAAAAACTCTGCGATTATAACTAGCTTAATACCCTCTTTGGGTTTTGCTAAATCTACTAATAGAAATCATTTTATAATGCCACCTAAACCTTTTGAATATTTTATTAAAGAAGGTAAAATTAAAGGTGGTAAAATTTTAATTATTGGTGGAATTCACGGAAACGAACCAGGTGGATATAAAGCCAGTGATATTTTAATAAATACAGAGATAAAAAAAGGAATTGTAGCAATACTTCCAAGAAGTAATCCAGAATCAATTTTTACTTTCAAAAGAGGCTATAATGGTGATATGAATAGAAAATTTGCCTCTATTTCAAAAAAAGATGCAGATTATTATAAAGTTAATTCAATAAAAAATTTTATATCTGATTTCAAACCAGATGTAATTCTATCACTTCATGATGGATATGGATATTATAATAAACATAACAATCAATGGGGTGAAAGTATAGTAATAGATGAAAAAATTTATAATAATATCCCTTTGTTTCAAACAGCATCTTTTGTAAGTAATTATTTAAAAAAAGAGGGTTTTAATATCCCTATTCACAATACTAAAACAAGTGAAAAAAATTCTCACCATAAAGAACAAAGAATGTCTTTAACTTATTATGCATTAACTCATCATAATATACCTGCATTTTGTATTGAAGGAAGCAAACAAAGCTCACTAAAAAGAACTACAACTATTCATCTTTTAGCTATAAAAAAGTTTTTTGAATTATATAATATAGAAATTAATCCTTCATTTGAATATTTAATTTCAAATTTAGATAAACTTCTTGAACCTAAAAAAACAAAAATTATTGCTTATATAAATAACAATAAAAAACTTATCTCCAAAAGTGAAATTATAAAAGTACCTAAAAATAGTGAAATAAAATTCGAAGTTTCAAATAATAGAGGTGGAGGAGTCATTCCTAAACATGTTAATATTAATTATCACTCATTCTTTTATAGATACAACTTAGATTTTATTGTCAAAAATGACAATATTTCTGAATATTTATTTAAAATTATATAAAGGATAAATTTGAGAAAATTTTTTAAATACTATTCAAAGTATTACAAAGATTATAAACTAAAATTTTTTTATGCTTTCATAGGAATGATTTTAGTAGCCGTAGCAAGTAGTGCAACAGCTTATCTAATAAAACCTGTTTTAGATAAAATTTTTATAGAACATAATGAAAAAATGCTATATATTTTACCATTTTTAATAATTTTGGCATATTTTGCAAAAGGAATTGGTAGTTTTATAGAGAGTTATTTTATAAGCTATATAGGTCTTGATATTGTTAGAAGAATTAGAGATGAAATGCTAGAACATATTCTTAATCTAGATTTACAATTTTATTTTAAATATCACACAGGAGAATTGATTAGCCGTCTTGTAAATGATATTGATAGAATAAAAAATGCAGTTTCATCCCAAATAGCATCATTAATAAGAGAATCTCTTACAGCTATAGGATTATTAACTGTTGTAATATATCAAAGTCCAAAATTAGCTTTTTTTTCTCTGATTATTTTACCTATTGTTATATATCCTGTATCAATTCTAACTAAAAAAATGAAAAAAATATCTCATAAAACTCAAGAAAAAAATTCTGATATAAATTCACATTTAAGTGAAGTTTTTTCAAATATAGAAGGGATTAAATCTTACAATACTGAAACTTATGAACTTGATAAGTTTAAAAAATATAATTATGAATTTTTTAGAATTAATATGAAAAGTGTTGTAAATTCAAATCTTTTAACTCCAATTATGGAAGCATTTTCAGCCTCTGCTGCTGCTATCGTTATTTTTGTAGGAGGAAGAGAAGTGATATCTGGTGGAATGAGCGTTGGTACATTTTTTTCTTTTATGACAGCTTTATTTATGCTAACTGACCCTATTAGAAAAATTTCTCAAATTATAAACAAATTTCAAGATGCTATTGCGGCACATGAAAGAGTATTACAACTAATGAATATAAAACCAACTATCAAATATGGAGATGTAAAAATTAATAATATAAATAATATCAAATTTAAAAATGTATACTTAGAGTATGATGGTAAATTAGCTCTTAAAAATATAAATTTTGAAGCTAAAAAAGGTGAAATAATAGGTCTTGTAGGAGATAGTGGTGGTGGAAAAAGTTCATTTATAAATCTACTTTTGAGATTTTATAATCCTACAAAAGGTGAAATTTTAATAAATAATATAGCTAATTATAAAATAGATTTAGAAAGCTTAAGAAAAAATATTGCAGTTGTAACACAAAGAGTTTATATTTTTAGTGATTCAATTGCTGCAAATGTTGCATATGGTAAAAATATAGATGAAGAAAAAGTAAAACTTGCACTAAAAAAAGCAAATTTATCAGAATTTGTAGAAAGTTTAGAAAATGGAATATGGACACAACTAAATGAAAATGGAACAAATTTAAGTGGAGGACAAAGACAAAGAATAGCAATAGCAAGAGCTTTATACCTTAATCCAAGTGTTTTAATACTTGATGAAGCAACAAGTGCTCTTGATAATAAAAGTGAATTAGCAATTATGCAAACTATCCACAATATTTCAAATGAATTAATTGTATTTATTATAGCTCATAGATTAAATACTGTAGAAAAAAGTAATAAAATTTTAGTGTTTAAAGAAGGGAAAATAGTTTGTGAAGATAATAAAGAAAATTTAATAAAAAATTGTAAAGAATTTCAACAACTTTATAATATAAATAGTTAAATCAAAATCCCTGAATTTGGAAGTTTTTTACTTCTATCTTTGGCAAAAACTCTTTTTCCATCTATAATATCGTATTTCCAAATAGGAGCATTAGCTTTGAAATCTTCTACAAACTCTTCAACTAATTGAAATTCTCTATGTTTAGAATAAACTCCACACATAAATGAAGTCTCCCCTACTAAAACATCTCCAATTGAGTGCGCCATCAAAACTTTATCACTCCATTTCTCAAACCAAGCTTCAAGCATCGGTTCATAAATGTCAAAACTAAGTCCTGTAGCTTTATTATCATCTCTTACAATTCCAACAAAAGTAAGCAACATTCCACCCCGTTTTAACTTATACCATTTTGAAAAAATTTCTTTAACTGGCAATCCACCATTATAAAGTTCTAAATTTTTCATCTTAACCACCACATACCGGAGGAAGTAAACTAATTACATCTCCATCTTTTATATTTTCTAAACTATTTACAATTTTATCATTTACAGCAACTGCTATACTTTCTAACCACTCTTCCTCTACTTCTTTTTTTAAAATTTCTTTTAATTCATTATAATCTTTTATTTCTATAATTTTATCTTCTTTTGCTATCGGTCCTAAAAATTTAACTTTAACTTTCAATTATCTTACCTTTTCCGCTATTTTTAGCTATATAAAGATTTTTATCAGCTAATTTAATAACTTCATCTAAATCTTTACTATCATCAGGGTAAAAAGATACCCCCACACTTATTCCAATTTTTCCGAATATTTCATCTTCAATATTATCTATTTTATTAAAAGTCCTATTTGCTATTTTTAATACTATATCTTTTTCTTGATTAAATACCATAACAAGAAATTCATCTCCACCATATCTAAAAGCAAAATCAATATCTCTAATACTTGATTTTATTTGATTAGCAACTTGTTTTATTACCTCATCACCAATATTATGTCCAAAATTATCATTAAAATGTTTAAAATTATCTATATCAATAAAAATTATACCTATTCTTGTATTAGTCCCTTTATATCTTGCCTTGATAGTATCTAAAGATCGTTGATTATAAAGACCAGTCATTTCATCTTTTAAAGCAAATTCTACAAATTTCATTACTAAATTTTTACTATGTAATTCACCTACCACTTTTTCATTATCATCTACAACAATTAAATGTTCAATTGCAGCACCTCTCATAATTTTATATGCTTCATAAATGTCTTGATTGATATTAATAGTAAATATTTTTTTGGGAAATTCTTCTATAATTTCTTTTAATGTTTTATCTTCATAACCTTTAAAAAATAAAAATATTAAATCCGTTTGAGTTATAATATATACCGCTTTTTCATTTTTAGTTATTATGAAACTATCTGTATTTTGATCTAAAAACATACTTGCAATTTCCAATACAGAAAAATCTTTTTCCACATCAATAGTATGTATAGTATTTAGTGAATAATCTTTAACTTTCATTATTATACACTTTTCTTATATTATCCATAGTTCTTGTCATATTCAAAAGTAACATATCTACAATCACAACTGCACTCATACTTTCAGCGACAATACTACCTCTAACTGCTACAATTGGGTCATGTCTTCCTTGAAGTGAAAAATCTTTTTCTTCTCCAAATTTATCAATTGTTTTTTGTTCTTGAAAAATAGAAGGAGTCGGTTTAAAATAGACTTCAAACTCTACATCATCACCATTGCTAATTCCACCTAAAATACCACCACTATTATTACTTAAAAACTTATCTTTTGTTATTTCATCATTATTTTCTTTTCCAGTTAATGTGTGTGATTCACTATTTCCAATATAAATACCTTTTACTGCATTTATACTAACCATTGCACTCGCTAAAATATTATCAAGTTTATAATAAATCGGTTCTCCTAATCCAACTGGAAGATTTGATATTTTAACTTTTACAACTCCACCAAGAGAATTATGTTCTTTTCTTTTTGTATCAATCAACTCTTTCCAAGTCTCTTCTACTTCATTATCTAAGGCAAATATTTCACTATTTTTAGCAAATTCAAAGTCTTCTTTTTTAGCTCTAACTCCACCTATTTCAATAACACCACTTTTGATTTCAATATTTAATTCATTCAAAATAAGTTTTGCAATAGCTCCAGCTGCAACTCTTGCCGCTGTTTCTCTTGCACTACTTCTTCCACCACCTCTATAATCTCTAATTCCATATTTATACCAATATGTATAATCAGCATGGCCTGGGCGAAATACATCTTTTATATTATCATAATCTCTACTTTTTTGATTATTATTAAAAATAACCATACTTATCGGAGTCCCTGTCGAAATTCCTTCAAAAACACCGCTTAAAATCTCAACTTTATCATCCTCTTTTCTTTGAGTAGCAAATCTATTTTTACCTGGCTTTCGCTTGTCCATTTCATTTTGAATAAAATTTTCATCTATTTTAATACCTGCTGGAACTCCATCAATTACAACTCCAATAGCCTTCCCGTGACTTTCTCCAAAAGTAGTAAATTTAAATATTTTTCCAAAACTATTCATAAATTAAGTTCCTTTTTTAATATTTCTATAGCTTCCTTAGCTGCATTTTGCTGAGCTACTTTTTTAGAATGCCCTTTTGCTGAAGAATAAACTTTATCGTTAATCACTACACCAATTTCAAACTCTTTTTTATGGTCAGGTCCTTTTGAACTTAATAATCTATATTCAGGAGTACAACCAAAATGTGCCTGAGTAATTTCTTGAAGAGTAGTTTTATAATCTTTCAAAAGTTTTTCAGGATTAATTTCAGGAAAAGCTTTATGAATAAGCCCAAGCGAAATCTCTCTTACTTTCTCAAGTCCTGCTTCAAGATATAATGCCCCCATAACAGCTTCAAAAGCATTTGACAGAATAGAAGGTTTGATTCTTCCATTATTATGCTCTTCTGCAGGAGAAAGATATATAAATTTACCTAAACATATTTCATTTGCTAATTTTGTAAAAGAAGCTTCATTTACCAAAGCAGCTCTAAGTTTTGACAAAATTCCTTCTTCACTATTTGGAAATTCAAAAAACAAAAATTCCCCAACTACCAAATCCAAAACTGCATCACCTAAAAATTCTAATCTTTCATTGTTAATTTCTCTTGTATAACTTTTATGCGTAAGTGCCTCGGTTATTAGGTTTAAATCTTCAAACTCATAACCCAAACACTCAAAAAACTCATTCAAATTTTTATTGTTCATTTACCATCCTTTCATAATTTTTCGTTGCTATCTCTATAGTTTGTGGATTAAAATCTACAAAACTATTTAAAATAAAAAATTGCGGTTTTGAAACTATTCTAAAAAGCTCTAAATGTACAGCAGCAGCTATTTTAATAACTTCATCATTATTACATTTTCCACATTCTATTTTTTTTATAAGATCTATATTTTTTTCATCTAATTCCCATTTTTCAGCTACAAGTGCAGCTAATGTAAAAATAGAATATCCAGTAAATCTTTTAAGAATTTTACCATAATTTAAATCACTATTCTCGATTACAAGCTCTACTTCTCTTTTTTTACTTCCTAAAAGTTCATCAATCAAACAAACAGTCACTGGAATTAAAGATAAAGCATCTGAGTATTTTTTATAAGTAACTTCATCACTTTCTAAAACAACAGCTTCTTTACTACCAGATAAAAATGCACTTTGAAACTCTTCAAAATCTAAATTTGTAAAAATTTTCCACTCTTTTGGTTCTAGTAAACTAACCATATAACTAAATACTAAACTTCTTGCCATCTCAAGCCCAAGTGCTGAAAACATCTGTCTCGTATCAGTTAGTTTTTTAGTAAATCCAAAATAAGCACTATTTACTATTTTTGATATTTTTTGTTTTAATACAATATCTTGATCAGCTGAATCAGCTGCTTTTTGTAAATCTCCTGCTTTTAAAAAATTTATTGTATTTTTAACAGATTCTGGCATAGGTGGAAGTGAATCTATTTTGTGTATAATCTCATCTTTTGTGATTAACATTTTAATCCTTTAATTTTTCAGCTTCTTCTTTTGCAATTTTATCACAAATTTCATTTTCTGTATGACCTGAATGGCCTTTTACCCAATTTATATGAATTTTGTGTGGTTTTGAAACCTCAATATATTGTTTCCATAAATCAACATTTTTCACTTTTTTGAAATCTTTTTTAATCCAATTTTCTAACCACTCATTTAAACCTTTTAAAACATAAGTACTATCACTATACAATTCGATTTCACACGGTTCTTTTAAAGCTTCTAAAGCCTTTATAACTGCTGTAAGCTCCATCCTATTATTTGTAGTATTTGCCTCATTTCCACTCAAAATTTTTTCGTGCTCACCATATCGTAAAATCGCACACCATCCACCATTACCAGGATTTCCTAAACAGCTTCCATCTGTAAAAATTTCTATTTTTTTCATTTAAATTCCACTTTTACAATCTCAGAACAAACTGGATAATGCCCTACTAATTTCACTTTATAACTTGTTACAAATTTACTATCAGCAACTTTTTCAATATAAGCTATTTTAAAATCACTAAGTTTTGAATTTATATAAACTTTTTTATTCTTAATAGAATTAATTTTATTAATTGGAACATAAATATATAATTTATTTTGACTTAAATCCATAGTTTTTGCTATAAGTGAGCCAAAATTTAAATAATCTCCTTTATGCACATCAATTTCATAAATATAATTTTTAAAACTTATATTTTTTTTAGAGATTGTATCTTTTAAAGTGGCAATTTGTGCCTCTAAATTTGAAATAGAATTTTTTGTTTGATTATAAGCAATCACACTATTTGAATAATCATAAAATTTTAAATCTTTATCATAAGTTGATTTTGATTTTAACTTTTTATAAGTTTTATAAGTATCTTTTTTTCTAAGCATAGTTTCTTTTTGAACTTTCAAAATCTCTTTTAAGTTTTTTACTTGATTTTGATAATTTTTTAAATTAACATCATCTTTGTAACTATCAACCTTAATAACTACACCTTTATAATTTGTAGAAACCGCACTTCTATTAACATCTATAACTTTCCCAGTTATATCAGATTTAATCGTATAACTATTTATTGGCTCCACTTTTGCATAATAACCAAAAGAAAAGGTAACTATTAAACTACTTATTAAAATTTTATATATCAAATGCACTACTATCCCCTTTTAAAAATGCTTGAACTATCTTATTTTCACTTTTTTGAAACTCTTTTGGTGGTGCAAATTCAATAATTTCACCATTATAAAGCATACCTACATAATCGGCTATTTTAAAACTCTCTTTTAAATCGTGGCTAATTACAATTGATGTAACTCCAAGCTTTTCTTGAAGCATCATCGTCATTTGGGAAATTAAATCACTAATTATCGGGTCTAACCCACTTGTTGGCTCATCATATAAAATTATTTTAGGCTCAAGAATAATGGCTCTTGCAGTAGCTGCTCTTTTTCTCATACCACCACTAAGCTCAAAAGGATAAAGTTTTGCTACCCTCTCACTATCAAATCCTACCATATCAAGTTTTTCAAAAACTTTCTCTCTAATCTCATCTTCGCTAAATTTTGTATGCTCTCTAAGTGGAAACGCAACATTATCATAAACATTCATACTATCAAACATTGCTCCCTCTTGAAATAGAAATCCAATCTTTTTACGTGTTTCAAAAATCTCTTTTTCGTTCGCTTTTGCAACATCAATTCCATCTACAATTATTTCTCCACTATCTGGTTTCAAAAGTGAAACAATATGTTTAATAATAGTTGATTTACCCTGCCCTGAAAGTCCTAAAACGACTACAGTACTCCCTTTTGGAATAGTTAAGTTTACATCTTTCAAAACTACTTTTGTTCCAAAGCTTTTTCTAAGATGATTTATTTCTATAATATTTTCATTCATTCTTTCTCCTCATAATGAAGTTATATACCTTCATTTCTCATTATAAAGCCTTTTAATATAAACAATTATATCAAAAACCTATAACTTTTTTATTAACTCTCAAATCCTGTTGCTATAATTGTTAATTTTATTTCATCATCTGCAAGTAAATCATCATCAGTTTCGCCTTGGATAATAGTTACATCTTCTTTATCAATAAATTCTCCTAAAACTGATTCAAGCGCATTATCAAAATCAATCATTGGATAATTTTCATTCGTAGTTACACTGATTAATAATCCTTTTGCATTCATAATATCAATATCATCAAGTGGTGAAAATTTTATAGCTTCATTTAATACTTCATAAGCAGAATTTTTACCTAATTTATGAGCTTTACTTGCAAATGCTATTTCTCCATTACTCATTAGATGTTTAAAATCATTAAAATCAACCTTTAAATTATTTTCCCCAATAAGCATATTTATAATTTCATTTACAACTTCAATAGCAAAATTCTTTGAGTTTGAAATTGTAATTACTGTATCACAATATTTTTTTAAAAAATTTAATTCATTATTAACAACACCTATTGTTAAAACGTCTATATCTTTTGAAATCTGAGTAATTAAATTTATAATTTCTTTTTCTATTTTGTTATCAATAATAATAAAAATTAAATCAGCTTCTATAAGAAATTTTTTAATTTTTAAAGATTCTATATCTTTATTTATGGTTATAATTTCTACATTCTCTTTTTCTATAATAGAATCAAAAATATTATTAACAATATTGCCTACACTAACTATTTTTATTTTTAAATCTTTTTGAAAAATATTATTCATTTTAAAATTACTTATATTTTATAATGTTCATCGTCTGCAAATTCATACTTCTTTATTTTAAAAAAATCTATAATCATTTTTTTATATTCTTCATTCGCAATGATTTTTTTAGCTGCATATATAATAAACTTTTTATTATATGTATTATAAACAATCCTACCTCTTGGAAACTTATCATATCTATCAATATCAAATCCCATTTTCTCCCATTCAAAAAAATGAGAAAAATCACTATCTTTAAATCCTTTAATTTCCTCAACTTTTGATAATTTAATTCTTTTAGCTAATAAAAATTCGTCAATAATCCAAAAAATTCCTATCATTCTTTTTCTTTTAAACTAAAATAATTATTAACTTGATTTATTATCTCTTTTTGTTGTTTTTCCACTAATTCTAAAGGTATTGTTTTTTCATACTCCCTTATCATAGCCCCTGCTCCCATCGCTTGAGCACTACTTGAAAAAACTTCAATAAAATCTGTTTTATTTTGAATATTTTCTAAAACAAACAACTCTCCATTTATAAAAATAGTAAATTTTTTATTATCAATTTCTTGAATTTTCCCAAAACTAAGAGGATTATTGTAACATTTATTAGTTCCTATTAAATATCCTTTTATTTTTGTTTCTTGATTTAAAGCACCTTGTGGCAAAAACAATACACTATCTTGTTTATATTTAACTCCTAATTCAATCAAATCTTCTTTTAATTTAGCTTTTTTATCTTTATCTACTACAAATATTACTGCTAAATTTTTTTCATTTAATTTAACAGAAGCTGATAAAAGATAATATTTTTTTCTTGAAAGTTCAATCAATAATGCTATTGCTCTTTTGCTTTCTTTAACTTCTTTTTCAGTTAAAATACTTGGCTCTTCTTTAATAATTCCCCCAAGTTCATCTGTTTGACAAGGAAAATGATCATCTCTAAAACCACAATTATTATATTTTCTATAAGAAGTTATTACTCCACAATCAAATTTATTATTCCATTCTTCTAAAGTCATTTTCTTTTGTTGCATTAAGATTCCTTTATCAATTCAAATTCACCTGCATGATTATTACAAAATTTTTCAATATCTCCTTTTAAATTTTCTTTACTTAAAATTAAATAAACTCTATCAGATTTAAATTTAATGGTATAAAAAAAATTATAATTATTTTTTATAAGATTTTTATCTTTTAACTCTCGTTCTTTTTTATCTATAAATATTTTATGTTTATTTTTATCTCTTATAAGATGTTGATAAATCACGACTATTTTATGATTTTCTAAAAGTTTATCTATTTCATCAAAAAAAATATATTTACCATTTTTTATTTTTTGTTTTGCATGTGTTTTTTCTGAATAAACTTTAATTTGAGTTCCATTATCTGGGTCAGCAAATACAACATCACAATCTTTGACTTGTTCTAAAGCTTTTTTAAACCACTCTTTTCTATATTCTTCTCTTTTTTTATAATTTGAAAAAAAAGAATTACAATCTTTATCTATACATTCATTAAAAAAAGTTATTTTTAATTTATTTTCTAATTCATTTTCTAATTTTTGAATATTTCTTTTATCTTCTTCAATTTTAGAAAATTTTTTCATTATATTTACTATTTCTTTATCATTTAAATCATAATTTTCATAATTTCTAAATTTACCATCACCATTGCCTTCATTTGGATATAAATACCAAATAATTCCAATTTTTTTATCTTTAAATAAATTTCTAATTAAAACAAATTTACTATAATCTCCAATATCTCCAACATATCTATTTTGCATTTTATTTCCTTTTAGTTTCATATGTCCTTATAACTATATAGTATGTGTAGTGCTAATTTTTTAACCCCTTTTTGAATAAAGTTAAGAAATTGTTTTATGAAAGTTACAAAAAGTAACAAGTTTTTAAAAAATTATTCTTTCTCCTCATAATGAAGTTGTATACCTTCGCTTGTCATCATAAAGCCTTTTATATCCAATTTTCCTTCGTGTGCTAACTTGTGATGATATTTACAAAGTGGTATTAAATTATATTTATGATGTTTTTGAAATTCATTTTCAATAGTAGATTTTAGCTTTATATGATGAACCTCATCAGCAGGTCTCCCACAGATTGCACAAGTAGTAACTAAAACATCTTTATTGTAAATTGACTTTTTATTTTTGGTTAAAAGTTCTAATTCATTATATTCGTTTGTTACTTTTTTTCTAATCTCATTTGCTATTTTTAAAAACTCTTCATCCATATAAAGACTTTTTGCAAACTCAAGCCCATAAACACTACTTCCACTTCCATCTTGTAATATTCTATTATAGATTAATTTTTGAGATTTTTCATCGAAATATACTTCTAAATGTTTAGCTACTACATTTTTTAAAGCTTTTATTTCATCTAAATTCATTAATTGATGTAAGTGTGTAGCAAAAATAAAATTTGCTCTAATTTTAGATAACTTTATAACAGCACTTGCAACTATACTCAAAGCTGATAAAGTTTCAGTTCCGTGAGAAATTTCATCACCTAAAACTAATGAATTTGAATTTGCTCTTTTGAATATATTTTTAAGTTCCATCATCTCTACTGCAAATGTAGATAAGCCTTTACTTAGATTATCTTTTGAAATAATTCTTGTAAAAATAGAATCAAATAAAGAAAATTCCATTTTAGTAGCCGGTACAAAAAATCCACTTTGAGCTAAAACTACACAAATTCCTATACTTTTCATAAGCGAACTTTTTCCACTTGAATTAATTCCATACAAAAGCATTCCATCATATTTATTGAAATCTACATCATTTGGAACATATATTCCATTTTCTTGATTAATTTCAATTAAAGGATGACGGGCTTCTTTTATTTTTAATTTACAATTTTTAATTATTGGCTTTGAATAATCATACTTTTTAGCAATTTTTGCACTACTTAAAGCTATGTCAACTTCAGATATTTTTGTAGCTAATTCATTTAAAAAACTATATTTTTTTTCAAATTCAGATAACTTTTCTAAAAATAGTTCCGAAGTTAAATTAATCAATTTTTGTCTAATAATTACTATTTCATTACTTATTTCATCAATAATTGAACCTGTTATTTTCACACTATTTGTAAAAGTTTTAATATTAAAATCTTTAAAAAAATAATTATTACCATCAATTTCTATGAAAGTATCATTAAATTTATCTTTTATTAAATTAAATCTTGTTTTAGTTAAACTTAAATAATGTCCTTCTTTATCAAGTTCATTTATATTTAACTTCACATTTCCTTCAAAAAGAGATTCTATTTTTTTAGCAATAAGTTCTAAATTTTTATTTAACTTCTCTATTTTATTTGTATAATCATCTAAAGTTTTAGAATATCCATTTTTAAAAATTGACTCTTTTATATCATTAAACATAACTTTAGCTGACTTTTCTAAATCAAATGTTTGCTTAATATCAAACAAAAACTCTTCTATTTTTGAAGTATCTTTATTTAAAAACATATATATTTTTTTACTATTTTCTAAAGAACTATATAAATAATTTATTTCAAAGGGATGAAGCTTAGACAATTTTATTTTTCTATCTAATCTTTCAATATCATAAATCTCATTGATTAAATTTTCAAATTTATCACCCTCTTTTAACATAAACTCAACTGCTTTATATCTTTTTTTGAGCTCTTTTTCATCTTTTATTGGATTAAAAAATCTCTGTTTTATAAGCCTTTTCCCCATTGGTGTAGAAGTTTTATCAATAAGTTTTAATACATCATCCAAATCAAGCTGTACTATTGGATTATTTCCAAAATATAAATATTTATCATTTTCTATAACTTTTGGTAAATCTATTTTTTGAATAATTTTATAATTATGAGCTATTATAAATTCAAGTAAAATAGCAAAACTTTCACTCGCTAGTGGAAGTGATTCTAAATTCAAAGATTCAATTGGACTTAAAAGTGATTTTATATTATAAACTTTTTTAAGAAGTTCATTTTGGTAAGTTATTTTCACTCTTTTAGATGAATAAATTAAATTTATATTTTTTAGCTCTAAATAATTAATTATTTCATCACACTCAACACTCTTATCCAAAGTCAAAATAAATTCTTTACTTTTATAAGTTTGGATAAGTTTAAAAAGCTCATCTAAAGCAAATGTTTTATCTTCATTTGTAGAATATGCTTCAAAAATATTGGTTTTTCCAGTAGTTATATCTACATTTGCATACCCTATGTGATAAATATCTTTTATTTTTTCAATAATTATACTTGTTACATAATTTTCTTCTTTTTTTACATAATCAAAATTGACTCCTGGAGAAATTATATCGCTTATATATCTTGTGACTTTTGGTGGAGTTCCCTTTTGTTTGATTAAAATGATTGTATACTTTTCTTCATCTATAAGTTTTTGTATATATCTATCAAGTGCATGATTTGGAAATCCAGCTAAAAGTGGATTTTTATCATTAACTTCTATAATTGATTTATTTTTTCTTGTAAGCTGAATATTTAAAAGCTCTGCAACTTCTTTGGCTTTGCCAATCCCATTTGATTCATATACTTCAAAGAATGTCCCTATTTCCATCAAAACTAAAGGATTTGGATATTTACTCTCAAAATATTTTTGCAAATCAAAATAAATTTGAGTTAAAAGTTTATTTGAATTTAATATCTTATTTATCACTGCTTACTCTTTACATACTCTTCTAAAAGTTCATAAGATTCTTTTATTTTCATAAACTTTTTATTATATATTTTTTGAATAAGTTCTGGCTTGTTTCTATGAAAATCTGGATGATATTTTTTAGCAAGTCTTTTATACTCTTTTTTTACTTTTTCAAACTCATATATATTATCCGCTCCAAAAACTGAAAGTGCATTTCTAATCTGAGCTAAATACTCTTTTATACTACCTTCTACACTAAATGCTCTTTGTGAAAATCTAAATTCATTTTCATCTACAACAAAATGAACCTTATATCCCATAATTGCATTTTTTTTACTTATTTCATATACTAATTCTTTAGAATTTTCATTAAAAGAGATTATTAACTTTTTTTCATAAAGTTCTAATATATGAAATAAAAAAAGACCTTTTATATAATTATAAACAGGTTTTATAAATTTAGAAAATTCTATAACAAACTCTTTTGAAGAATTTTTTTTAATATTTATAGTTAAAATATCACTAAAGGAGACACTATGTTTTTTTATTTTTATTCTTACATTTTTTCTATAATTTAAAGCTATTCTTTTTGAAATAGAGTCATCATTATGAGTTTTTTTATATAGTTTAATTAATGTTTGAAGCATTAATTTATGTTTTTTTATATTTTCTGAATCAAAATAAATAAGATATTCATCATCTTTAATTTCAAGTTTATTAAATGAAAGTCTTATAAATTCAATAAAACTTTTTATTCTATATCTTGAATCAATAACAACATCAATGTTTTCTGAGATATCTATTTCAAAAATTCTATCCATTTTTCCTCATTATTATTAAAGTTGCCATTGGCGGAAAAAGCCTCTGTTTTTTTACTATTTCATAATTATTAAAATTTTTCAAAATATCTTCATCACTAATATTTTTTATCATTTTAGGAAATTTTCTATACGCTTCAAACTCTCCTGTAATTATACCACCAATTAAAGGAACTATCTTAGTCATATAAAACATACTAAGTTTAAAAAATATAGAATTACTTCTTGTAAGTTCTACTATAGCAAAATATCCACCTATTTTCAGACATTTATTTAAATTTTTTACACCTTTTTCTAAATTATCAAAGTTTCTAACCGCCATAAATGCTGTTATCAAATCAACTTTTTCAGGACATTTAAAAGTTTCAGCATAATCTTCTATAAATTTAACATTTTTGTTTTTTAATTTTTCTCCAGCAATTTTATTCATCTGTTCACTTGGATCTAATAGATACATTTTATCAAAATTCATCTCTTTTGCCATATCTCCTGTAGCACTTGCCACATCAAGCAAAATCCCATTATTTATATATTTTTTTATCTTTTTAACAAATATTTTTCTCCAAATTTTTTCAATTCCAAAAGAGACTATACTTGTAGCTAAATCATATTTTTTTGCTAACTTTTCATAAATTTCTACGTTTTTTGTGTCCATAAAAACAAATCCTCTCTTTTTTCGCAATGTATAACTTCTAATTCATCATCAAATCTATAATTTTTTCTATTTAAAATTTTATTTATATTTATTATAAAAAGATTCCAATCAACTATTTGTTTCACTTTTTGATACAAGTTTTCACCACCTTCTATCATAATAAAATTATATTTATTAATTATATCTAAATTATCACTAATATAAACTTTTCTATTTTTTACATTGAATAAAGGAATTATTTTATCAAACTCTTTTTGTCTTGAATATATTAAAATATCTGGAGCTTTTCCATTGACCATTCTTGCATCAAGAGTTGGTCTATCTTTTCTAACAGTTTCTCCACCAATTACAATTAAGTCAAGTTTATCTCTAACCTGATGAACCCATTTTAAAGATTCCTTTTTTGTAATATAACCCCCGGTATAAGCACCATTTAGTGAAGTTGCGAATTTAAAAAATATAAATTTATCATTCGTCCATTTTATAAAAGGCTCTATTAAATTTAAACATCTTTTATCATTTAAAATTTCAACTTCAATTCCAGCATTTTTAAGTCTATCTACTCCTCCAGAATGTGAAGAAATAGGATCAAGCCATCCAATAACTACTTTTTTGGGTTTAATAGTTTCAATAAGCTTAGAACAAGCTGGAGTTTTTCCAGTATGATTACAAGGCTCTAATGTTACATAAATAGTGGCTTCATTAAAAAAATTATTATGATTTTTATATAAATATTCGTGAATTTCTTGTGATGATGTTAAAGTTGGAGCAGAAAAAAATGCTTTATAAGCACTCCAAAGAGCATTTACTTCTGCATGAGACTCTCCTGCTTTTTTGTGTGCTTCTACAAATAATCTATTTTTAATACTTACAACACACCCAACCGCAGGATTTGGATATGTTAAAAGCTGATATTTCCAAGCTTCATCTATTGCAAGTTTTAAGTAATCTATTTCCATTCAAAATATGTTCTTGCTTTTTTAATATTAGAAAAAGGAATTATTTTATTTTTTACATTTATTTTATCTTCAGTTACTTCTTGAAGTTTTCCAATTATTTTACTACCATCATTCATAGTAATTTTTACTTTTTCACCAATAGAATTTTTAAAATGTTCTTTTGTTTTAAGTGGTCTTTCAATTCCAGGTGAACTTACTTCTAAAAAATATGCATCACTAATAGGTTCTTCCACATCAAAGATTGGAGAAATTATTCTATTTACTTCAGCACATTCATCTAAATTTACACTACTTCCATCATCTTTTTGAATATAAATTCTATAATATTTATGTTCATTTTCTTCACTTATTTCAATATCATATAATTTAAATCCATTATCTTCAACTATCTGTTTTACTATTTCTTTCATTTTTATCCTTATTACAAATATATAAACTAATTAAAATAATCATTCTTAACACATGTTCTAAATCTTCTTCTGGAACAGTTTTTACATACTCCAATTTTAAAGATGTAATACTTAAAATCAATACATTTAGTAAATCTGCAATATTTTCATCACCTATCGTATCTGTTAAATAATCCCTAATTTCTTCATTTGTATTAAATTTAATCACATTTAATTTATATTTAAAAAATATTAAATCTACAACATCTGTCATAACAACAGCTATATTATCTTCAATATATTTTTTATCTAATTTTAGTAAAGTATCTATTAAATCTATTATTTGAGTTTCTAAAAACAACTCTTTTGAAATATTCAAAGATTTTAAATAATCAATAACATAATAATAAAATTCTTTATATTTTCCTTTTATTTTTTTATAATTTGAATTATTTTTTAACATATTATCTAATATTTCATATCTATCTATAGAAGAATCTATACAATTGAATAATATATAAAAAAATTCTTCTACTACATTTACATCATATTTTTTAAAAAATTTATTATATTCTTTTAATTTATTCATTTTTTTATTTTATTAAATAACTCTTCCATTTTATTTTCTTTTTCAAATAATTCATCAAAAGTATAAGTAAATTTAGGTACTTTATACCAACCTGTACTTTCTAAACAATATTTAGAAATAAGCCCGTTAGCTTTTCTTAATAACTTTAAAGCTTCTTTTTGTTCATCTTTTGTAAGAAGTGATTTTTCAAGATAAACTTTTGCATCACTCGCACCTCTTGAACAAACTACTTCCAAAACAGTTAAAGAATTAATTCTACTATCATTGAGAGTAGAAAAAGCTTCATTTAAAAGCTCTACTAATATTGATTCTTTTCTTTGTACTTTTATACTTTTATTACTCATTTGAATTCAGCTCTTTTCTCAGTTTTTTTGAAAGTTTCTATCATATCATATTCTTTGAAGTCATTAAATCCTTCTATCATAATACCACAATCATTACCTTTAGTAACTTCTTTTACATCATCTTTAAATCTTTTTAGTGATGAAATACGTCCTGTATAAATAACTTCACTATCTCTAATAACTTTAGCAAAATCATCACTATGAACAGCACCATCCATTACCATACATCCGGCAACTTTATCATCAGTTTTTGTAGGGAATATAGCTCTTACTTCAGCTTTACCTGTATAAGTTTCAACAATTTCTGGACTTAACATAGTCGAAAGTTCATCTTTAACATCATCAATTAATTCATAAATAATATTATAAAGTTTAACTTCAACTCCTTCTTGTTTTGCTTTTCTTTTAGCATCAGGCGTCTCTTTTACATTAAATCCAATAATAATAGCTTTATTTTCACCCGCACTTGCTAATACTACATCATTTTCTGTAATATCACCAATACCAGCACTTAATATATCTACTCTTACTTCATCATTTTTAAGCTCTTCTAATGAATATTTAATAGCTTCTACACTTCCATTTGTATCTGCTTTAATAATAACTGGAAGTTTTTTAATTTTTGATTCAAGCATCATTTTTTGTAAATCTTCTAAAGTTGCTTTTGTTGATTTACCTCTCTCTTTTTCAAGTAAGAATTCTTTCCATTTAGTTGCATAATTTCTAGCTTCTTTATCATTTTTCACAGCTACTAAAAAGTCCCCTGCTTTTGGAACTTCGTTAAGACCAATTACTTGAACAGGCTCACCTGGTTTAGCATCTTTTACTTGTTTTCCTAAATCATTAACAAGACTTCTCATTCTACCAAATGTAGTTCCACATACTACAGAATCACCTTTTTTAAGTGTTCCATTTTGAATAATTACAGTCGCAACTGCACCTCTTCCTTTTTGCATTTCTGCTTCAATAACAACTGCTTTTGCTTCCCTTTTTGGATTAGCTTTTAGTTCTAGAATTTCAGCTTGAAGATTGATAGTTTCAAGTAATTCATCAATACCTTCTCCAGTTTTTGCTGAAATTTTAACAAATTCATTTTCTCCACCCCAATCAGTTGGCATAATTCCAAATTCACTAAGTTGAGTAGTTACTCTATCCGGATTTGCATCTGGTTTATCCATTTTATTAATTGCTACTATAATTGGAACTCCAGCATTTTGAGCATGTTTTATAGCTTCTCTTGTCTGAGGCATAACACCATCATCAGCAGCTACTACGATAATAGCAATATCAGTAATATTTGCACCTCTTTCTCTGATAGAAGTAAATGCTGCATGCCCTGGTGTATCTAAAAATGTAATTTTTTTACCATTTTTTTCTACCATATAAGCACCGATATGTTGAGTAATTCCACCAGCTTCTTTTGCTGTTACTCTTGAATTTCTAATTTTATCAAGTAGAGTTGTTTTACCATGGTCAACATGTCCCATAATAGTAACAACTGGACTTCTTTCTACTAAATCTTCTTCTTTATCTTTAATTGCATCATATTTACCAACATAATCAAATTCTTCAATAGGGTTATAAAGTTTAACATCTACATCAAAATCATCCGCAAGCATTTCTATATAATCTGCATTAATAAAATCATTTTTATCAAGCTCTTCACCATATTCTCTAAATTTATCAATAACTTCTTGTAAAGGTTTTCCTATTTTATCTGCAAGTTCATAAACTCTTGTTTCACTTTCTATAATAATAGTTCCTTGCTCTTTCTCTTTTTTAGTATATTTTTTCTTTTTATTATCTTCTTTTGTAATAGTTCTTTTTCTATTATTTGTTTTTCTTTTAGGTCTATTTTGATTAGGCTTTTTAGCTCTTTGTTCATCTTCTAAAGGCATTGTAATATCTACAAAAGATAAATCTAATAATTGAACTTGATTTTCCTCGATAGAATTAATTTCTGCTATTTCTCTATTGATTTGAAGTTCATTACCTTTATCAATAGCTTTTGGAGCAACTTTCTTTTTCTCTTTTTTTGGTTTTGGTGGTTGAGTACTTCCTTTAGTCTCTTTTTTAGGCATCATTTTAGGTGATGCTGTAGAAACTTCAGGTTTAGCTTTTTTTACAATTCTAATACCTCTGTTTTTTCTAATCGAGCTAGCCTTTTTAACTTCTTTTTCTTTTGGTTCTTCTTTTTTTGTTTCTGTTTTAACTATTTTAGTCTCTTCTTTCTTTACACTTTTTTTTATTTCTTTTTCTTCTTTTTTAGGTGTTGGATTTTGAATATATTCAGCTATTTTCATAGCTTCTTGAGGTGTTACTGAACTAGTTGCAGCCTTTACATTCTTAATTCCTAAACTCTTACAAATATCGATAACTTCTTTTGAACTTTTTCCAAGTTCTATAGCTACCTCTTTAATTTTAATTTCCATATACAATTATCTCCTTTATGTTTTCAATACTGATATTTTTTTTACAAATTCTTTTTATAATTTTATCTAATTTTTTACTATTTTTACAATTTGTACATAAATAAAAACTTCTTCCAATTCCTTCAAATCTTAAAAACTCTCCATTTTTACACTGAAGTCTTAACATCTCTTTTTGAGGAAGTCTCTCTCGACACACTACACACATTCTCTCCGTCACTTATAAACCTTAACACCAAGATTATCAAAATTCAAAATTTTTACATTAAATTCTGGGAAATAAGATTTTAATGCACTAAATACATTATAAGCATCATCTTTATAAACAAGATTAAAATAAGTGCTTCCACTTCCACTTAAAGTACTCATCAAAGCACCCTCTTTTAGTGCAATTTCTCTAACTTTAAAAAGTTCAGGCATAGCTTTCATTCTAAATTCTTGATGAATTTTATCTTCTACAACATTTCTTAATAATTCAAATTTTTCACTAAAAAAAGCTGCTGTTATCATTGATGCTGATGATATATTCGTAACAATATCTTTTAAAGGATATTGCTCTTTTAAAGTTGTTCTTGATTGATTAGTTGAAACAGTCTTATTTGGAATAACAACAACTGCTTTTATAGAATTTGGAACAAATTTTTTAAGAAAATAGACTCTATTCTTTTTAAGTTTAGCCACACAAAATCCACCTAAAATCGCAGGTGTAATATTATCTGGATGATGTTCATAACTTAAAGCATAATTTAAAATTTTATCTTTTTTATAGGGAATTTCTGCTAGTTCATATGCTGCTGTTATTGCTGAAGCTATCAAAGCTGAACTACTTCCAAGACCTCTTGAAATTGGAATCTTGTTATTAAATTTATAATGACAAGTTGGTTTGTAACCTGTTAAATTTTTATATACTTCAGTAAATATATTTACAAACATATTATTTGGAAGTTTTTTCAAATATTCCGCATTCTCACCATAAAGTTCTATTTTTTCTACTTGTGAAAATTTAATTTCCACTTCATTTCTTAGAGTTAATGATACACCTAATGTATCAAAACCTGGTCCCAAATTGGCACTTGTTGCTGGCGTTGATATAATCAATTTTTGTCCTTACACTGCATTTAATATATAAAGCGGTTCAATTTCATTTGAAAAATCACTAAAATTCAAATTTTGTGGTAATTCAAATAAATTATTGCTTTCCGCTTTTTTTATTGTAATTGTATCATTTTCTTTGACAAAAAATCTATTTCCGACTGCTTTTATTGGAGAATTTTGATTAAAATAGAATCCATCTACTGCTAATATATTAATATTTTTACTAATTTGTAATGTTTTTAAAAAAATATATGTAAGTTTTATAGACATATAACTACCTGGTCCCTTTGAGTAAATTATATTATCTATTTCATGTTTTTTTAATATTTCATCAAAAAATTTAGGCAAAAATTCACTTGTCATTTCATCTGAAGTAATTTCTTCAAATAAAATTTTATCTTTATACATTCCTACTTTAATAGGAGTTGAAATTGAAATTATAACTATATCAATATGCTGTTTGCGCGCTTGTGACAAATACTTTCTCCTCTACTTTGTTATCAATAGTAACTATTTCATAATTTTTACTATCTGCAAAAATCTTTTTAGTTAATAAATGATTTACATGATGACCACTTGAAAAAGCATCATAACTACCAATAATATTGTACCCAAGCAATCTCATATCACCTATTGCATCTAATATTTTATGTCTAACAAACTCATCATTATATCTTAAATTTTCATTTAATATTTTTTTATCATCTAAAACAATTGCATTATCTAAGCTTCCACCAAGTGCAAGACCTATACTTCTTAAATATTGCACTTCTTTTAAAAATCCAAATGTTCTAGCTTTTGCTATCTGATCTATATAATTTTGTGTAGAAAATTTAAATCTATAGTATTGTTCACCAATAGCTGGATGATCAAAATTAATTTTAAAAGCATAAGATGTATCTTCACTTGGAATTACTTTTGCATATTTTCCATCCACAGCCACTTCTACTTCTTTTTTAATTTTAATAAATTTTTTATTTTCATTTTGTTCTAATATTCCAGCTTCTTTTAGTAATAAGCAAAAACTAATTGCACTCCCATCCATAATAGGAACTTCATCATTATCTAAAATTATTCTTAAATTATCTATTCCAAAAGCAGTAATTGCGCTCATCAAATGCTCAATCGTAGAAACAACAACTCCATTTTTACCAATTACAGTAGCCATTTTTGTATCCACTACACTTTCAATTCCCAAAGGAATAGTAACACCTTTATCATTTCTATAGAAAACTATTCCACTATTTTCTGGCATAGGTTCAAGTTTTAAATTTACTGGTACACCTTTGTGAAGTCCAATTCCTACGACTTCTACTGCTTTTTTTATAGTTCTTTGTTTCATTATAATTCCTTTATCCCATCTTTAGTAATAAATGATAATTTATCCACTTTTATCTCTTCATTATGAAATAAAATCGTCCCTTTTTCATTTTTCTTAACTATTATATATTCGCCAGTGCAAATTACTACCCCTTCTACCTCATCAAAAACTTCTATTGATTCAGTTGAAATGATTTTTGCCCCTGCATTAATTCTTTTTAAAAAAATTAGCCTATTATTAGAATTAATTTCTTCTCCGCCTCTTATAATTCTATCAAAAATTTCCGTTTTTGTCGAATTAACTAAATTTTGACTTTCCTCTCCACCATTATTACGGTTTTCTTCTTCTAACTCTTCATGAGTTGCTTCAAAATCTGCTTTAACAACTCTATATTCAAAATTACTATTTTCTAAATACTCTTTTATTTTTTCATTTTCACTTCTAACAACAACGAGATATTTTTTTAATGTTTTTTCTCTTGAAATTGCAAATTTAACAAACTTATCATAATTTTCTGTAATTATTTCAAAAACTCTGACACTTCTTTGTCTAGTTTTCATCTATTGATAATCCTTTTTGCTTTTAAAATTACATTAGTTATATTATCTTTGATCCAATGAGCATCCATCCATTCAATAGGTGTAACAGGTATTCCATGAATATAAATTCCAAAATGTAAATGATCTCCAAATACTGCTCCAGTTGAACCACTATTAGCAATAATTGTTCCTCTTGATATAATAGAACCTACACTAACATTAAACCCAGAACAATGTGAATAAGTAGAAACCAATCCTAATTTGTGATATAAAGCTAATGTATTACCATAAATTCCAAGCCATCCTTCAAAAATTACTTTTCCAGCATTACTAGCATAAATTTTCGCATGTTTAAATGATGCTAAATCAACTCCTTTATGAATTGCATGACTTATTACTTGACCATTAAAAACATAACTTCTCAGTTCTCCATATCCAGCTTTTTTAGCTGCATTTTTCATTGGTTTAAAAGGTCTAATATAAAAACTATCTATTTTTTTATCTAAAATAACATTTGTAATTTTATAAATCTGATTTTCATTTATTTTTCTTACTTTTTCATTTACTGTTTTAAAAATTTCAACTAAATCATTTGGAACACTCATATTCATTTTTTTAAGAAGTGGAATATCAATTGTTCTTATAAAGTTTTCAGTTATTTTAATTTTTGGATGTCTAAATTTTGGTAAAATCCATCTAATAGGAATATGAGTAGTAGAAATATTATCAGCCATATCTTTAGCTATCAAGTCTGCACTAAATGATTTAAAATCATAAGGCCAAGCAAGTAAAGAAATATAATAATCTTTTTTATAAAAAGGAGTTAGTTTAAATTTATAAAACTCTTTAGGATTATCTCTATTGCTTATTTTAATATAAGCTTCTTTTAAATATTTATCACTAACTTTTACAATAGCAATTCCACTTCCACCTCTTCTCATAGCATAATTATTATTTATAACTTCTGTTATAGGCGCAGTTGTATCTACATTTATATCAAACTCTTTTTTAGCTTCATTTCCAGCAAACCAATTCCATTTAGAATTATCCACTGCTTCAACTTTTAAAGTTAATTTATCACCTTTAATTTGATAAAAATCTGGTAATTTTATATCTATAGATATGTTATGTTTAACTTCACTTGGCAAAAATTCTTTTGTTTTCAAAACTTTAGATTTTTCATCATTAATAAGTACAACTTTATAATATTTTATTCCACTTTCATCACTAATATTTATATTAAATTTATCTCTTAAATTCCAAAAATTTGAGTGTGTTGAGCTAATTTTAGGGAGATTTTTTTCGAATGTTGGAGAAAAATAGATATATGATGGAATAGCTAATAAACATAATAACACTAAAATTCCTATAAATTTTTTCATTTCAATTGCTCCTTAACATCATTTATAATCATCTCTTTAATCTCTTTAAATGTTTTATCTTTTATAGTAGCACCACTGGCTCTAATATGACCACCACCACCATATTTTACGGCAATTTTACTAACATCTACATAATTTTTACTTCTAAGTGAAATTTTAATTCCTTCATCTTCTTCTCTAAGAAGTAAAGAGACTTCTACTGTTTCAAGACTTCTAACCATATTTACAAGTCCTTCTGTATCATCTTTTATAGCACCTGTTTTATCCATAAGCTCTTTCGTAACTTCAACAACTCCAACTTTTCCTTCAAGATACAATTCAAGTGTATCAAGTGCTTTTGCAAGAAATCTAAGGCGAGATAATCTATCTCTTTCATAAAGCATTTTTGATATAAATTCAGGACTTGCCCCACATTTTACGAGTTCACTTGCAACTCTAAAAACCTCAGCAGTTACAGATTCATATTGAAAATTTCCAGTATCTGTTACAAGAGCTGTATAAATACAAGTAGCACTATCTTTATCTATTTTTACATTATTTGCTTCTAAAATATTAAATACAACTTGTGAAGTAGAAGCTGCTTCTTCAATCAAATTTATATCTCCATAATTTGTATTTGAAATATGATGGTCTAGATTAATTAAAAAATAGTCTCTTCTTTCAATACCAAGTCTATCAAAACTTCCACAATCAAAACTAATCATCAAATCTATTTTTTTAGGTAAAGTTTGTTTTACTTTATCATAATTTGGTAAAAAATCTAAATATTTTGCAGGCTTTGTCATATTACAAATAGTTACATTTTTACCCATATTTTTCAAAACATTATACATACTTAGACTACTTCCCAATGCGTCTCCATCAGGATTTACATGAGCAATCAAAACTATATTATCACTTTCTATAACTTTATTCCATATTTTTTTATACATTTTTATCCTTTATTTAAATAATCTTATAATTATAACATATTTTATAATTTACCTTTTGTTTTATATACCATAACAAGTACTTCAATCACTGCTTTATAAAGTTTTTCAGGAATATAATCATCTATTTCAACTTCAGCATAAAGTTGTCTTGCTAATGGTCTATTTTCTACAATCATTACATCATTCTCTCTTGCTATTTCTTTTATTTTTTGTGCTAAATGATCAACTCCTTTTGCTATAACTTTAGGAGCCCTATCTTCTTCTTTGTTATAACGAATAGCTACAGCATAATGAGTTGGATTTGTAACAACTACATCTGCTTTTGGAACTTCTTTCATCATTCTTTGACTTGCCATTTTCATTTGAATTTGACGAATTTTTGCTTTTATTTCAGGATTTCCTTCACTATTTTTCATTTCATCTTTTATTTCTTGTTTACTCATTTTAAGTGATTTTTTATAACTATATTTTTGAAAAACAAAATCAATAGCAGCAAAAACTACAAAAACAGCTATCATTGTAAAAGCTAAAATAATAGATTTATCTATAAGCCATTTAATTTGAGTCATAAGAGGGAAAAGTTCTAATTTAGGAATTTCATCAAGCCAACCTAAAAATAGATTAAATCCAATACCAAAAGCAATAGCAACTTTTAAGGTCATTTTAATACCTTCAAACAGTTTCTTTTTACTAAATAAATTTTTCAAGCCTGTAATTGGATTTAATTTAGAAAACTTAGGCATTATAGCTTTTGTAGTAAATAAAAATCCAAATTGTGCAATATTTCCTAAAACTCCGGCTAACATTATTGCCGCCATTAAAGGAATAAGTAAAATAAACACTTCTAAAATAGATTTAATAACTAAACTTATTAAATCAGCTATACTAAATTCATGAGAAATAAAAGATAAATAATAAACATAAAAATCCATAACTTTATAAAAAAGAAATTTCATATAAAATATAATTACAATAACACCAACAATAAGTGTAATAACCCCTACTACATCCTGACTTTTAGCTACATTTCCTTCTTTACGAGCATCTTCTATTTTTTTGGAAGTAGGTTCTTCTGTCTTTTCTTGATCATCTGCCATTATTTATCTTTACGAATAAAAATATTTACCCCATTTCCTTTTAGATTATAAAAACAACCATCTGAAATAGATTTTATCATTTTAATACCTCTTCCATGTAATTTATCTCTACTTAAAGTTTTTAAAATATCAAGATTAAATCCTTCTCCATTATCACTATAATCTAATTTAATAAATTCATCATTTTCATAAATAATTATGTTAGCTGTAATACTATTTTTAGTTGCAAGTTCTATTTTATTGTCTCTTAAAATAGCATCTTTTAACTTTCTTAATTTCAATGAACTATGTTCATAAGAATTCATTAAAAGTTCTTGTAAGATAAATTCTATTTTTTCTTTTTTAATTACTTTTATACTTTCAAAGTCTTTTAAAAATTTATTAATATTTTGTTTAGAAATTTCCAATTTTTCTTTGTATAATTCCCTAAATTTAAATTTTTCTTTTTTTAAGTAAATAACTGTCGTATCATCAGATTGAATTGCATGTTTTTTAAAATCCTTAATAATATCATTTAAAAATACAAAATTAGGAAGTAATTTTTGTAATCTTCTTAAATATAATTCTTCTTCTTTTGTCCAACATTCAATTAATCCATCACTAAACATTAAAATATCTTTTTTAAATTCGACTTGTCCAATCTTTGTATTTTCACTCCATTCACTTAAAGGCATATTATTTGCTCTAACTTTTTGTCTATCAATATAAATAGGAGGCATTCCAAAATTTACAAAAGTAAATTTACTGTTTTCAACATAACCAATACTAAAACATAATGTTTCATTCTCAATTAAAATAGATTTTACGTAATTAACAAAACTTTCTATTATTTTAGAAAAATTAAAATCTTTATGTTTTAAAGCTTGAGATAGAGCATAACTTAAAAATCCTACACTATTAGAAGCAGTAAGAGAAGCACTTAGACCTTTACCCATAGCATCTATAATAGCTACAAAATATCTATTTGTATCTATTCTTTTTGTAATAATAGCATCTCCACTCAAAATATCTTTAGGATTATAATAAGTTTCAATCATAATATCATTTTCATAAAACATACTAAGTTCATTTAAAAATAATTTTAATTGTTTTTGGGTAGCCATCTCTTCTTGCTGTTCTTTATATGAAATAACTCCTGTTAATTCAACTTTTTCTTTTTGTTCTTTTAAAAAATATTCTCTTAATTTTTTAAGAATTTCAAATTTAGAATCAAATTCCATAGGTAAAATATCTTTTTTTACACTATAATATAATCTATTTTCTATATGCAAATCTTTAGCTTCAAAATATAAGACAATTAAAAAACTATTTAAGAATTTATCTAAAAAAACTTTATAAAAAATCTCTTCTACAAAGATTAAATCAATATCCTTATTTTTATTTAAATATTCTAAACACTTTTCTTCATTTGAAAATATTTTTAGTTTAACTTGAAATTTTTTTAGAAGTAAAGAAAAATAATCTAAAACTGCTAAATTTCTATCTAAAATGACAATTTTCATATAAATAACCTTTAAATTTTTGTATAATAATACCAAAAAAGAAAGAGAAAAATGAATCAATATCCAAATCTTAGTAAAATGTCTATACTTTATGTTGAAGATGATGAAACTATTCAAATGGTTTTTTCAAATATATTAAAAAAATTTATAAAACACTTATATATAGCTAAAAATGGAAAAGAAGGTTTAGAAAAATTTAAACAAAAAAATCCCGATTTAATTATTACAGATATTCAAATGCCAAAAATGAATGGTATTGAAATGATTAAAAATATTCGAGATGAAAACAAAACTATCCCTATAATAATAACTACTGCTTTTAATGATATAAACTATGCTATTGAAGCTATTAAACTTGGAGTTGATGGTTTTTTTCTAAAACCAATTAATGATATTAAAAAATATTTAGATATTTTAGAACAAAAAGCAGAGTTTATAATAGCAAAAATAGAAAATGAAAAAAAAGAAGATATTATACAAACTATTATTCAAAACTTTTTTGATATTGCTTTTTTTGTAGAAAATAAAAAAATAGTTACAATTAATGAAAAAGCAAAAAATCTTATAAAAGATGAAAATATCAATATATTTTTTGATCAAATAAAACCTAAATTAAAATTAGAAAAAATAAACAAAGAAATAATAGAATATAAAAATAATTTTTATTCCATTAAAATTGATACTTATTCAGAGGATAATTTTATAATAATTATGACTAAACTAACTTAATCATTACAATCATATATATCTATCACCCCCCCCCCTTAATTTCTATAATAAACTTAGTTCCTTTTTTACTTGTTTTAAAATATATTCTTCCCTTAAATTTATCTTCTATAATCTGTTTTGACATATAGAGTCCAAGCCCTGTTCCTTTTGTACCTTTTGTAGTAAAATAAGGATTAAAAATTTTATCTTGCACCTCTTTTGGTATTCCACCTTCTACATTATCTTCAACTTCTACAAAAATTGTATCATTTTCTTTTTTACAACTAATTTTTACAAATTTTTTATCTTGTTTACTATCTTCAAAAGCATCTCTTGCATTAGAAACTAAATTTATAATAACTTGCTCAAAAAGTGTCTCATATCCATATATAACAATTGGATTCTCAGATGGTTCTAAAATAACTTCAATTCCTCTTGCTTTTAATTGAGCTTGCATTATATCCATTGATTTTGCTATCGTATTAGCAATAGTAAACTTAACTTTTTTAACATCTGGCTTAATAAAATTAGCAAATGAATTTATAATTTCAGACATTTTTTGAGTTTGTTTTTTTATATTTTGAATAGCTTCTAAAACATCATCCTTATTCAGTTCCCCCAATTCCACATCAAGTTCAATATTCGCTGCATGCAAAGCAATTACATTTAGTGGTTGTCTCCATTGATGGGCTATCATACTTATCATTTCACCCATTTGTGCTTGTTTTGATTGTTGTTGAATTATTAAATTCTTTCTTATATTTTCAGCAATTTCTTCTTCTATTCTTTCTTCGAGTTTTTTATTTGTTTCATAAAGTTCTTCAGTAGTTTTATTTATAAAATTAATTAGTGCCTCTTTTAATAAATGAAAATCACTTTTTTCTATTTCTATTTCTAATTCTTCGCTAAATTTATTTATATAATCTCCACCTTCACTTAATATTAAAAAAGTAGAAGTTTCATTAAACGCTAAATATTTATATCCATTTTCTTGTTTTTTAGAGAAAATTTCTCCATATGTAAAAAACCCACTTGTATTTGAAAAATGCACAAAATTTTCTATTTCTAAAGAAACTTGTTTAAACATTGCTTTTCTTCTCGCCATACAAGAATATACAAAAATAGTCTCAACTGGAATCTCTTTTAAGAATTTCCTATTATCTTCTATATCTTTTATATTTGCTTCAAGAGAAGGAATTGCAAACTTTACTTTACTCCCTTCTTCTACATTTCCAGCAAAAATAAGTTTATTATCTTTTTTAGCAACACATGCTCTTGCTAATAATTCTCCATCCTTTTCAAAAACAAATGGAATTTCAACTCCAATTTTAGGTAATGCTTCTACTATAGATTGTCCTAAATAATCTCTAAATACTTCTAAAATAGGTTTATTATCTATCTCTTCTACTATATTTTTATAACTTTTTGTAATAGTGAAATCTTTTCCCAGTCCTCTCCATCCAAAATTATAACCATTATTTACTATTAATTCATCACTATTTAATGAAACTGCCACTGCTAACTTATTATCAATAATATCATCTACTACCTGAAAAGTTTCAATAAAAATAGAATTATCCCCACTTAAACCACCAGCTAAAAGAACAGAATTATTTATACTTTCAAAACCATTTAAAAACTCCTCTAAATTTATATTTAACCCATCAGCAAAAATAATAACAGCCTTAGTTTTATCACTAACTGTTTTTTTGGCTAATTCCACTCCTGCCTCAAAAGAATCTTCAATTTTAACATAAGAAGTTTGTAAAGTTGTTTTTTCAAAAATTGTAAAACTTAAAACTATTTTATATTCTAAAATTTTCTTTTCAAGAATTTCTCCATCTGTTGTTGTTCCTATAATTGAAATGTTTTCATTACACTCTTTTACTATTTTAATGATTTGTTCAACTACAAAAGTTTCTTGATAACTCGTAAATATCTGTAACAAAACATTTTTTTCATCTTTTATATACTCTTCTAAAAATTTTTGTAATTCTTCAAATGAAGAGAAGATTAAATTATAAGTTTTCATACTTTTTCCTTTATTTCTAATGATGGTTTAGAAAAATAATATCCTTGAGAATAATCAATTCCTAATTCTGTTACTTTTTTATAAATTTCTTCATTTTCTACAAACTCTGCAATAGTTTTAGCATCAATACTTTTTGCAAAATTGATAATGGCTTTTGTTATTTTTAGAGAATTTTCATTTGTAGTAATATCTTTTATATAAATACCATCTATTTTAATAAAATCTGGATGTATTTGATGAACTCTTTGAAAATTACTATAGCCTGTTCCAAAATCATCTATAGCAATTACAAATCCTTTTTCTTTTAATCTAAGTAATTGAGTTAAATGTTTATTGTTATTTTCACTTTCAATTCCTTCTAAAATTTCAATAGTAATTTGATTTGCTGTAAGATTATTTTCTTTTAACTTTTCTTCCAAAAATTCTTCTAAATATCCTTCCTCTAAATCATACACTGTAATATTAATAGAAATGTGATAGTCAGTATTGGCTATTTTTTTAAATGATTTTTCTATAATCATTTTTGTAATAGGTGCTAATATTCCTGCTTCTTTGGATGGTTCTATAAAAAAATATGGAGAAACATACTCATTACCATCTTTTAATCTTGCTAAAACTTCATATTTAATAATCTCTTTGGTTTTATTATCTACAATTGCTTGAAAAAAAGGTTCTACCTTTGATGTATTAACAGCTTCTACACTTTTATTTACCCAAAATAATCTATCTTCTTGAGTTTTTTTAATATGATCAATTTTTTCATCAAAATATTGATAAATTTGTTTAATTCTTTTATCTTTTATAAAAGAATTGACTATATTATATTTTTCTAAAACATCTTCTTTACCCACAACTGATAATACCTTAAAAGTAAATTTCATTTCAATAGAATGAATATTTACTTTAAATTGTGATAATCTGTTTTTTAATCTTTCTAAAATAGAATGAATATTATTATCTTTTGAAAATAAATAAGCGAAATTAGAATCCTGTAATCTATAAAGAGAAGCCTTAGGAAAAATAGTTTTCAAAAAGTCTGCAGCTTTTTTTAAAACTAAATTCCCATTTTCAATACCAAAAATTGAATTTATTTTTCTAAAATTTGAAATATCAATACCTACAAAATATATATCCTCATCTATACTTTTTAAATCTTCTTTTAATTTATTAAAAGAATAAGTATCTGTAAGTTCATCTTTAAAAAATGACTCTTTTAATTTTTCTGTCTTTTTTAACAATGATTTTTCTAATGAATCTCTATAATTTTCATCTATTTTTTCAAGTTCTCTCTGATTAACTATTTTAGAAATTAATTTTTTAAATATATCCATATTAAATGGCTTAATCAAAAATCCATCAGCTTGAGAACTAATTGCATCTAACAAATCTTCTTTATCTTGATGAGCTGTAAGTATTATAATTTTTTGAAAAGGATTTAATTCTTTAATTTTTTCTGTAAGTTCAATACCACTCATTTTTGGCATTGTCAAATCTGTAATTACTATATCATAATTATTTTTAATATATTTGGTTAATGCTTCTTTCCCATTTACAGCAATATCAACATTATTGAAAAATTTTTTCAATAATGTTTTCATCCCTTCTCTTATTTCTTCTTCATCATCAACCAATAAAACATTATAACTCTTTGTTTTTTTGAAAATACTTTCCATAAGAGCTCATTTTAGATTTTTTGCAAATTAAATTCTTTTTCCAAATTCAAATCTTTCATCAGGTCATAGAGTCCTTCATCTGCTATTCTAAGTCTTACATTTTTTTGTTGTAAAGCTTTCAATTTGATTAAATAACCAATCAATGCTGAAGGCATAGCAAAACTATCATTTATTTTCAAAATTACTTCACTTCCTTTTACATGATTTTCAATTGTTTGTTTTATATTTTCTACATCTTCAATAGATTTAATAACACCATTTATTTCAATACTTCCATCTGCATTTTTTATAATTTCCATACTAAACTCCTTTTTTTGTTTGGAATATTATATCATATTTTTAATAATTAAAGCAAATTACTTATCTATTCAGATAGTTTCATTGCAAGTTCAGTTAGTTTATTCCTATAAATATTTTGTAAATCAACATGACATAAAGCTTCGTGTGGTAAAATTTCTAAAAGTTTGTTTAAACCAGATTCTTCTTTGGAAATAGTTTTATAAGTTTGATGTAAATCACCAAGTAAAAATAGTTTACTTCCTTCACTCATTCTACTCAAAATCATACTCATATATTCTCTTGTCACTAATTGAACTTCATCAACTATCAAAATTTCACCTTCTAAAATAGAAAGTCCTTGAATCATATTAAGAGGAATAAGCTCAAATTTATCAAAAAATAGAGCATTTTTAATATAATCATAACTAATTTTAGGATTTTTCTTGTAAATAAAATTTAAAGAACTCATAAATCCACCTGCCCAATGAAGCATCTTCTCATCTTTATCCCCTGGCATAAATCCAATATCATAAGCACTACTAATTCCAATAGGAGGACGAGTTATAAAAATTTTTTTATTTGTTTGACTTAAAGCCATAGCAGTTGCTATGAGAGTTTTTCCACTCCCAAATCTACCTGTAATCAAAGTAGCATCAGCTTCACTCATTCCATAAACTGCCATTTTTTGATAAATATCAAGAGGCTCTACAATTCCTGCATCTTTTAATCTAATTTTTGAAGTTAGGAAGTTATTATCAATTCTCTCAACTACATTTTTATTTGGATTTATTACATAAGCAAGAGTTCTTTCTTCATCATTTGTAACAACAAAATCCCAATCATTAAGCTCTATATTAAATTTATTAAAGATATATTTTTTAAAACCTTCTATATCAGTTTTTTCTCCTCTAAAATGACCATATTCAAAATTATTATCTTCAATAAACAAAAAAACTCCTTATTTCATCTTCATAGAAAAATCTAAAAATGTTGCTTGATGAATAATACTTCCGCTACTAATAGCATCTATTCCTAAATCTATATATTTTTCAATTGTTTTTAAAGTAATATTTCCACTTGCTTCTATTAAAGTTTGTTTTGCAAATTTGTTTCTATATTCAACTACTTTTTTTATTTCCTCTTCACTCATATTATCACACATAATTATTTCTACTTGATTTTGCATTGCTTCAACTGCTTGGTCATAACTCTCACACTCTACTTCTATTTTAGTTGTAAAAGGAATATTCTCTCTTGCTTTTTTAACCGCTTGGGTAATATTTTCAAATAATGCTAAATGAGTGTCTTTAAGCATCAAGCAATCATCAAGCCCCATTCTATGATTTGTAACTCCACCATTTTTTGAAGAATATTTTTCAAAATTTCTAAGAAGTGGGCGAGTTTTTCTTGTATCAAGTATTTTTATTCTGTTTTGAGTTAACTCTGCATATTTTTTTGCATTTGTAGCTATTCCACTTGAATGCTGTAAAATATCTAAAATTGTTCTTTCACACGAGAGTAAATCTTTACTACTTCCTTTTAACTCACAAATAATATCGCCCTTTTTAATTTTTTCTGAATCAGAATAAAAAAATTTTACATTAATATCAGCTATTTCATTTATATATTTAATATATTCAACTCCACTTAAAACACCATCTTGTTTAGCTTTTATAACTGCTTCGCTTTCACCACTTACAATAAATCTTGCTAAATCCCCTCTTCCTATATCTTCTTTTAAAGCTTCTTTTAAAAATTCTATTTTTTCAAATTTCATAAATTTCCTTTATTCAAACCTTAGAGTTGTTAAAATATCCACTTCACTCGCTTTTTTTGCTGGATAAAAACTTGAAAGCATAATTACAACTACAGCGCCAATAACAATCAAACAAAAATCAACTAAACTTAAATCCGTAGGTATTTTACTCGTTCCATAAACATCTGCTGGAAGTGAAACTATATCAAATGTATTTAATGCCCAAATACCAATTCCACCTAAACTAATCCCTGCAATTATTCCAAAAAATCCAACAACCATACCAAGTCTAAAAAATATCGCTTTTATCTCTTTTTTACTCGCTCCTAAACTCATCATCAAAGCAATCTCTTTTCTTCTATTCATTATCATCATAAGAAGTGAACCTATAATGTTAAGAGATGCCACTATAATTATAAGCATCAAAACCAAAAACATTGCTCTTTTCTCAAGTTTTAAAGCACTAAAAAAATTTCCATTTTGTTGCCACCATCCAATAATTCCTACTCCAAAAGGTAAATCTTTTTTTATTTTTTTAATATCTTTAAAAGGAGTTTTTGAATAAATATGAATACCTGTATAATTTTTTTGTCTTAAAATAACTTTCAGACCTTTAATATTCATATAAGCAATTCCTTTATCATAAGCGTTAAGACCTGAGTGAAAATAGCTCACAACTCTTACTTTTTTAAGTCTTGGTGCTACTTCTATGCCATATGGATCTGAATTTGAAAAAATCATTACAACTTTATCATTTTTATTTATACCCATATCATCAAAAAGTCTTTTGCCTACAACAATATCAAATTTTCTAAGTTGATTACCTTGTATAGCCTTTGCTAATATAGGATTAATCTCTTTTTCTTTGTTAAAATCCACACCATATAAAATAACACCATTCATTTGCTGATTTTTAATAATTGCAGAAGTTTGAATATAAGGAGAAAATTTTAAATTTGGATATTTTTTTTCAAGTCTTTCTACAAATTCATTGTCAATATTACCACCTGTTTGAGAATAAATTGTTAAAGGATAATTCATAATAGTAAGTTTTTTTTCAAACTCTTCATCCATTCCATTCATTATACTCATAGCAATAATCAAAACTCCAACACCTGTGGCAATACCTAAAAAGGCAAGAATAAAACTCACACTGATAAAAGGTTGAGTTTTATCAAATTTTAAATATTTTTTAACAATAAAAGAGACAAATTTTTTATTCATTATTTGCTAAAATCCCTTTTTTAGGACCACTTTTCCCACAACAGTTTTTATATTTTTCTCCACTACCACAAGGACATGGATCATTTCTTTTTGGTTTTTTGATGTTAGTTATACTTTCACCAAAATCTTCTTCTAATTCTTTATTAAATTTACTTATAGCATCTATAATATCTTCTTCACTAAGCTCTTTTCCTTGTTTTTCCAGCATTTCTTGTCTTTTTGCAAGCTCAGCTAAAACTTCATCAGGAATCTCTCCAAAATCAGGAGTAGCTTCAGGTTCTTCATAATTTAATTGTAAAGAGTGAAGTATTTTCATATATTCAGTTTTTACTTTTTCAATTAATTCATTAAATAGATTAAATGATTCTTTTTTATACTCTACAAGTGGATCTTTTTGATTATATCCTCTAAGTCCTATACCTGTTTTTAGGATATCCATTTGGTATAAATGTTCTCTCCAGTTTTCATCTAAAACTTGAATGTATAATGTTCTTTCAATTTCATTTCTTTGTTTACTATCAACCATACTCATTTTATCTTCATAATATTTTTCAAGTTTTTCAGAAATAAAATCAATAAGTTCTGAATAATTTTTACCTTTTAAAGATGAAGCATCTAAATGAAGAGTAGTATATTCTGCAATAATATTAACAAGCGATTCTAAATTATAATCTTCCTCAATTGTATCTTCAAAAATATCTGCTCTATTTAATAAAAGTTCTACAAATTCAGCTCTTGTATCTTTTATTTTATTTTCAATATCATATTCTGGATTCATCAAATCATTTCTAAATTTATAGATAACTTTTCTTTGTTCATTTGCAACATCATCATATTTTAAGATATGTTTTCTATTTTCAAAGTGCATAGTTTCTACTTTTTTCTGAGCACCTTCAATTGAACGAGTAACTATTTTACTTTGAATATGTTCTCCTCTTTCAATTCCAAGCCTTTCCATAATATTTTTAATTCTATCACTTCCAAAAATTCTAAGCAAAGTATCCTCTAAAGATAAATAAAATTGACTATATCCAGGATCCCCTTGTCTACCACCTCTACCTCTTAACTGATTATCAATTCTTCTACTTTCGTGTCTTTCTGTACCTATAATTGCAAGACCACCTATCTCTTTTACACCATCTCCAAGTTTAATATCAACTCCACGACCAGCCATATTTGTAGCAATTGTAATTGCACCTTTAACTCCGGCCTTTGCAATAATTTCTGCTTCTTTTTCGTGGTTTTTAGCATTTAAAACAGTATGAGGAAGTTTTTCTTGTTTTAATAATGTATGTAATAATTCACTTTTTTCAATAGATGCAGTCCCTACTAAAACAGGTTGACCTTTTTTATGTAATTCTTTTATTTTTTTGATTACTGCTTCAAATTTTTCTTCTTCTGTTTTATAAATCAAATCCGGTTCATCTTTTCTAATAACCGGTTTATTAGTAGGAATTGAAATTACTTCAAGTCCATAAATTTCAGCAAATTCAGTAGCTTCTGTTTGTGCAGTTCCTGTCATACCAGCTAACTTTTCATAAAGTCTAAAATAGTTTTGATATGTGATTTCAGCTAAAGTTTGAGACTCTTCTTGAATCTCAACTCCCTCTTTTGCTTCAAGTGCTTGATGAAGACCTTCACTAAATCTTCTACCTTCACTAATTCTTCCTGTAAATTCATCAATAATTAAAACTTCACCTTTTCTAACAATATAATCTACATCTCTTTGAAATAAATAATTTGCTTTTAAAGCTTGGTCAAGGTGATGAGCTAAAATTGCATTTTCTGGAGTATAAAGGTTTTCTACTTCAAAAAGTTCTTCTGCTTTTTTAATACCTTCTTCTGTAAGAAGTGCTGATTTATGTTTTTCATCAAGTGTAAAATGTTTGTCTTTTTCTAATTGTTTAGCTACTTTATCAGCAACTACATAATTTTCCAAACTTCTATTAGCTGGACCTGAAATAATAAGAGGAGTTCTAGCTTCATCAATCAAAATAGAATCAACTTCATCCACAATAGCATAATAGTGTTCTCTTTGAACTTTATCTTCAAGTTTAAAAGCCATATTATCTCTTAAATAATCAAATCCAAGTTCATTATTTGTTGCATATGTAATATCAGCACCATATGCTTCTTTTCTTTCAGGCTCACTTTTATCAGCAACTACAACTCCAACACTAAAACCTAAAAATTCATAAATAGGTCTCATCAAATCAGCATCTCTTGCAGCTAAATAATCATTTACAGTTACTACGTGAACACCTTTACCTAAAATCGCATTCAAAACTACAGGAAGTGTTGCTACTAAAGTTTTACCTTCTCCGGTTTTCATCTCAGCAATTCTATTTTCGTGTAAAACCATTCCCCCAATTAATTGGACATCAAAATGTCTCATATTTAATGTTCTTTTAGACGCTTCTCTCGTAATTGCAAAAACATCTAGTAAAACTTTATTTAAAGCAGTATCATTATCAATCCCATTTTTCACATCTTCTAAAACTTTGTTTTTAAATTCAAAAAATTTATTTTGTAATTCTTCATCACTTAATTTTTCATAAGTAGGTTCAAGTGCATTTATTTGCTTTACTCTTTTTTGGTATTTTTTTAGTTCTCTATCATTTTTTGTGCCAAATATTTTTCCTAATGCCTTTAACATTTTATACCTTCTATTTTTTTTGTTATAATACCAAAAAAAAGGAAAAAAATGAAACAGCTGTTTTTTATTTTATTATCTATTTATGCCTTTGGATTTGAACTTAAATACAATAGTTTTATAAGTGATTTTAATCAAAGTGTTAGAAGTGAAAATAAAACTATTAATTATGAAGGAAAAGTTTATGTAAATAATGAACTGATTTTTTGGCACTATACAAAACCAATTGAAAA